>CACWUV010000068.1 GCA_902764185.1 uncultured Eubacteriales bacterium
CGGTGGTGCTCAGCGGCATGAACGACATGAGCCAGGTGACGGAAAACTGCCGCATCGCTTCGGAAAGCCTGCCGGGTACCCTGACCGCCGACGAGCGCTCCGTCTATGGCAGCCTGCTGGCCGCCATGCGCGCCCAGACCCGGGTGGGCTGCACCGGCTGCGGCTACTGCCAGCCCTGTCCCAAGGGCGTGGATATCCCCACCTGCTTCTCCATCTACAATTCCAGCTATGTGGACGGCTACGTCAACGGCCTGCGGGAATATATCATGTGCACGACGCTTCGCAAAGTGCGCAGCAATGCCGGTCTGTGCGTCAAATGCGGCAAGTGCGAGCAGCACTGCCCCCAGCATATCGACATCCGAAACCAGCTGGACGGCGTCAAAAAGCGCTTCGAAAGCCCGCTGTATAAAATTGCCGCAAAAGGCGTGCCGCTGATTATGAAGTATTAAAACCACGTGGGGAAAGATGAAAATTAAAAAGGAACTGCTTGAAGCAGTTCCTTTTTTATGGGACAAGCCTCATGGGCTTCCCCAAAGGGCTATTACTTTGCAGAAGTGTCGTCCAGAGCGGGGCTGGAGACCTCCTCCACCGCCTCACCGGCATCGCCTTCGAAAACATCAGAACCGCTGCCAGCATCGACCTCAGCGTCACTCGCATCATAGGTATCAATGCCAGGAGCATAGGCGCGGTTTTCGAAGCCCCAAATATTCCACACGTTACGGCCCTGATCAGAATAACGATAGGTAAATTCTTCACCATTCTCGTCATAGGCGACACCATACCCATAATTGGCATAGGAACGATTCTCGCGGCCATTCAAATTGTCCACATTTTGGCCCCCATCAGAATAACGATAGGTAAATTCTTCACCGTTCTCGTCATAGGCGATACCATAACCATAATTGGCGTAAGACCGATCATCGTTGGTGGAAGGATAAGCTTTAACATCGCCATCATTGGCAATAAGATAAGTGAAGACGCCGTCATCATTACCGGAAGCCTTCACATTCAGCTTTACCTTAAAGGTAATGTCATCAAAGCCTTCGCCACTGATCGTGATGGTGTACTCTTCGTTCACATCCTCAGAATACCCATCAGGAATGTATTGATCAACCCATGCATAGTAATAGTTGTAATAGTCATTATAATAAATATCGGCGGGCCAGGTGTTTTCATAGTCCTCACCGGTCTGAACGACAGTCACGGTGAAAGGGTCGTCGGATTTGATATACGCAAGATCAACCCAGGGATAATCTTCAGGAGCGCCCTCTTTGGCAGCTCCAGTATCATACACCGTCACATCAGGAAGACTGTCGGCCAAAGCGCTTACGCAGCCCAGCACCAGCAGGGCACCCATCAGGAAGCAGAGAAACTTTTTCATTTGATTGATTTCCTCCTTGTAAGTAATATGTTTCCAGTCATTTACAATTATACCTATAAATACTGCTTTGTCAATCGAAATCCCCACATATTTAATAAATTTTTAATGAGTGGACTTCCGGCCGCCTGCTGCTTCTACACAGGCAATGCCCCTCCGTTTCCGGAGGGGCTTTGCTTGTTGTTTCGCTTTGTTATTTGGCGTACTCGGTGCAGCGGGTTTCGCGGATCACGTTCACGCGGATCTGGCCGGGATATTCCAGCTCATGCTCGATGCGCTTGGCGATCTCCTTGGCCATGACCTTGGTGCCTTCGTCGGTGATGTCCTCGGGCTTGACCATGATGCGCACTTCGCGGCCGGACTGGATGGCATAGGATTTTTCCACGCCGGCGAACTCGTTGGCGATGGCTTCCAGCTTTTCCAGGCGCTTGATGTAGTTCTCCAGGCTTTCGCGGCGGGCACCGGGCCGGGCGGCGCTGATGGCGTCGGCGGCCTGCACCAGCACGGCTTCCACGGTCTGGGGCTCCACGTCGTTGTGGTGGGCCATGATGCAGTGGATCACGTCGTTGTTTTCATGATACTTGCGGGCCAGCTCGGCGCCCAGCTGCACGTGGGTGCCTTCCTGCTCGTGGTCCACGGCTTTGCCGATGTCGTGGAGCAGACCCGCGCGCTTGGCCAACTGCACATCCGCGCCCAGCTCTGCGGCCATCAGGCCCGCCAGGTGGCTGACCTCGATGGAGTGCTTCAGCACGTTCTGGCCGTAGGAGGTGCGGTAGCGCATGCGGCCCAGCAGCTTGACCAGCTCGGGATGCAATCCGTGCTGGCCGGTCTCGAAGATGGCCTGCTCGCCGGCCTCGCGGATCTGGTTGTCCACTTCCTTCTTGGCCTTTTCCACCATTTCCTCGATGCGGGCGGGGTGGATGCGGCCATCCTGGATCAGCTTTTCGATGGCGATGCGGGCGATCTCGCGGCGCACGGGATCGAAGGCGGACACGATGACGGCCTCGGGGGTATCGTCAATGATCAGATCGACGCCGGTGGCGGTCTCCAATGCGCGGATGTTGCGGCCTTCACGGCCGATGATGCGGCCCTTCATGTCGTCGTTGGGCAGGTTGATGACGGACACCGTGGTCTCGGCCACGTGGTCGGCGGCGCATTTCTGGATGGCCAGGGCGATGATGTTGCGGGCCTTCTTTTCGCCCTCGTCCTTGGCCTTGGCCTCGATTTCGCGCACCATGGCGGCGGCGTCGTGGTAGGCTTCCTTCTGCACGCGGCTGATGATCATCTGCTCGGCTTCATCCTGGGTCATGCCGGCGATGCGCTCCAGCTCCTGGGTCTGCTTGTCGCGCAGCTGCTCCGCCTCGTCATAAAGCTCCTGGGTCTGCTCGGCCTTTTTGTTGATGGCCTCTTCGCGCTTTTCCAGGTTGTCGGTCTTTTTGTCCAATTGTTCTTCGCGCTGGATCACGCGGCGCTCGTTGCGCTGCATTTCGGCGCGGCGGCTGCGGATCTCGTCGTCCAGTTTGGTCTTGAGCTTGAGGACCTCTTCCTTGGCCTCCAGCTCCATTTCCTTTTTGATTTCGCCGGCCTTGCGAGCGGCGTCATCCACCAGCTTTTTGGCATGCTCTTCCGCGCTGCCAATCTTCGTTTCCGCCTCTTGCTTGCGGCGGTTATAACCAATTGTGTAGCCTGCAAAGGCGCCAATGAGCGCGCATACGATGATAAGCGCGATGGCAAGGAATATGTTCACCCGTTTTTTCCCTCACTTTCCTTTCAGTTTTTTTCAAAGCTCTTGATTATTTGTCAGCGACCAACGAAAAAAACCGCGCAAAACTGCACGGCTTGACGCTGTAATCAGCCACATCATGAATTTTTTAACCCGCAACACAACAAAACATAGCAATGCGGAAGCGCTTGCTTTATCATGCAAAAGGGCAATTTCCCCCGAAAATAAGGAAGCAAAACATGTGTATCGAAAAACAGCATCGGCGAAGGCGCATCAAAGGCCTTCGCATTTCAGCCGGTCCTGCTTATTGTAAACGGTACATATGCCATTTGTCAAGGGGAAGCTTTACAATAATTGCGGTCTTTTTACGGTTTTTTGATACAAAAAAATCCGTCCCGCCGGGAAGCGGGACGGGGGAAAGCGAAAGGGTTATCAGGCCGCGGGCTCCTGGACCGTCTCGGTCACCTCGGGCACGACCTCCTCCAGCAGCTGCTCGGAAACCTCATCCGTGGCCACGCCGGTGATGGCGTCGCGGCGGGCGCAGAAGCTGCACAGACGGGTGCGGTTGGCAGCGATGGCCTGCTCCACGGAGCCCTGCACCAATTCCTCGGTGCGGTTCAGGGCCTGGCAGTCCTCATGGGTGTGGTACACCTTGCCGCCCAGGCTGTTGGTCCACAGCACCTCGCCGGTGATGGCGGCCATGGCGGCCTCCTTCTGCTCGGCGGAAACGGGGTTCCAGTCATAGCCCAGCAGGCCGCCGATGATCAGCATGATGGCGGCGCAGGCCACGCCCACCACCTTCATCTTTTTGTCGGCGTTCTTATTGGTGAGCAGCAGCACGATGAAGGGCACGAAGCACAGGATGGTCATGATCAGGCCCATGTTGTTCCACAGCCAGAATTTGACCTTGTTCTTTTCGCTGGCGGGCTTGATGCGGTTGGCCTTCTTCCACAGCTGGGAGCCGGCGATCAGGCAGATCAGATCCAGCACCAGGAAGGCCACCATCTGCCACAGGGTGGGGATGAACTTGAGGTCGATCTTGCCAAAGGTGACCAGCACGGCCAGCACCTCGCAGCCGATGGCCAGCAGCCACAGCACGATGGCGCCGATGCGGTAAGGCGTGCTGCTGCCCACGGGCGCGGCGGCCTTCTTAGCGGCCAGGTTGGCGGCGGCAGCCTCTTCCTTGGTCATTTGGTTGCCGGTGGTGGCGGATACGATTTTATGTTCTTTCTTTTCAGCCATTCCAATCACTCCATTCTCATTTAAGATCGGTATATCCACATTATACATGAAAATTTTACTTTTTCAATAAATTCTCAAAACTTTCTTGACGAACGCCCCGTCATGGCGCATAATTGAAGAAAAAAGCAAAGGAGGCCACACAATGGCCGATAAAAAAGAATTCATCGCCTATCTGCCCGAGGACGATCAGCCTGAAAACGATATTCTGGAGGAGATCAGCCAGAAGAGCGGCGCTTCCAGCGGCGAGGTGCGCAGCGTGCTGGATAGCCTGCTGCCCCTGCTCAGCGGCGGGACCAACGCCCAGGCGGCCAGCCAGTCCGTGGCCCAATCCACCGGCATCGACCTGGGCAAAGTGCTCAAGATCATCGCCGTGGCCGCGCCTCTGCTCATGAGCCTGACCAACACCAACACCGGCAACAGCAGTTCCGGCGGCGGCCTGGGCGGCCTGCTGGGCGGCTTGCTGGGCGGCGGCAGCGCTTCCTCCGGCGGCGGATTGGGCAGTCTGCTGGGCGGCTTGTTCGGCGGCGGCTCCTCCTCCTCCAATAATGACAGCGGCGCTTCCTCCGGCGGCCTGGGCGGTCTGCTGGGCGGTTTGCTCAACCTGACCAGCACCGACACCAGCGGCGCCACCTCCACCGGCACCGCCTCCGCGCCCGCTGGCACCACCGTGATCAAGAATCCCAATAAGAAAAAGACCACGGCAGCCAAAAAGAAAACGACCGCCGCGGCGAAGAAGACCACCACAACGGCGGCCAAAAAGACGACTGCCGCCGCCAAGAAAACCACAACGGCAGCGAAGAAAACCGCCTCGGCTTCTACAAAGAAGAAGACAACGACGAAAAAAACCACTAAATAAAAATAGATATAAGATCCTTCGACTGCGCTTGCGCTCCGCTCAGGATGACATTGGAAGGAGATTGTTTCCCTGTTTATTGGCTGAAATTGCATCAAAACAGTCAACCAACAAGAGAAAAACTGCCTGCCAATGTCATCCTGAGCGAAGCGCAGCGAAGTCGAAGGATCTTTTGATCCAAAGTTTAGAGCCTGTTTCTAAAAACGGAAAGATGCATCTTCGGCATATCAGCCTGCCCTTCCGCGTTGCTTTTCCTCATTTTAGAAACAGACTCTAAATTAGAAACAGACTCTAAAACCGGAATCACACAAACACTTCCACCGCCGTGTTGCTCTTGCCCTTTTTGCTCAGGCTGTCCACGCCCACATACTTCATGCGGCCAAAGCCCCGGACGGAGAGAATCTCGCCTTCCTTGGGCGCATAGCTGGTATCGGCGCAGGCCCGGCCGTCCACAAACACCCGGCCCTGGGCGAACAGCGCCTGGGCGTCGGACCGGGACAGCCTGAACACATGGGCGACGAGGGCGTCGGCGCGCACGGAGGTCAATTGCACCACCCGGCGCTCCAGCCGGAACAGATCGCCTCGGGGCAGCGTATCCAACGTGGAGCAGCGCACGGTGGTGCGCCGCACCTGGGTAAGACTTTGCTGGATGTAGGGGGCAATGCGTTCCTCGCAAAAAAGGAAGGCCTCCGTCTCCCGCACCACGATGTCGCCCAGCAATTCCCGTTCAAAGCCCAGGTTCATCAGCGCCCCCAGAAAATCCCGGTGGGTCAGCTTTTCGGCAAATTGCAGGCTGGCCGGGGCGATGCGCACGCAGGCAATGGGGAAAGGCTCTTCATAGCCACATTCCTCCTCGCTGCCCAGCCGCAGCATTTTGCGCTCGCAGCCCTCCGCACCGCCAAACAGCGTCCAGGGCGCGCGGGGCAGCCGGGGCAGGCAGCGGCTCAGGGTGTTCAGCGCCGCCAGATCCAGAAAATGGGTGAACAAATAGATGCCCTGCGCGTCATAGCGCCGGAACAATTCCAAAAACCGTTTTTCCTGCGCGTCCTCCAAAATGTCCTCCAAGTGGTATTTTAATTATTAATAATGCAATATACAAGAAATAAAGTGGGGGATAATTAGTCTGCTCTGGGTAGATTCCATTTAAAAGTGGCGGACAATATACGGATGATCACCACGGTGACCGCCCCGGCCACCATGGCGTAGACCTGTCCCAGCACCTGCCAGGTCAGGGCGCACAGCAGCGCGCCCGCCAAGGAAGCGCAGGCATATACGTGCTTGACGAAGATGTAGGGCATGTCGCCCGCCATCACGTCCCGCAGCACGCCGCCGCCCACGCCTGTCAGCACGCCCACGAACACCGCCAGAAAAGCGCCGCCGTCGGGCTGGGCCGTATAAGCCATGCTGACGCCCACCACGCTGAAAATGCCCAGGCCCACGGCGTCCATCACCAGCATGGTGCGCTGATATACCTTGTGGTTGCCGGTCAGGTAGTGCCGCACGGGTTTGATGAAGATGACAAGGGAAACGATGGCCGCCGTCAGCGCGTAGATGGGATTGCGAAAGGTGGCGGGCGGCGTGACGTCCAGTATCACGTCCCGGATGATGCCGCCGCCCACGGCGGTGGTCAGCGCCAGCACGGCCACGCCGAAAATATCCATCTTTTTGCGGATGGCGATGATGGCGCCGGAGGCGGCAAAGGCCACCGTGCCCACCAGCTCCAGGATCAAAACAAAGGTATTCATAAATCCCTCCGACAGATGATTCCCAGGGGATTATACCCCAGCGGAGGCCCATAGGCAAGCAAAAAAAGAGCCCATATGCAGGAATATCATGGCCCATGTCAAATAATATATGAAATTTCCCTTGAGGGAGGCCGCTATGAACACGATGCATCTGGCCTATGCCGTGGAGGTGGAGCGCTGCGGCTCCATCACCCAGGCCGCCGAAAACCTGTATATGGCCCAGCCCAACCTGAGCAAAGCCATCAAGGAACTGGAGGAGAGCATGGGCTTCGCTATCTTTGCCCGCACCTCCCGGGGCGTGGTGCCCACCGCCCGGGGACGGGAGTTTTTGGGCTATGCCCGCGCCGTCCTGGCCCAGGTGCGCAAGATGGAATCCCTGCGTCAGCCTCAGGCAAACGATGCGCAGCGGTTCAGCCTGGCGCTGCCCCATGGCGGCTGCGCGGCCCTGTGCCTGGAGCGCTTTTTGGAAACCCTGGACTCCGAGGCTGCTTTGGACGTGCGGGTGCGGGAGGCGGGGGTGGCCGACGTTCTCAGCGACGTGGGGGATGGGCGCTGCCAGCTGGGCGTGGCGCGCTTTGACGCCGCCCGGGAAAAGGATTTTGAAGCCCAATTGCGGGAAAAAGCGCTGAGTGCCATGCCGTTGGCCGAATACGATTGCCTGGCGCTCTTTTCTCTGCGCCATCCGCTGGCAGCCAAACGCCAGGTGACCCTGGCCGACTTGGCCCCCTGTCCCGAGATCTTGCCCGAGGACGCGCCTGCCGGACGTCACCGACCGGAGAATCCCAGGCGGATAACGGCGGCGGGCTTCCGCCAGCAATGGGAGCTGCTGGGCCGCCTGCCCTCCGCCTTTGCCTGGAGCGCGCCCGAACCTCCCGCCCTGCTGGCCCGCTACGGCCTGACCCAGCGGCCCTGCGCCGATCGCGGCCTGCGCCTGCGGGATGCCCTCATCTTCCCAGCCGGCTACCATTTTTCCGCGCTGGAGGAGCGTTTCCGGACCATGCTGGCGGAGGCCTGCGGGCAGATGGCGGGGAAGGAATAGGCAATGTTAAAGAAAACTGATATTGTGCCTGATTAGAACAAGACACCGGAAAACAGAAATTTATCAGCAAATTAATCAATGAATAGTTATAGATCCTTCGACTGCGCTTACGCTCCGCTCAGGATGACAGTGATGGGTTGTTTTTCTTTGTTTATCGGCTTTTTTTCAGCAAATAAAGTCACTAAACAAGAAAAAATCCACCTTACACTGTCATCCTGAGCGGAGCGTAAGCGCAGTCGAAGGATCTTGTTGTCTATCTTTCAAATTCCAGTTTCTTAATGCATTCCTTAACAAAAACAGTTCCTCATTTTTTATTTTCCTTCCCTCCTCCTCTGCCGCCGGATGCGGTTGATGTGCCGTTCAAAGTCGCCGTTTTCGATCAGCGAAGCCAGCACGTACTGCTCGAAGGCGGGCACGGTGCAGGAGTAGAAGCCCACCCGCTGGGCAAACAGCGGCACCAGCCGGGGCGGCAGCACCATGTAGCCCACGCGCAGGGAGGGGGAGACCGTGCGGGAGAAGGTGTTGAGGTAGATCACGTTATCCGCCCGGGCGAACACTGTTTCCTCGGGCTTGCGCAACAGCGAAAATTCCGATTCAAAGTCGTCCTCCACGATATAGCGGTCCCCCTGGACAGCCCAGCGGATATATTCCCGGCGCTTGGAGGCGCTGGCGGTGACGCCGCTGGGAAAGCTGCGATAGGGGGTGATGTGGAGCACGGAGGCGGCGGTGTCCCGCAGGGCGTCGCTTTTGATGCCGTCCTGGGCCAGGGGCAGCAGATCGCACAGCACGCCCCGGGCACGGTACACCTGTTCGATTTTGTGATAGGAGGGGCGCTCGATGCCGTACACCCGATCCGCGCCCAGCATTTCCACCACCAGCCCGTAGAGGTATTCCGCGCCCGAGCCGATGACGATCTGCCCGGCTTCCGCCCGGATGCCGCGGTTGCGGGCCAGATAGCGGGACAAGGCGCTGCGCAGCGCCTCGCAGCCCGCGTTGGGGGCTTTTTGCAGGAGGGTTTCGCCATATTCCGTCAGCACCCGCCGCATGGTGCGGGCCAATACGGAAAAGGGAAAGGCGTTTTCCGCCGGCATGGACGCCTGCGGCAGCGGAAGAATGGGCGCGCCGGGCGCGGCGCTGAACCCCTCCTCCGCCTGGTAGGCCACATAATAGCCGCTCTTGGCCTTGGCCTCGGCATAGCCTTCCTGGCAGAGCAGCTCGTAGGCGTGCTCCACCGTCACCACGCTGAGTCCCCGGTCCCGGGCGATCTGCCGCCGGGATGGCAGCCGCTCCCCATAGGCCCAGGTGCCGCCTGTGATCTCCTCCCGCATGTGCTCGTACAGCTTCAAATATTTCGGTTTCGTCTTCATCTGGCCTTATTATTTTCTCCTGATTTGGTACTTTTCATAAGTCCAAAATCAGTATATACTATGTCCATTCAGTCCGTCAAGGACGGAAATGGAGATGATTTTGGATGAAGAAAAGCCAGATTCGATTGCTGGACATCATTTTTGCCGGGGTCATGGCGGCCATGGTGTATATCGTCACCCTGTTCCGCTTTCCGCCGCTGGGCTCCAAGGTGCATTTTGCCAACGCCGTGTGTTTGCTCTGCGGCATGCTGCTGGGACCGGTTACCGGCGGCTTTGCGGCGGGCCTGGGCTCCGCGCTCTATGACGCCTTCGGCGGCGGCTACGACGCCCTGAACGTGCTGATTACCTTTGTCAGCAAGTTCGCCATGGCCTGGGTGTGCGGCATGCTGATGCGCGTGCCCCACATCAAGCGGATGAAGCTGGGGGCTGTCATCGCCGCCGTGGCGGGCGCCCTGACCTATGTGGCTTTGTATATGCTCAAAAGCCTGCTCATGTACGGCTGGGCAGGCATGGTCAGCCGCTTTCCCGCCTCCATCATCAACGCGGCCGCGGCCATCGTGGCGGCCCCAATTTTCTATCATGCCGTGCTGCCGGCTTTGAAGTCCAGCGGGGTGCTGAAAAAGATGAGTATTGGGGAAGGCTGATTACACCCGCTGACATACCGAATTGTGATGAGCAGGAGTTCCGTTGGGCCTCCGCGGCCCAAACTTGCGCCAGGGTATTTCATACCCTGGACCCATCCTGGCGAACCGGCTTGAATACACTTTCGAGCAATTTCCGCCAGTTTAACTTATGGGGTAGCAGCAAAGAGGTGTCTGGGGCAATGAAAAAGACATCTGCCGTCAGATACAAGCAAGCTTGATCTGTCGTCAGCCGCCTTTTTCGGAATCGCTGCGCGATTCTCGGCCTGCTGCGCATGCCGACCCCAGACTTGCACGCGTTGTAAGCCAAACTTCGATGTGTTCCCGCTCCAGAAATGACGGCTTTAGCCGTCAATGCTGTGTCAGCAGCATAGCCGCATAAGCAAAAGTGACCGGATCGAGCTTGCTCGTTTCCGGTCATCTTTTGTGTTGCGGCGTATTTCTGGAGCGCTTGACAAGTCAAGCCTATAGGCGGGCCTTTGGCGCAGAGGTTTGGAGGCTGCGGAGGCCTCCAACGGCTCCCCGCCAATTTCTGTTTTCCTGCGCCTGGCATCGCTTTTCTCATTTGCTTTTTTTTCTTCTTATGCTATAATGGCATGTAATCCAATCGAAGGAGGTGCGCCATGGCCGGTCAGCTTTGGGTCCGCATCATCAAAAAGAATAAGATCATCGAGAGCCGCACGGCGCCCTGCACCTATGAAACCTGGCAGGAAGCCCTGGACGAGATCTGTCACGCCCTGGACATCGCGCGGCCGGTGATCATTCCGCGGCACGAGCGGGACTGGGACAGCTTTGGCCTGACCACCTTTTTGCCGGAGCATTTTGTGGAGTCCGTCCATTTTGATAAAATGGAGCTGCAATACATCGATCCGGATCGGAAAAAGCAAAAGAATTTCTACGCGGATCTATGACGGGAGAAAAAGCGATGCATGAGTTTTACCAAAGCCCGCTGTGCGGACGCTACGCCGACGACGAAATGAAGCGGCTGTTCTCCGATCAGCGCAAGTTTTCCACCTGGCGGCGGCTGTGGCTGATATTGGCCGAGAGCGAAAAGGAGCTGGGCATCCCCATTACCGAGGAGCAGCTTGCCGAAATGCGCGCCCACCTGGAGGACATCGATTTTGACAAGGCCGCCCAGTATGAGCACAAGGTGCGCCATGACGTGATGGCCCACGTGCTCACCTTCGGCGATTGCTGTCCCACGGCCCGGCCCATCATCCACCTGGGCGCCACCAGCTGCTACGTGGGAGACAACACCGACGTGCTGAACCTGCGGGACGGCCTGCTGGTGATCAAAAAGCTGCTGGTCAGCGCCATCCGGGCGCTTTCCGATTTTGCCCGGCAGCATCAGGACGAGCCCACCCTGGCCTTCACCCACTTTCAGGCGGCCCAGCCCACCACCGTGGGCAAGCGCGCCTGCCTGTGGCTGAACGACCTGCTGATGGATCTCCAGCAGTTGGATTTTCAGCTGTCGCAGTTAAAGCTGCTGGGCTGCAAGGGCGCCACCGGCACCGGGGCCAGCTTCCTCAGCCTTTTTGAAGGCGATGCCGAAAAGGTGGAGCAGCTGGAGCGGAAGATCGCCGCCAAGCTGGGCTTTGCCGCCTGCCAGCCCGTCAGCGGCCAGACCTACACCCGCAAGGTGGATTTTGCCGTGCTGCAGGTGCTCTGCGGCATTGCGGAGAGCGCGTCCAAGTTTGCCGGGGACGTGCGGCTGCTGTGCCATCTCAAGGAGGTGGACGAGCCCTTTGAAAGCGGCCAGATCGGCTCCTCGGCCATGGCCTATAAGCGCAATCCCATGCGGTGCGAGCGCATCGCGTCCCTCAGCCGCTATGTGATCTGCGATCTGCAGAACGCCGCCGTCACCGCCGCCAGCCAGTGGCTGGAGCGCACCTTGGACGACAGCGCCAACCGCCGCATCAGCATTCCCGAAGCCTTCCTGGCCACGGACGCCATATTGAACCTCATGATCAACGTGGCCCGGGGGATGCAGGTGTATCCCGCCGTGTGCCGCAGGCATCTCCAGGAGGAATTGCCCTTCATGGCCACGGAGAACATCCTCATGTACTGCGTGACCCATAAGGGCGGCGACCGGCAAAGCCTGCACGAGCACATCCGCCAGCACAGCATGGCGGCGGCGGAGCAGGTGAAGCGCTACGGACGGGAAAACGATCTGCTGGACCGCATATTGGGGGACGAGGCCTTCGGCCTGACCCGGGAGGAACTAAACGGCCTGCTGGACCCCGCGTCCTTTACAGGCATGGCCACCCGCCAATGCGATCAGTTTTTGACAGAGTACATTCAGCCGGTGCTGGACGCCAACGGGACTGCTCCCGAGGCCGAAGCGCGGATCGACGTATAATATAGGAGGAACAAAAAGATGCTTTCAGCGATTGTGGGAACCAACTGGGGCGACGAGGGCAAGGGACGCATGGTGGATCTGCTTTCCGCCCGCTATGACATCGTGGTGCGCTATCAGGGCGGCAACAACGCCGGCCATACCGTGATCAACGACAAGGGCAAGTTTGTCATGAACCTGATGCCCTCCGGCATCCTGCGGGATGAGACCGTCAACATCCTGGGACCGGGCATCGTCATCGACCTGGAGCACTTGAACGGCGAAATGGACCGTCTGCGCCAGGGCGGCATTGCCGTGGAGCCGGGCCATCTGCTGCTCAGCGACCGGGCCACCATCTGCATGCCCTATCACAAGCTGCTGGACATCCTGGAGGAGGATCGCCTGGGGGACAAGAAGTTCGGCTCCACCCGCCGGGGCATCTCTCCCGTGTACGCCGACAAATATATGAAAAAGACCCTGCGCCTGGGGGATCTCAGGCATTGGGACACCCTGCGGGCGCGGCTCTCCGATCTGCTGGAGTGGAAAAACCTCTTTGTGGAAAAGGGCTACGGCCATGAGGCCATCGCCCTGGACGCCATGATGGACTGGCTGGAAAAGTATGGCCGTCCCCTGATCCCCTATATCTGCGATACCACCGTGTACCTGGACAAAGCCATCCAGGCGGGCAAGTCCATCATGTTCGAGGCCCAGCTGGGGGCGCTGCGGGACATCGATTTCGGCATCTATCCCTACACCAGCGCCAGCACCACCCTGGCCGCCTACGCGCCCATCGGCGCGGGCATTCCCTTCGCCCGGCTGGATGAGAGCATCGGCATCATGAAGGCCTACAGCAGCTGCGTGGGCGAAGGCCCCTTCACCTGCGAGATGTTCGGCCCCGAGGCCGACGCGCTGCGGGAGGCCGGCGGCGAATACGGCGCGGCCACCGGGCGTCCCCGCCGGGTGGGCGGCTTTGACGTGGTGGCCAGCCGCTACGGCGCGCGCATGCAGGGCTGCACCTGCGTGGCGCTGACCAAGCTGGACGTCATGAGCTATATGGACAAGATTCCCGTCTGCGTGGCCTACGAGGTGGATGGCCAGCGCCGGGATGATTTCCCCGCCAGCATCGACGAGCTGAACGCCGCCAAGCCCGTCTATGAATATCTGCCCGGCTTCCATTGCGACATCAGCGCCTGCCGCAAAAAGGAAGATTTGCCCAAGGAAGCCCTGGATTACATCCTCTACATCGAAAAGGCCGTCGGCTGCCCCATCAAGTATGTTTCCGTGGGCGCCGAGCGGGACGCCATCATCGAAATGTTCTAAAAGGAGGAAATCGATATGCCTTTTTCCGCGTATCTGAACAGCAAGCGCGAGGATTGCCGCGCGCTGGTGCAGGCGCTCGGCAAGCATTTTGCCTTTGTCAGCGTGCTGGGCACAGACGTCAGCGCCACCGTGATCCGCGCCGACCGCAAAAGCTCCGCCGTGCAGGACGGCCGGGGGGAATGCGGCTTTGTGGTCAAGATGCACGACGGCCGCAGCTTTTTTGAGTATTCCCTGGACGATATCAGCGGAGACAAGGAAGCCTTGGCCGCAAAGATCGTATCCGCCGTGCAGGTGGACGACAGCCTGAAAGGCCGCATGATCTCCACCGCCGCGCTGGCGGACGAACCTTTGAAAAAGGACTTCGTGCGGGAGTCGGACTTTGCCGATTACACCGACGGGCAGCTGCTGACCCTGTGCCGGGAGCTTTCCCAGGAGCTTTTGCAAAAGGACCCCCAGCATGTGCTCAACGCCATGGTCATGATCCAGCCCTACACCGTCTCCAAGCTTTTTGTCTCCCGGAACCGGGAGCTCAGCCAGCATTACGGCTGGGCCAACGGCTATCTGATGGTGGTCTATAACGATGAAAAGCTGGTGCAGGCCCGCCACGTTGAGGGCGAGGATCACATCGGCCTGATCATCGAAAACCTGAAAAAGCACACCGACGACGTCATCGACCTGGCCCGCCATCTCACCCGCGCCACGCCCATCGAGCCCGGCGTATATGACGTGATCACCGACAGCTCCATCAGCGGCCTCATCGCCCATGAAGCCTTCGGCCACGGGGTGGAGATGGACCAGTTTGTCAAGGACCGCGCCCTGGCCAAGCACTTTGTGGGCCAGTACGTGGCCAGCCCCATCACCAATATGCACGACGGCGCCGCCGCCGCCCACAGCGTGGCCAGCTATTTCTTTGACGACGACGGCGTGCTGGCCCACGATACCCAGATCATCAAGGACGGCATCCTGGCCGCGGGCCTCAGCGACCTGGCCAGCGCCACCCAGCTGGGCACCGTGCCCACGGGCAACGGCCGCCGGGACAGCTACAAGCGCAAGGCCTATGCCCGCATGACCAACACCTTCTTTGAGCCGGGCAAGGACAAGCTGGAGGATATGATCGCCTCCGTCAAGCACGGCTACATGCTCTTTGAAACCAACAACGGCATGGAGGACCCCAAAAACTGGCAGATCCAGTGCACGGCGGAATATGGCATCGAGATCGTGGACGGCAAGCTGACCGACCATTATGTGTCCCCCGTGGTCATGAGCGGCTCGGTGCCCGACCTCCTCAAATCCATCAGCATGGTGTCGGATAACTGGAAGGTCATCGGCTCCGGCATGTGCGGCAAGGGCTACAAGGAATGGGTGCGCGTCTCCGACGGCGGCTCCAACCTGAAAGTGAGGGTGAAACTGGGATGAGCGATCTGAAACGTTTATTGGAAGGCGCGGGGCTGGACGGCTGGCGCGTCAGCGAAACGGCCACGGAAAGCTATGAGCTCTTCTTTGTGCACAAAAACCTGGAAACCGTTCGCGCCACGGACACCGTCACCACCCAGGTGACCGTCTATGTGGACCATGACGGCAAGCGGGGAGATTCCACCTTCAGCGTGTATGGCTCCATGACGGCGGACGACTTGAAAAAGAAGATCCAGGCCGCCGCCGACCGGGCGCGGCTGGTGTTCAATGAGCCCTATGAATTGCCCCGGGGCGGCGCGCTGGAGGTCAGCCTGCCCACCAACATGGACACCGCCGATATGAAGGCCCTGGGCCGTCAGATCGCGGATGCCGTGTTCGCGGCGGACACCCTGCCGGGCGGCTCCATCAACGCCTGCGAAATCTTCCTCTACCGGGATACCGTGCATGTGCAAAACAGCCGCGGCATCGACAAAAAGCAGCATGTCTGCCGGGTGATGATCGAGGCCATCCCCACCTTCACCACCGAAAAGGAGAGCGTGGAGCTCTACGAGGATCACCGCTTCACCAGCTTTGAGCCTGAGAAGGTCACCGCCGAGATCGCCCGCCGCATGCGGGAGGTGCGTGACCGCTCTCTGGCCGTCAAGCCGCAGACGCCTCTCACCGTCAACGTGCTGCTGCGTCCCCAGGAGATCCACAGCCTCTTGGCCGATCTGGCCTATGACGTCAATTACGCCTCCGTCTATTCCCATGCCAATCTGCACAAGGTGGGGGATGACCTGCAAGCGGGCGGCGACGGGGACAAGCTGACCTTCGCCCTCAAATCCATCCTGCCCGGCTGCGAAAAGAGCAGCTATTTTGACGGCGACGGCATGGCCTTGACCGATACCTGCATTTTGCAGGACGGCGTGGTGAAGAGCAATTACGGCTCCAGCCGCTTCGGCCAGTATCTGGGCGTGGAAGCTCCCAGCGGCGATCTGCCCATGAACATCAGCCTGTCCGCAGGCAGCCTGACGGAGGCGGAGATCCAGGCCGCGCCTTATATCGAGGCCGCTTCCCTGTCCGGCTTGCAGCTGGATTTGTATAACGATTACATCGGCGGCGAGATCCGCCTGGCCTATTATTTCGACGGCAAGGAGACCCGCCCCGTCACCGGCATCACCATGAGCGCCAAGCTCAGCGACGTGCTGGCCCATCTGCGCCTGACGGCCCAAACCTGCGTGGAGGGCGCCTATGAAGGCCCAGAACGCCTGATGATGAAGGACGTGGCGATCCTGTAATAGAGAAAGCGAGATTCTTCGACTGCGCTGCGCTCCGCTCAGGAAGACATTGAAAGGTAATTATTCCTTGGTTTTTGGCTGAAAATGCAACAAAAGCAGCCAATAAACAAGAGAAAAACTGCCTAACGATGTCATCCTGAGCGAAGCGCAGGCGAAGTCGTTTGCTTTGCCCTGGCCGAAGGCCAGCAGGATCTTATCTCACGCTTTGTTTCATTTGATAAAACCCTCTTCATATGATACAATAGCCTGGCAAGCATTTTATGGTAAAACGGGCTTTTGCCCGAAGGAGGCAAAATGGCGTCCAAAAAAGGCTTGGGCCGCGGGCTGGATATCCTGCTGCCCGAAAGCGATGCGCCTGTGGGCTCAACGGAGATTTCCCTGAGCGATATTGATCCCAATCCCGATCAGCCGCGCCGGGTTTTTGAAAAGGAAGCGCTGGAAACGCTGGCCGAGAGCATCCGGCAAAGCGGGCTTTTGCAGCCGCTGCTGGTGACGCCCGAGGGCAGCCGCTACCGCATCGTGGCGGGCGAGCGCCGCTTCCGGGCCGCCCGCATGGCGGGTCTGGACACCGTGCCCTGCATCGTGCGGGAGATGAGCGGACAGGAGCGCCGGGAAGCCGCGCTGATCGAAAACTTGCAGCGGGAGGACCTGAACCCCATTGAGGAGGCCGCGGGCATCCGCGATCTGATGGAAAGCTGCGGCTATACCCAGGAGCTGGCCGCCAAGCGGGTGGGCCGTTCCCGTCCCGCGGTGGCCAATCTGCTGCGCCTGCTGACGCTGCCTGAGACCATCCAGGAGATGGTGAAGGACGGCCGCCTGTCCGCCGGTCACGCCCGGGTTCTGGCAGGCGTGGAGGGCGAGCGCGCCCAGCTGGCGCTGGCGGAGCGCATTATCCGGGAGGGGCTCAGCGTCCGCGAGGCTGAAAAGCTGGCCGCCGCGCCAGCGGAATTGCCGCCCAAGCCCGAAAAGAAGCCGCTGCCGCTGGAGCTGGAGGATATGCGCAGCCGCCTGCAGAATGTGCTGGGCGTGCGCACCACCCTGACGGGCAGCGCCAAGCGGGGCCGGGTGATCCTGCAATACGGCAGCGAAGAGGAGCTGGAAACCATCTATGCTGCCTTGGAGCGGCTGGAAAATCATTGACGGAGGGCTGAAATTTGCTGTTTGATCTGATCAAATCCGCCCTGATGGGCATGATCCAGGGTATCGCAGAATGGCTGCCCATCAGCTCCGGCGGCCACCTGATGCTGTTTAACGCATTGCTGCCGCTGAAAAACGTGGGGGAGGATTTTTGGCCGCTCTATGACACGGTGATCCAGCTGGGGTCCATTCTGGCGGTGGTGGTGCTGTACTTCCACCGGCTCAATCCCTTTGCTCCCTCCAAAACCCGCCAGGAAAAGCGGGATACCTGGGAGATGTGGTTCAAGATCATCGTGGCCGTCATCCCCAGCGGCTTCATCGGCGTGGTATTTAACGATTGGATCGACGCCCACCTGGAGGGGCCGGTGATCATCGCCATCGCGCTCATCGTCTACGGTGTCGTCTTTCTGCTGCTGGACCGGGCGGAGGAGGGCAGGCACGCCCACCGCATCGGCAGCATGCAGCAGCTCAGCTACCGCACGGCCTTTTTGATCGGCTGCTTCCAGGTGCTGGCCCTGATCCCCGGCACCTCCCGCAGCGGCAGCACCATCATCGGCGCGCTGCTGCTGGGCCTCAGCCGCGCCACGGCGGTGGAGTTCAGCTTCTTTATGGCCATCCCCACCATGCTGGGGGCCAGCGGCATCAAGTGCTTAAAGTTCTTTACCCACGGCAACAGCTTGAGCGGCGGCGAGGCCGCCATCCTGGGCGTGGGCTTTGTCCTGGCCTTCATTGTGTCCCTGGTGGCCATCCGGGCTCTGGTGCAGTATATCCGCACCCATTCCTTCCGCGTCTTCGGCTTCTATCGCATCGCCCTGGGCGCAGTGGTGCTGGTGCTGGTGGCTGTCGGCGTGATCGGAGGCTAATATGCGCAAATATGCCGTCATCGGCACGGGCAACATGGGCGGAGCGCTGGCAAAGGCTCTGTGCAAAAAGCTGCCCGGCGAAAACGTGATCCTCTTTAACCGCACGGCGGAGAAGGCCCAAAGGCTGGCCGACGCGCTGGGCTGCATCTGCGCGGCCAGCGCCGTGGAGGCCGTGGCGCAGGCCGATTATATCCTGCTGGGCGTCAAGCCCTATATGATGCAGGGGGTCTTGGGCGGCATCAAGCCCGCTTTGCGCCCCGGCCACGTCCTGGTCACCATGGCGCCCGGCATCACCATGGACGGCGTGCGCCAGATGGCGGGCGGCGATTATCCCGTCATCCGCATCATGCCCAACACCCCGGTGTCCATCGGCGCGGGCATGACGCTGTACGCCCAGGACAAATATACCCAGGGCGACATCCTGGATGCCTTCCTTGGCGATCTTTCCGCCTCCGGGCGCTTTTGCCTGCTGCCTGAGCACCTGATGGACGCGGGCAGCGCCGTTTCCGGCTGCGGCCCGGCCTTTGCCGATCTTTTTCTGGAGGCTTTGGCCGACGGCGGCGTGGCCTGTGGCCTGCCCAGGGTTCAGGCCTATGAATTGGCCGCCCAGATGCTCGTTGGCGCGGCGGGCCTGGCGCTTGAGGGCCAGCATCCCGGCATCCTCAAGGATCAGGTGTGCTCGCCCGGCGGCACCACCATTCAGGGCGTCCGCGCCCTGGAAAAGGGCGGTTTGCGCAGCGCGGTGATGGAGGCCGTCATCGCGGCCTATGAAAAATCCATCGGAAAATAATGAGAAAAATCGGGGCGTTTTCGCTCCGGTTTTCTTTTTTTGCAGAAAATTGGAAGAAATAACCAGCTGCATCGTCTTATAGGGTGAAGGGAGGGATCGGACATGGAACATGCCGAGGTACCCGGCAGTGTTCGGGAGGAGCGTCTGCGCGGCTGGATCGCGCAGTATTCGGAGGCTCTCTTAAAAACGTGTTTTTTGATTTTGTCCGATCGCAGCCAGGCGGAGGACGCAATGCAGGACACCTTTTTGAAGGCCTGGCGGCACATGGCGGAATACGAGAAAAAGCACGTGGAAAACGACAAGGCGTGGCTGCTGCGCATCGCGGTGAACACCTGCCGGGATTACCGACGCAGCGCATGGTTTCGGCATATGGATTTTCGCAAGGCGGTGGAGGAGCTGCCGCCTGCGCCTGAAGATACGCAGCCCCAGGATCACACCCTGGCGCTGTGCGTGGGACAATTGCCGGACAAATACCGGCAGGTGATTTCGCTCTATTACTGGCAGGAGCTTTCCATACAAGACGTGGCGCAGGTGCTGGGCATACCGGTTTCCACCGCCCATCATCGGCTGCGCAAGGGGGAAGCCATCCTGCGGGAAATCTGGTTGGGAGGTGAAAACGGATGAAGCAGCTTCATTTGGGCGAGGACATCCGGCGGGCGCTGGATGCCGAATTGTCCGGTCTGACCGTCACGCCCT
This sequence comes from uncultured Eubacteriales bacterium, assembly GCA_902764185.1. Classification (GTDB taxonomy): domain Bacteria; phylum Bacillota; class Clostridia; order Christensenellales; family Aristaeellaceae; genus SFMI01. The sequence goes on from CACWUV010000068.1 coordinate 19,820, forward strand.
CCCGGCAGCAAAGGATCTTTGAATACGCGACGGGAGGACAAAAAATGAAGCATAAAATCTCTGTGGGCCTGGTTTTGGCCGTGGTGCTGGCGCTGCTTTCCCTGGGCGCACTGGCGGCGGCGCTGCTCTCCGCCCAGCAGGTGGTGGAGGAAAAGGCCGTGCCCCTGGCCCAGGGCAATGACAGCGATTGGCGGGTGAACACCAAGTTCTCGCCGGAAGAGCTGGCGGAATTCATTCGGGCGTGCAGTGAGAACGGCATCGACCTGGACGAGAACGATCAGATCATGCAGGCCTTGCGCGAGGGCGAGGGGTACGACGAGGAGGAAGCCATCATGGCGGTGTGCCGTCAGGCCTTCGGCGGCACCTATGGCCAATGGACCATCGCTCAGCGGCATTGGTTCCAGCAGGTCATGGTGCAGATCGGCTTTGCCCAGTCGGTGCATGAGGAGCTGCCCGGCCCGGAGGATCTGACCGAGGAGGAGGCCCGGGCCCGGATGATCGCCGCCATAAAGGAACGGTACGGCGAAGATCTGCCGCTGGACGATCGGGAAGCATACGAAGTGTATGTGGAGTACCACGCCGACGACCCGGACGGCGCGGCCTGGTACATGCATTGCAGCAGCAAGGGGAGAGAAATCGCCCGTGGCTACGTGGCGGCTCTGACCCGGGCGGGCGAATTGCTGACGGTGGCGGACATTACGCCCCAGATCGCCCAACCGCAGAAAAATCCCGCGGAATTCACCCTGACGGAAGCCGAGGCCATCCATCTGGCCGCGGCAGGCATTCGAAAGCAGACGGGCGCAGACGCGCCCCTGGAGGACGAAAGCAAATATCGCGTATTCGTCCATCAAAGGGGAGCCAACAGCCCGGACGCCGAGCTGAACTGGACGGTGAACTTCATCAGCAAGACCAAGGACTGGGGCTTCTGCGCCACCACGGTCAACGACGCGACGCACGAGGTGCAGGTACAGCAGGCAGACGTCGGCCCCATCACCGCCGATACCATCGTCAAACGCTATACCGCCGCCTACGGCGCCTATGGCGAATGGACGCAGGACCGCTGGGTGGAGCTGGGCCGGGAGGCGAAAGCCTTGGAGGCCAGCACCCTGGAGGGCAAAGTATTGCAGGCCACGGAGTACATCCCCGAAGGCGACGGCCTGATCACCCGGGCCGACGCGGAAAAGATCGCCTTCCAGGGCGTGGGCCTGCGCAACGGTGAAGTCCATTGCGCCGTGCTCATCGACGCCCAGCCGCACCCCGTTTGGAAACTGCGCCTGCTGTGCTGGGACGAGAATTTCCCATCTTCCCTGCTGACGGAGATCGACGCCAAAACCAGCGAAATGCTGCGGGTGCTGCAATTTGCCAGCGACAACTACGACGTGGACCCCAGCTACCGCATCTATACCCTGGAGCGCACCTGGAGCCGCCTGACCCTGGCGGAGAAAGGCCCGGTTTATCTGGCCTGCAACGCCGTGGTGCACGCCTTTGGCGATATGACCATGGACGAACCTGACAGCACCGCGCCCGTCTGGGATGCCAATCTCTATGAAGATCCCGAGGTCGACGGCAGCACCGTGCGCTTCCGCGGCAAATGGAGCGGCCTGTCCGATTACCTGGTGACCCTGGACGCGGACGGCGTGTGTGTGGATGTTCAGCAGTTGGACGGCAGCGGAACGGAACCCCTGCCGGTGGATACCGGAGTGGGAGAGAACGGATAAAGATAGTTAACAAGATCCTTCGACTCCGCTACGCTTCGCTCAGGATGACATCGTTGGAGAGTTTTCTCTTGTTTATTGGCAATTAATGCTGCAATTGCAGTCAATAAGCAAGGAGAAAATTTCCTTCCAATGTCATCCTGAGCGGAGTGAAAGCGCAGTCGAAGGATCTTGCACGAACTAGAGCCTGTTTCTAAATTCGGGAAGATGCATTTTCGGCATATCAGCCTGCACTTCCGCGTTGCTTTTCCTCGATTTACCGACAGTAAACCATCGTCAAAGCGCCTTGAATTGCAAGCTGATAAACTGCACATTCCTCATTTTAGAAACAGACTCTAATAAAAATTCGTTTTTAACTGTCTGTATTCAATTTGAAATCAGGATCACAGCCTTTTCAGCTTTTCATTCAGCTTGCTGTATATCCTCTCCCGAAACCATTCCTCGTTGCTGGCCGCCACGGCTTCCTCCAGGGAAAACCAGCCCACGGCGCTGTTTTCGTCGGGCTTGGCGGCGGTGTGCTGGCTGTCGTCGGCCTCCAGGAGATAGGTGACGTTCAGATGCAGGTGGGAGGACACGTATTGCCCGCGCTTTTCGTGGCCGTCCACGGTGAGGGATTCCAGGGAGAAGGGCGTGGTGAGCACCGGGCGCACCCGCTGGATGCCGCTTTCCTCCCGCACCTCCCGCAGGGCCACGGCCAGCAGGTTGGTATCGCCGTCGGCGTGGCCGCCAAGCCAGCTCCAGGAATGGTAGATGTTGTGCCAGGCCATCAGCGCCTTGTCTCTTTGGGGGTTCACCACCCAGGCGGAGGCCGTCATGTGGACCAGGGTGTTCTGGCGGGTAAAAATATCCTCGTTGGTTCGCAGGGCGTGGAGGATCAGCCCGCGGTCCTTTTCCTCCTGCTCGTTCCAGGGACGGAAATCCACAATGTCCGCGATCAGCGCTTCCCGCCCGTCATACCAGGCGCTCATTGGAGGGGAAAGCGGCTGGGCAGTGCTATGCCTGCCCGCCGGCGAATGGCGTCGGCCCGCTGCTGGGCCTCGGTGTACAGCGCGTCCTCGTCGATGGTCAGCAGGCGGCGGTCCCGCATCAGCCATTTGCCGTTGCACATGGTATCGCGGATGTTCTCGCTGTGCATGGCGCTGACCAGGTTGGCGATGGGGTCATGCAAGGGCAGCATGCCGGCGGACCGGGGATCGATGACGATCAGGTCGGCCTTTTTGCCCGGGGTCAGGCTGCCCAGGTTTTTTTCCTCCAGAATGGCTTTCGCGCCGTTCATGGTGGCCATGGTGAGCACCTCCTGTGCCTTCACCACGTCCGGCTCCAGCCGCCAGCCCTTGTGGATCAGGCTGGTGAGCCACATCTCGTCCACCATATCCATGCGGTTGTTGCAGGGCGCGCCGTCTGTGCCGATGGATACGCAGATGCCTTCCCGCAGCATGCGGGGCACCTTGGCAAAGCCCAGCACCTTCATGGCGGCGGCGGGGTCGTGGGATACCTTCACATCGTGGGCCTTGAACATGCCCACCTCCTCGTTGGTGAGCCATACCGTGTGCACGGCCAGAAAGTTTTTGTCCAGCACGCCCAGGTCGTTCAGGTGGGTCACGGTCTGCACGCCGATCTTGGCCTTCAGGTATTCCACCTCGTCCTTCACCTCGGCCACGTGCATGTGCACGCCCACGCCGTAGCGGTCGGCCATTTCCTTGCTGCGCAGGATCAGTTCGTCGCTGTTGTTAAAGATGGTGCGCAGGCCAAACCACACCTGGACGCGGCCGTCGGCGGTGTTGTGGAAATTCTTGATGTCCTCCACCGTGCGCGCGATTTCCTCGTCGGTGCTGTGCACCCAATTTGCCGGCAGTCCTTCGCCGCAGTCCATGATGCTGTTGGCCAATTTGCCCCGGATGCCCGCCTGGGCCACACCCCGGGCCATACCGGAGACGAACTGCCCGCCGGGCTCGGCAAAGGCCGTGGTGCCCGCCTTGATCTGCTCGGCGCAGCACAGCAGGGTGGAAATATAGCTGTCCTCTTCGGTCATGCTGCTTTCGTAGGGCCAGATGCGGTCATGCAGCCAGGTGAGCAGGTTCACATCGTCGCCCAGGCCGCGGCCCAGCTGCTGGCTGGTGTGCACGTGGGTGTTGATGAGGCCCGGCATCAGTATTTTGCNNNNAGTTGACGGTTTCGTCATATTCTCCCGCGGGCGCTTCGCCGCTGTACACGGACAGGATGCGGTCGTCCTCCACGATGACGCCGCCCCGGGTATATACGCCTATGTTCGGGTCCATGGTGACCACATAGGCGTTTTTCAGCAGGATTTTCATACGGAATCCCTCCATATACGAACAATCAGAAAATAAAATGCTCAAAAGATACGGGATTATCCTACAATGGATGCTTGCGTTTGTCAATGAAATTTTGTAAAATGATGGAAGAAAAAGGCGGCGTGCCGCGTTTTATAGGCAGAAGCATCAAGGGAGGCATGGGCATGCGCAAAATTTGTTCCGTTTTGCTGGCTTTGAGCCTGCTGTTTTCTTTTGCTCTGGCGGAGGATCTGGCTGGTTCCTGGCGGTTCATCGGCGGCGGGGAGCTGCTGGGGGACGGCTTTGAACTGTATGCCGATGGCACGGGTCAGCTGCTGTACACCGAGGATTATGCCGTGTTTCCGTCCCGCCATTTCTATGCCCAGGACGATCATTTCACCTGGCAGGTGCAGGGGGATACTTTGTATCTTTCCTTTGAAGATGGTCGGGAATGGAATTATCCCATCCATATGGAGGGCGATGTTTTGGCTGTAGAAAGCCTGGACACCGACGGAAGCGGCGGATATGAGCGCTATGATGAAGGGGCACTTGCCGCCTGGACAGATGCGGCGGCGGACAGTCCGCTGCGCACGGCGCTCCGCGATTATTTGCGGGATGCGCTGGAAAAGGAGCTGGACGCCCGGAATCTGCGCTCCTATGAGATTTTTATCAAGCCGCTGGAGGCTGGATACAGCCTGGAGCTGAACGCCTGGGTGGAGCCCATTGACTGGGAACTGACCCTGACCGTAACGCCCGATGCAATCACCGCGGGCTATAATCCCGCGTGGGCATGGATGCCCGGCGTGGACGCGGACCATCACGCCTGCGCCTGGCCTGTGGATACCGGTTTTTACGCCGTGGTGGACGAACTGGTGGCAAAAATCCGGGCCGACGCCCAATCTGCCCAGGAGGAGAACGAGCGCGTCCGGGAGCTGAACGGCACGGAGGAGCGCTGGAAGCCGAATAAATATTACCCGGTGTATCAGGGCCCCGGCAAGAGCTATGGCCGTTCCGGCGGCGGCAAGGGCAAAGTGTCCACCAACGACGTCATCACCACCTACAGAAGGTGGCGGGGCTGGCTGCTGATCAGCTATGAGATTTCGGCGGGCCATCACCGTTTCGGCTGGATCAGCGAAGCGGACGTGAGGCCGGGTGCCTTTGAGCCCTATGCGGAATTGCCCTTCACCAAAACCAGCGGCGATATGGATTACCGCCTGGGCGTGCTGACCGAGAAATACGCCCTAACCGACGACCCGGGCCGTACCAACAGCGCCGTTGTCACCTTGTCTGCAGGCAGCAGCGTGCATTGCCTGGGCGTCTATGACGCCTGGATGCTGGTGGAGGGCTTTGCGAAAGGCAAACTGGCCATGGGCTTTGTGCCCGCGGGGATCGTGGACCGGGAGCACGGCTATGTCCTGGGCGCGGAACGGAGCATTGATCGCCCCGTTACCTATACAAAGGATGAGATCAACGCCGCCATGGACGTGGTGGAGCAGGCCCTCTACGCCGATTGGCCCGGCACCCACCTGCTGAATATGAAGTATGATGAGATTCGCAGCAACGAGGAGGCCGACTGGTACGCCGACGAGGGCATGCAGTGCATGATCCTCTATTGCGATCTCAATGACATTGGCCTCCACGATTATGAAATCGGCGGCGAAGTGACCAGAGATTATGAGTTTGTGGTGCGCAGGGTTCCCGACGGCAATTGGGAGCTATGCAACTGGGGATACAGGTAAACAGAAATTGGCAAGGGGGAAACGTTAGGGCCTCCGCGGCCCTAAAACCCGCGCCAGGGCCCGCTTGGGCCCTGGACCCATCCCGGCGAACTGGATTGAAAACAACTACAAACAATCTGCGCCTGTAACTTGAAAGTC
>CACWUV010000069.1 GCA_902764185.1 uncultured Eubacteriales bacterium
GCTAAGAGAGCTTCCGGGCAGAAGAAAACCGGCAGCAGTCCGGAAAAATGAGTTTACTCATTTTCTCCGGCCTGATGCCGGTTTTCGCTGTGCGCTTTGGCGCACAGCACGCCAGCAAAGCTGGCTGCCCGGAAGCGGTGGGCTGTGTTATCCAAGCAACAGTGGGAAGCTGTTTGTTATTGAAGTCACGAGATATCCGCCGCTGCCGGGGTCTGGGGTGGGGCTCCCACCCCAGCAGGAGTTTGAGGGCAGCGCCCTCAACGGAACCCGTCAAATTTCTGTTTGGGTATCAGTATAAGGGCGGAACGCACACGCCGTCGCCTGCGGATTGCAATTTCCGCACATCCAACCTGCGCTTCTTTGCAAGCGTAGTTTCCAAATAGCACTTTGCGGATAGTCTGAGGACGGAATCATTCGATCCGTCCTTTTTTGCCCGTTTTCATCGGTTTTTCCGCGCCCACAAACGCCTCCACCCCCGCCGCGATGCTCTCCGCCACCCGGCGCTGGTAGTCCGCCGTCAGCAGCTTTTGCTCCTCGGCGGGGTTGGAGAGGAAGCCGCACTCCACCAGCACGGCGGGAATCTGCAAATGCTCCAGCAGGTAGTATTCGCCGGTATGGGCGCTGCGGGGCTTGGCGGGGGCCAAGGCGGCGTTCATGGCCTGCTGCAGAAAGCCTGCCAGCAGGCGGCTGTCCGCCTGCCCCTGGCGATAAAACACCTGGGGACCGGATTCCGCGGCGGTGCGGTATTCGTTCATATGAATGGACAGAAAGATGTTCGCAGCCTCGGCGGCGTCCACCCGGGCCTGCAGATCCCGGCGCTTGCGCTCCCTGCCCTCGTCGGCCAGCGCGGTATCGGCGTCCCGGGTCAGGATCACCCGGGCGCCGCGATTTTGCAGGGCTTCCGCCAGCTCCCGGGCCACCGCCAGATTGATTTCCTTCTCCGGCCTGCCGCTGGCCCCGTAAGCGCCGCCGTCATAGCCGCCGTGGCCGGGGTCCACGCACAGGGTCACGCCGGTCAGCGGGCCCGGCGCGGGCGTTGGCGTCGCGGGCGCGGGTGCAGGCGCAGTTGTTACAGGTTTGTAAAGAAGGGCCGTTCCCATCCCCAGGACGGCCACCGCCAACAATCCCCACATCAGCCGCCGGACTTTTCCCATAATTATCCCCACCTTTATCCCCATTTTCCGCAGGGCCGTCCAAGGGCCTGCGCATTTTTATGCAAGAGCTGCCGCCGCGCCCGGCGCGTTTTTCGCGGCTTTCCAGCATCTTCCGCGGCAGGGGCCGCGGGATACAATGCATGAATACCGCCCAGGGCGCGTTTTTTCAAGATATCCACATTATCCACCGAGTTATCCACCGATTTTTGCCCCAAAACCCCTGATTTTTCCCGCTTTTCCGATTTTTGCGGTGGAAAATGCCGGTGGATAGCAAAAGTTATCCCCACTTTTTGAGGAAAATTATCCACCGCGCATCCCCTTTTCACGGCCCTGTCAAGCAAAAATTTTCTGAAATTTTTGTCACAAAGCCCCTGCAAGTCCATGCATAAACAGGGCATCCAGCGGACAAAAATGACATCATGTTTCTGTCTCGTCCCCGGGCAGCAGCTGCACCAGGATCACGTCGTCCCCGATGCGGGCGATGCGCTCCCAGGGGATCACCACGCCGTTCTTTTCCCCCTTGAGCACGCTGCCCAGCTTGAAATCCCCCGGCACCACGATGGCCTGCACGCACCCGTCGCAGGCGGAAAACTCGATGTCCATCACCCGGCCCAGTTTTTTGCCGGTATCCACGTTCACCACGTCCTTGAGCTTCAATTCCGATAAACTCATCACCCAATGAAGAAATAACAATTAAAGAATTAATAATTCCGGTTTGCCGCGTGCCTTGCTCCAATTGTTCATTAATAATTGTTAATTGTTATTTCCTCCCTCCTTCCGCCCAATTTTTATGAAAAAAACTTCGGCAAAATGCCTGTTTATGGTTGCCAAGAAGGAAATTATTCGGTATAATAGCTTGTCCGGACATGCGCGGATGTATTTCGCTATGCCCGTCAACCATCGTTAACCTATTCTCTTAAGGAGGAATATCATGAAGAAGTACGTGTACCTGTTTACCGAAGGCAACGCAACCATGCGCGAGCTGCTGGGCGGCAAGGGCGCCAACCTGGCCGAAATGACCAACATCGGTCTGCCTGTGCCCCAGGGCTTCACCATCTCCACCGAAGCCTGCACTCAGTACTACGAGGACGGCCGCAAGATCAACGACGAGATCATGGCTGAGATCATGCAGAACGTCGAAAAGATGGAAGAGATCAACGGCAAGAAGTTCGGCGATCTGCAGAACCCCCTGCTGGTTTCCGTCCGTTCCGGCGCCCGTGCCTCCATGCCCGGCATGATGGACACCATCCTGAACCTGGGCCTGAACGACGACGTGGTTGCCGCCATGATCAAGGGCAATCCCGATCCCAAGTTCGAGCGCTTCGTGTATGACTGCTATCGCCGCTTCATCCAGATGTTCTCCGACGTGGTTATGGAAGTGGGCAAGAAGTACTTCGAGCAGCTGATCGACGCCATGAAGGAAAAGAAGGGCGTCACCTTCGACACCGAGCTGACCGCCGCCGACCTGAAGGAGCTGGCGCAGCAGTTCAAGGCCGAATATAAGAAGCAGCTGGGCAGCGACTTCCCCAGCGATCCCAAGGTGCAGCTGTACGAGGCCATCCGCGCCGTGTTCCGCTCCTGGGACAACCCCCGCGCCAACGTGTACCGCATGGACCACGACATCCCCTACTCCTGGGGCACTGCCGTCAACGTCATGCCCATGGTGTTCGGCAACCTGAACGATAACTCCGGTACCGGCGTTGCCTTCACCCGCAACCCCGCCACCGGCGAAAAGGTGCTGATGGGCGAATTCCTGACCAACGCCCAGGGCGAAGACGTGGTGGCCGGCGTGCGCACCCCCATGCCCATCTCCCAGATGGAAGAAAAGTTCCCCGAAGCCTACAAGCAGTTTGTGGAAGTGTGCGGAATCCTGGAGAACCACTACCGCGACATGCAGGATATGGAATTCACCGTTGAAAACGGCAAGCTGTACATGCTGCAGTGCCGCAGCGGCAAGCGCACCGCTCAGGCTGCCATCAAGATCGCCTGCGATCTGATCGACGAAGGTATGATCAGCGAAGAAGAAGCCCTGATGCAGATCGACGCCAAATCCCTGGATATGCTGCTGCATCCCACCTTTGACGCTAAGGCGCTGAAGGCCGCCAAGCCCATCGGCAAGGGCATCGCCGCCTCTCCCGGCGCCGCCGCCGGCACCATCGTGTTCACCGCCGAGGATGCGGTTGAGCATGGCAAGAAGGGCGAAAAGGTCGTCCTGGTCCGCCTGGAGACCAGCCCCGAGGACATCGAGGGCATGAAGTTCTCCCAGGGCATCCTGACCGTCCGCGGCGGCCAGACCAGCCACGCGGCCGTGGTGGCCCGCGGCATGGGCACCTGCTGCGTCTCCGGCTGCGGCGACATCAAGATGGACGAAGAGAACAAGTGCTTCACCCTGGCCGGCAAGGTCTATCACGAGGGCGACGTGCTGTCTCTGGACGGCTCCACGGGCAACATCTACGGTGAGCTGATCCCCACCGTGCCCGCCGATCCCAACAGCGGTTACTTCGGCCGCATCATGGAGCTCTCCGACAAGTATAAGACCATGGGCGTGCGCACCAATGCCGACACTCCCCAGGACGCCAAGCAGGCTGCCGCTTTCGGCGCGCAGGGCATCGGCCTGTGCCGCACCGAGCATATGTTCTTCGGTCCCGACCGCATCCCCGCCTTCCGCGAGATGATCTGCGCCGAAACCGAGGAAGAGCGTAAGGCCGCTCTGGACAAGATCGAGCCCATGCAGCAGGCTGACTTTGAAGGCCTGTTCGAGGCGCTGGGCGGCTATCCCGTGACCATCCGCTTCCTGGATCCCCCGCTGCATGAGTTCGTGCCCACCGAGGAAGCCGACATCGAAGCGCTGGCCAAGGCCCAGGGCAAGAGCGTCAACTACATCAAGCAGGTCATCGCCGACCTCCACGAGTTCAACCCCATGATGGGTCACCGCGGCTGCCGCCTGACCGTCAACTATCCTGAAATCGCCGTCATGCAGACCAGCGCCATCATCAAGGCCGCTCTGGCTGTCAAGGGCCGTCATGCCGACTGGAACGTGGTTCCCGAAATCATGATCCCCCTGGTTGGCGAGCTCAAGGAATACAAGTTCGTCAAGAAGATCGTTGTGGACACTGCCGATAAGCTGATCGCGGACGCCAAGAGCGACCTCAAGTACGAAGTGGGCACCATGATCGAGATCCCGCGCGCCGCTCTGACCGCGGACGCCATCGCCAAGGAAGCTGACTTCTTCTGCTTCGGCACCAACGACCTGACCCAGATGACCTTCGGCTTCAGCCGTGACGACGCCGGCAAGTTCCTGCCCGCCTACTACGGCAACAAGATCTATGAGAGCGATCCCTTCGCCCGTCTGGACACCGTGGGCGTGGGCAAGCTGATGAAGATGGCCGTCACCCTAGGCAAGGGCGAGAACCCCAAGCTGCACTGCGGCATCTGCGGTGAGCACGGCGGCGATCCCTCCTCCATCGAGTTCTGCAACGAGATCGGCCTCAACTACGTCTCCTGCAGCCCCTTCCGTGTTCCCATCGCCCGTCTGGCCGCCGCTCAGGCTGCCATCAAGGCCAAGAAGAACTAAGAAGAACAAAGCCTTATAAAATGCCCGCCTCCGAAAGCCGGAGGCGGGTTTTTTGATGGGACAGTGTATAAAAGCAGGAATTGGCAAGGAAGCGCATCCGCCCCGCTTACGCCTGCCACAAAAACGGCATAAAGATCCCCAGCTGCCGTTCCCAGTCGGCTTCACAGTGGCGGCCGCCGATCTGGCAATAGAGCTTGGCCGCGCCGCCGCGGGCGATGATCTTGTTGGCGGTGGTGCGGCAGGATTTATAGAGCCAGCTCTTTTTGTCCTCCTCCCAGGGGTTTTCAATCTTGCCATATCCCTCCTGGGTGCCCCAGGAAAAATAGGCCCGGGTATCGGGGCTGATGTCGGCGGCGTTCATCTCGTGCCACAGCATGCCGCTGACGGAGCCCAGGGCGGGAGACAGGCAGGCGGCCTTGGAAATGAAGCGGTTGTAGCGCACCAGGGCGAAGGCCGCCATAAGCCCGCCCATGCTGGAGCCGCCGATGCCCGTGCACTCCCGGAAGGGAATGGTGGGGAAGGCGCTGTCGATATAGGGCTTGAGCTCGTAGATCAGCCCCTCCATGGTGGCTTCGCCCAAGGCTTTGTGACCCCGCAGCCAGCCGTAATTGCTTTGATAGGGCAGGTATTCGCTGAGCCGCTCGTCCCCCATATGGCCGCACTCCACGCCCACGATGATCATGGGCTTGTCCCAGTGCGCCATGTATTCCTCCAGCCCCCAGCTTTTGCCGTAGGTGGCGTCAGCATCCCTAAACAGATTGTGCCCGTCGAAGAAGTACATAACGGGATAGGGCGGCTCTCCCCAGTCCGGCACGCGGATGTGCAGCGGGCGGTTGGCGGAGATGGCATGAAAATAAAAGTCCTGTTTCAGCAGCATATCAAAACCTCATAAACGCGCATTCCAGCCGTCCGTTATACAGCCGGGTCTTTTTGAAGGCCTTCATGCCCGCCACCCGCTCAAAGCCGGGGTGGCTGGTGATGACGTTCAGGCGGCAGCCGGGATGCCGGGCCATGAGGGGCTTCATGGCCTTATAGAGACTCTCGCACTGCTTGCGGTCCCCCAGGCGCTCGCCGTAGGGCGGATTGGTGAGGAAGGTGATATTTTCGGCGTCCAATTGCAGGTCGCGCAGATCCCGCTGGAACACGTCGATCTTGCCGTTCAGCCCGGCCTGCTGGATATGGCGGCGGCACAGCTTGAGGGCTTCGGGATCAATGTCGCTGCCGCGGATCTGCGGGATCAGGCCGGGGTCGTACTGCCACCGGGCCTCCTCCCGGATATTCCGGATCGCGTCGGCGTCCACCCGGGGCCATTTTTCCATATCGAAGGCCCGGGTGAGCCCCGGCGCGCGGTGGGATGCGTAAAAGGCCGCCTCGATAAGCAGCGTGCCCGTGCCGCAGCAGGGATCATGCAGCGGCGTATCTCCCCGCCAGCCGGACAGGCGCACCAAGGCCGCCGCCGCGGTCTCGCGGAGGGGCGCTTCGCCGTTCCAGGTGCGATAGCCCCGGCGATTGAGGGCGTCGCCGCACAGGTCCACCGTCAGCCGGGCCATGTCCCCATGCAGGGCCACATCCACCTGATAGCGCGGGCCCGTCTCGGGCAGCGTTTGGGTGTGATAGGCGGCGCGCATGTGCTCCACCAGGGCTTTTTTGGTGATGGCCTGGCAGTCCCGCACGCTCATGAGCTGGCTGCGGGCGCAGCGGCCGGATACCGGCATGGCCGCATCCCGGGGCAGCACATCGCTCCAGGGCGCGGCCTTCACCAGCTGAAACAGCTCCTCAAAGGTGCGGCATTCGCCCTCCGCGCAGATCCACAGCACCCTGTCCGCCGTGGCCAGCCACAGGCAGGCCCGAAAGGCCTCCGGCCAGGTGGCGGTGAAGCGCACGCCCCCCAGCTCCGCTTTGGCGTCCCCGAAGCCCAGGTGCAATAGCTCCCGCTTGGTGACGCCCTCCAGGCCAGAGGCCGCGGTGGCGATGAAGGTGTAGGTATTCGTATCGATCATCTGTTTTTTCCCCCTGTGTTCAAAACACGGTTTGCTTTTCTATTTTCGTTATGTTATACTGAGTAAAAATTTATGGGACGAGAACGCATGCGGAACCAGGGAAAAAACCGCTTTCACGCATTGCGTTTGGCGGCTCGTCCGCGCTTCCTCATCCTCCGCTGCTCCTTCCGCTTCACTGCGCTATTTGGAATGATTTTGGGGCTTTGCCTCAATCATTATACCCCTTCTCGGGAAAGACAGCAAACAGAAAACAGAAAGGCTTTCCGCATGCAAACGAAACGAAAATCGTATTTTGACCTGCTGCGCGTGGTCGGCTCCCTGGCCGTCATCGCGCTGCACATTTCCAATCAGTATTTTGCTCAGACAGAGGTCCTTTCCAGCGCCTGGCTGACCCAGGGCGTCATTGTGACGTTCAACCGCTGGGGCGTCGCCGTGTTTACCATGCTCAGCGGCGCTTTGCTGCTGCCCCGAACCCTTTCCCCCAAGGATCTGCTGCGGCGTGCCGGGCGGCTGATGGGGACCTGGATTCTGTGGGCCTGCATTTTTGCCGGTTTCTTCTGCATAAACCAACGGCCCAAGGACAGGACCTGGGAGACCTTTTTCTCCTTCCTTCTGCTGGAAAACCACCTGTGGTATCTGCCCATGCTCGCCGGCGTGTACCTCATGATTCCCCTGCTTCAAAAGCTGACGGAATCCAAGCGGCTGACCTCCTATTTTCTGCTGCTGTGGGTCGTGTTTGGCTTGGCGCTGCCGCGCTGCGGCGGCTTTTTGTCCCTGGTGTTCCCCAAGGCGGTTCCCTACTGGAATTTTCTGTATTCCAGCCTGCTCATTCGTATGCCGCTGGGATATACCGGATATTTTATCCTGGGCGCGATCTTTGCGCAGACCTCCTTCACCCGCCGTGCGGAGCGCATCATCTATCTGGCGGGCATTCTCTCCACCCTTTATTTATTGGGGGGAACGATCCTCATTTCCCTGCGTCAGGGAAGCACCAGCAGTATGATGTACAGCGATCTTTCCATTCCCTGCGCGCTGCAGGGCGCGGCCATATTCCTGCTGTTCCGCAAACGCCTGAATCCCCGCAAACGATCCCAGGCATTCCGCGGGCTGCTTGCCCGGCTGTCCCGCTGGAGCCTGTGCGTCTATCTGGTGCATCCGCTGGTCCTTGAATCCCTGAGACTATATACGGGCATTTCGGCCAAGCTGTTCCATCCGCTGCTCTCCATTCCGCTGATCTTTATTACAGTCAGCGCGGTTTCCTATCTTTTTTCAGCGGCGATGGACAAGCTGCTATCACGGGTTTCCAATTATCTCAGCCCCCGCAGCAAAAACGCCTCGGCGTAGCTTTGGGGCTTGATGTTCCGTTTAGCTTTCTCCCGGGTGAACCAGCGCCAGGCGTGTGCCGCAGTGCATGCAGTAATTCATGTCCACGGCTCATTCCTCCCGCGCCGCGATGAGCTTATGAAACTCATCCAGCAGCAGCTGGGCATCATAGCCGGTATATTTGGCCGCGTCCGCCACGGTGAAGCGCTGGATCAGCCCGCGGATCAAAGGCGAATTGATCTTTTTGAAGGCAGCGTTCCGGCGGATCAGCTCCTCCGGCAACCAGGGATAGGCCGCCAGAATATCCTTTAGCTTGGTGTTTTCATCCACTTTCATCATCTCTTGCATACCAAAAGCCCTCCCTTTCGTACCCTTTCAGGATACGCTTTTTAGGGAGGGCTGTCAATGTGTGATCGCGGGGATTCATGCCGCAATAATTTCCTTTTGTTCCGGGCATACTGGCAAGGGGGTGATGCGCATGAAGCGTATGTGCGCCGCGCTGGCGGCGGTGATCTTTTGCCTGGCGGTATCCACCGCGCAGGGCCAGGCGGCGGTGGCCTGGGGCAGCCGGGGAGACGACGTCTACCGGGTGCAGGCCCGGCTGCGGCAATACGGCTATTACAGCGGCACGCTGGACGGGGTTTTCGGCCAGGAGACCTACGACGCCGTCACCTGGTTTCAGCGGCGCAACAGCCTGACCCCGGACGGGGTGGTGGGCTCCGCCACGGCGGCGGCCCTGGGCATCAGCCTGGGCGGGCAGACCCAGAGCGCCGCGGCGCCGGCCACCGAGAGCGAAAGCTATCTGCTGGCCCGGCTGGTGCACGGGGAAGCCCGGGGCGAGCCCTACACCGGCAAGGTGGCGGTGGCCGCCGTGGTGCTCAACCGGGTGCGCAGCGCAGCCTTTCCCAACACCATTTCCGGCGTCATCTTTCAGGCCGGCGCCTTCGACTGCGTGCGGGACGGGCAGATCTGGCTGACGCCGGACAGCGAATCCATCCGCGCCGCCAACGACGCCCTGGCGGGCTGGGACCCCACGGCGGGCTGCATCTACTATTATAACCCTGCCACCGCCACCAGCAGCTGGATCTGGTCCCGGGAGGTGCGGCTCAGCATCGGGGCGCACGCCTTTGCGGTATAAAGCCTTCATTTTTCGAAAGGAGCCCCATGCAAAAAAAGCATCACATCATCTTGTATTCCCTCTTCGCCCTGTGCGCCATCCTGGCGGTGGCCTATGCCGTGGAAGCGGAGCGGGACAGCCGCCGCACGGCGGACGCTCTGGAGGAGAGCTACCGGGGCACGCTGCTGGCGGCCATGACCCAGATGGAGCAGGTGCGGCTGAACATCGACAAGGCCCTGATCTCCCAGGACGAGGGGCAAAGCGCCCAGCTCATCGGACGCATCAGCAGCGAGGCCGCGGCGGTGCAGGGCGGCCTGAGCGCCTTGCCCCTGGCCCACAGCGCCATGGGGGATGCGGTGAAGCTGTGCAACCAACTGAGCGATTACGCCGGGAGCCTGCTGACCCGGGCGGACGACAGCCTGCGTCCGGAGGACGCGGACCTGCTGACCCAGCTCAGCCACGCCTGCGATGCGCTGCTGGCCGTGCTGCGCCGGGCCCTGCGCCAGATGGAGGCGGGGCAATTGCGCTTTGCGGCGGAGGATGTATATATGGCCGATGCCGACGCCGTCAACCGTCCCCTGGAGAGCGCGGCGGAGGGGATCGATTATCCCACCCTGATCTACGACGGCCCCTTCAGCGACGTGATCAGCGAGGGCGCGCCCCAGGGCTTGGGCGATAAAACGGTGACCCAGGAGGAGGCCGTGGGCCTGGCGGCGGCCTTCGTCAGCGCCGCGCCCGAGGACGCCGTCTTCACCCAGGAGAGCGGCGGCAGCATCCCGGCCTACGACGTGCAGGTGCGCCGGGGCGACGCCACGCTGCATCTGGCCGTCACCCGCCAGGGCGGCGACATATTGTGGATGTTCCCGGAAACCGCGGGCTATGCGGCCCAATATGGTCTGGAGGAGAGCAAGCAGGCCGCCGCGGACTTTCTGGCCGCCCACGGCTACGGCGAGATGCGGCTCACCTTCTGGCAGATGTACGGCGGCATGGCCACCCTGTCCTACGCGGCGGTGCAGGAGGGGGTGCTCCTCTATCCCGATTTGGTCAAGGTGCAGGTGCGGCTGGACACCCTGGAAACCGTGGGCCTGGAGGCCCGGCATTACCTCAGCAGCCACCGCCCGCGGCAAAACCTGACGCCCGACATCCCCCAGGAGCAGGCGCGAAAGGCCGTCAGCGACCGGCTGTCCGTCTCCGGCGCCCGCCTGTGCCTGATTCCCCTGAACCGCCGGGAATACCTGTGCTGGGAGTTCACCGGCACATACGCCGGCGCCGCCTATTACGTGTATATCGACGCCCATACCGGCCAGCAGCGGGACATCCAACGCCTGGTGGTGACGGACGAAGGGCCGAAGGCGGAGTGAGAGATCGGGGAATGGGAAGGGCGTTAAAAACAGAAAGTTATCAGCGAATGAACAATGAATAATTTTAGAGCGTTTGATAAAAGCTGCCAGTCAAAAGGATATTTTTCCTTTTGCCGGGCAGCTTTTTAACTATATATATTGCCAGTTTCCGTTTTTCTCCGTCTCGCTTTCATCATGGAACGGCTGTCACCGCAGCCGGCCGCGATTTCCCGCGCCACCGTGGTGGCGACGCAGCTGTCGGAAAGGGAAGCAGCCGGCTTCCTGCGCATGATTATCTCTTCATTATGCTTTGAATAAGAAAACAGCCTTTACAACGGATTCCTTATCTGCTATCATTGTACCGGAAGCTATGCTTTTGCCAATGTGGGAAAGACTCCGGCAGAAGGAAGAAAAAGCGGAGTAGGAGAGGAAACCATGTCACAGCAACACAATTGCCCCTGCACGGCGCAATGCGCGCTGCAATCGGCCCTGGAAAGCATCGGCGGCAAATGGAAACTGCCCGTCCTCTGCTCGCTGACGGCCAACGGAGCCAGCCGGTACAACGAGCTGCTGCACAACGTCCAGGGCATTTCCAACACCATGCTGTCCCAGACCTTGAAGGAGCTGGAGCGGGATCGGCTGGTGCTGCGGAAGGAATATCTGGAGGTGCCGGTGCGGGTGGAATACGCGCTGTCGGCGCAGGCAAAAAGGCTGCAGCCCATCCTGGCGCAGCTGATCCAGTGGAAGATGGAAAAGGAGGATGCAAGATGAACGCGGACATACTGTGGGGCATCCTGATTCCCTTTCTGGGAACCAGCCTTGGCGCGGCCATGGTTTTCGTATTGCGGCGGGATATATCCGCCAGCCTGCGAAAAATCCTGACCGGGTTCGCGGCGGGGGTGATGGTGGCTGCCTCGTTCTGGAGCTTGCTGCAGCCCGCTCTGGAGAGCAGCGCGGCCATGGGCGCCTTGTCTTTCCTGCCC
>CACWUV010000070.1 GCA_902764185.1 uncultured Eubacteriales bacterium
TCATCGCCCTGCTGGTGCTTGCGGCGAATGTGAGCGTCGCGATGGCGGCGGACGGAGACGGCAGCGCCTACAAGCCCGGCAAGGCGGGCACGGTATACCACATTACAGAAAAACTGTATATGGAAAATTTTGATACTCGCCTGCACACGGGCGACCAGGTCACCTACACGCTGGCCTTTGCGGGCGGCGCAAACCCTCTTCCGGTGCCCCAGGACGGCTCAGGGACTATCAACCCGAAGATGTACAGCGGCGCCCCGGAGATCATGGTGGGCGAGCTGACATTCACCAATAAAAGCGCGATACACGGCACCGGTGTCACGGACTACAGCCGATACATGCAAGACGATTTTGTGATCGACTTTTCCAAGGTGACCTTTTATGAGCCCGGTGTCTATCGCTACAACCTGACCAAGACCAAGGAGGTTGACACCGGTGCAGCTGGAATTAAGGCCGGCGACGTCTCCAACAACAGGGAGAACGACTACATCCTGCTCTACGTGGGCAGCGATGATAACACGGCCACGCTGAAGGATGTGGTGTACGTGTCGGCTAACAGTAATGATATGGTCCATGCAACGCCCATCGGCAAGGCCTTTGTGGATCGCATGAAGGCCCACCACACCGACCTGGCGGTCACGAAGACGGTGGTAGGTAATATGGGTTCCAAGAGCCAGTACTTTGAATTCACCATCAAGCTGTCCGGCGGTCCCAACACAGAGGTAGACGAACAGGGCCAGCCTGTTGAGGGGGCTTCCTTCCCGAAGTACAAGGTGGTGGGCTCCTATCAGGCACAGACCGAGGAGACCGCGTTCAACGATGGGGTGAAGTATAACAATACCCTCCTGGGCATCACTTCGGAGGAAGCGGAGGTTGATGGTGAGACCAAAACAACGAATTACATCACCCTGAACAAGGACGGCGAATGGGAAGGTCAGGTTTGGCTGAGGCACAATCAGGGCATCTTGTTCGACGATCTCCCTGCAGGCATGAAGTATACCATAACTGAAGTGCCTGCAGGCTATACCTGCGACAGGGAGAACAACAAGGCAGAAGGCAGAATTCCCAACTTAGAGGGTGACGACGAGGAAACGCTGGTTCGAGAGGTATTCACCAACACCAAGACCGAAACCCCGCCCACCGGCATCAACCTCCAGACCACTGTGCCGATGCTGGGCATCCTGCTGGCGAGCCTGCTGCTGGCCGTGGTGTTCTGCGGCAAGCGCCGGGAGAGCCGGTAAGCCGACCCGAACCCCTGGGGAATGGCGACCTGACAAAGCGCCGCCATCCCCCCGGGGGCTTCGGCCCCCAACCAACCATAAAAGGAGCATTGAACCGTGGGAAAGCGCATCATACGAGCCTTGGACGGGCTGCTGAACGGCATCATACTGATGATCTGCGCCCTGCTACTGTTCGTCAGCGTCTATTCCCTGCTGGACAATTACCTGCTCTACAAGAACGCGAACGACGCCTCGCTTGAGGCATACAGACCCCAGCCGACGCCCGCCGCTGAGGCCACCGCCGGGCCGGAGCCCCAGGCCACTGTCGAGCCGGAACCCCAGGCTACCGCCGAGCCGGAGATGCAGTTCATCTCCGGCAAGCAGGCGGGCTGGCTGCAGGTCTACGATACCACCATCGATTACCCCCTGATGCGGGGTGATGACAACTTTGAATTCCTGAACCTGGACCCCTATGGGGAATACAGGGTCAGCGGCTCCATTTACATGGATTTCCGAAACACAATGGATTGCACCGACCCCTACATCGTCGTCTATGGCCACCACATGGGCATGGGCAGCATGTTCGGGGCGCTGGATGCGTTTATGGAACAGGGCTACTTTGACGCCCATCGCACGGGCAGGATCGTCACCCGGAACGGCAGCCTCGCGCTGGAGCTGTTCGCGGTGGCTTCTGCGGACGCAAACGACCCGATCCTTTTCAACCCCGAGGGCCGAACGACAGAGGAAGTAGACGCGATTCTCAGGCAGAACGCGATGATATATATGGAACATCCCGAAGACAGGAACATCGTGGCGCTGACCACCTGCTGGGGCGAGACCGAATTATCCAGGCTGCTGGTGTTCGGCACCCTCGTCCCGGACGGCGTGTAGCGGCGGGCCCAAGGGCTGCCGCCAAACGGCCGAGCGCCGTATACATAAACCATAAAGCGGTTGGTAAGGATGAAGGACCACGCCTTTTTTACCGGCTAACGCACATAAACCGTCACAAAAATACTGAGGTGCACCTATGCGACACAGCAGGAGAGAAAAAATACTGAGCATGATGCTGGCGCTTGTGCTGGCGCTGCTGATATTGCTTCCAAATGACAGGAATACATCCATTTCGGAGGCGATCACCTTTTATCCGGACAATACGGTGATTCCGCTGGATGACGATGTCGATGACATCGACGATGACATCGATTTGTTCAGCGAAACGGAAGAGGGCGTCGATGAAATCGAGGTTGATCTGGATTTGCCCGACGAAACGGATGAGGGCGAGGGCCAGACCTTCACCACGGAGGTTCCTGCCGAGACGCGGGAGCCCTTTGAGCAGGGCTATGTCCGCGTGCGCAGGGAGGATTATCTCTATGCTGACCCGGAACTGACTGAGCTGGCCGGCGCGTTCCTGGATTCAGGTCTCGTGTATGCCCAGGCCCTGCGCATGGGCGAGCTGCCCGATGCGGTGCGGGTGCGCTTCGATACCCCGGACATCCTTGAAGCTGGTCTGGAGCCTGTAACGGGCTACATTTCCTTCGACGCAGTGGCCCCCCTCGCCCCGGAGGACGCCGCAAAGGCCGGGGAGGCGCTGGAATCCGAGGGCGCAAGAAGCGTGGGCGGCGTGCTTTTGCCGGTGATCGCCTTTGAACCGGCGGATCAGGAGCCCGAGCCTACCGAAACGCCCGAGCCCGAGCCCACCGAGACCCCTGAGCCTACCGCGACCCCTGAGCCTACCGCGACGCCCGAGCCTACCGAAACGCCCGAGCCCACCAATACGCCCGAGCCCGAGCCCACCGAAACCCCTGAGCCCACTGAGACGCCCGAGCCCACCGAGACCCCCGAAGTGACGCCGGAGGTCACGCCCGTTGCCCTGCTTGGCCGGACGCTGGCGGATCGGGTAAATCTGCGCGCTGAGCCGAACACCGATTGCGCGGTGCTGGCGGTCATCGAGCCCATGGGCACCGAGATGGCCATCATCGAGACGGTGGACGTGGATGGCGTGACATGGTACCGGGTAGCCTACGAGGATTTTGAGGGATATGTGCGCGGCGATCTGCTGGAGGCGCATCAGAAACCCGAGGGTGAGCCGGGCGAGGACGACAATGCTGACATGGAATCTGAGACCGTAGCGGACGCGGAGGAGACGCTGATCCCCCGTCCCGCCTTTGAGGACAGCAAGGCCGTTGATGGCGTGCTGGTGAAGGTCACCGCGGACGAGGGCGTCTTCCCGGAGGGATCGACGCTCTCCGTGCGGCGTGTGCCCGTGCGCGCCCGCAAGGCCGTCCGCGAGGCCGTGGACCAGGAGCGGGACGAGGACGTCAACGTCGCCGTCTCCTATGTGTTTGACATCAAGGTGCTGGACGCCGAGGGCCAGGAGATCGACTTCACCGCCGAGCAGGGGGTGCAGGTCTCGTTTTCCGCGGCCGAGGTGGCCAACGAGAACCTGGAGACCCAGGTGTATCACGTGGCCGAGGAGGAGAATGGCGATTTGACCGCCCAGGCCATGGACGTGATCATCACCGAGGAGGAGACCGCCACCATCACCACCGACGGCTTCTCGTACTACACCGTCGAGTTTACCTATAACAAGCTGCAATACGTCATGATGGGCGATTCCACCATCCCCCTTGCGGAGGTGCTGGACTTCGTGGGCCTGACCGGCGAGGTCACCGCCGTGGAGGTCAGCGACAGCTCGCTGTTCTCCGCCTCCAACGAGACCGGCGAGTGGCTGGTCACCGCCAGAAAGCCCTTCTCGACCGACGAATGGATGCGGGTGGCCATCGGCGGCATCGACTTTGAAATTGAATATGTATTTCTCGTGACGGACACCCAACTGCCTTCCGCGTACCATGCCGGCGATATTGAGGGCAGGCTGGTGCAGAGCGGCAGCAACCAGACGTTCCTGTCGGCCGGCCCTTTGGCCAACATTTGCATCGATGTAACCAAGCTGATAAGGGACTATGCTGAGGTACACATACTTAAAGATGGATTCATGGATGACGGCGGAACGATTTATTTCACAGGGCAGAAACTGGTCATGAATAGCGATAATCGCTTCGAAGGGGATTGCTTCTATATCGATTTCAAAGATGCCGCGATTCTTCCCGACGGAACCAGGAAAAATCTGCGCATGGCGTTCTCTGATGTCAACTTCGTCACGCCGGGAAAATATAAAAGCAATGGCACCAGATATGAATATGGATTTTCAACTTATAACAGCAATATAAAGACCTTTGTTGCTTACCTGAACAACAACACCACTGGGGACAAGGGCGTCGGTGTCCGCTCGGGCAATTCCGGCACCCCAATCCATGTTGGACTTGAGGTGACTGTGAATATTGCCGTTCTCGGAGCGGAGGCCGGTGACAGGTATTATTTTACGATGAACGACATTGACATCGTGCGCGGAAACGGCTCGAACCATTCTGCGCTTTACGGTGCATCGGAGCATTACAACTATTCCGAGCAGGTGGAAATTCTGGGTGGTGCGCTCTCTAAAGTGTATATACCCAGAGACGGCTATACCTGCGGTGTGACTGTCAGCGAAAGCCATAACAATGGCAACGGCATTCTGTTTACCCCAACAGCTCAAGACGAGCATAGAACATTTAAGTCCGGCTTTGGCGTACTGGCGGATGCAAAAAATGGCGTAACCTTCAGGCTCCGCTCAGCGGCAGGCCAAAATGGCCAGACGGTGAATACCTGCCTGTTGCCCGAGAGCGCCGGCGAACTGTGGGCCAGGAAGGTCGTGGAAGGGGAATACGCCACCGACTCGGACTATGCCCGGGACTGGACGCTTGCCGCCACGGTGAATGGAGAGACCTTTGCCGCCACGGCCAAGCACGGCGAGACCCACTTCATCGGCAACTTTATCAAGGGCTGGAGCTATGACCTCACCGAGTCTGCTGAGGACATGCACTACTACGACAGCACCTACAAGGTGGAATACGGCCCGTCTCTCGATTATTTGACGGAGGATTCCAGCGGCGAGGGCAAGTCCGCCTCGGGAACCATCCAGTGCTGCAATCTGGTCACCTTCAACAACGTGCGAAAGTTCGAGCCGCTGACCGTGAAGAAGGCCGTATACAGCAGATATGACGAGGACTACGACAAGGAATGGCTGTTTACGCTGAAGGTGACGGACGGCTTAAAGGACATGCCCTACACCTATCTGACCGCGCCCGACGCGGCCCAGGGTTGGGACGATAGCGACAAGGCAAACGGCATTTACCGGTTCACGCTGAAGCACGATGAATCGCTGGACATCACGCTGCCCCTGGGATGCCGGTATGAAATCACCGAGGCAGAAGATCGGGATTTCGTCGCGGCCATTGCCCACGGCGAAGGCACGTTCAGCCAAGCCACCACCGTCACGGTCACCAACCGGGAACGCACCGAGCACAACCTGACCCTGGACAAGCGCGTCGAGGGCAACATGGGCAATTACGGCAAGTACTTCATGTACACCGTCAACATCAACATCCCCATCGGCAACGGCAAGGAATATGCCATCGAGGGAGACTTTGATCCCGCCCCGATGGTCAACGCCCGGGAGCGCATTTCGGACGCAACCCAGGCGGGCAGCAGCGGCGCGGAGGTTCCGACCAGCATCTACCTCAATGAAGGTGCAAACACTTTCACCGTCTGGCTGGCCCATGGCGATTCGTTCACCATCAGGGAACTGCCCTCCGGCACGGGCTATTCCTTCACCGAGACCAACGACCTGGACTACCAGGTCAGCACCGCGATCGTCGGCGATATCCGGTATGGCGACACGGCGAGTACCCACCCGATCGCGTTGGTGCGGCGGTCCAGAGACACCGCGGTCACCGTGTCGGACACCAGCCTGAACAGAACCACCGATGTCAGTTTTACCAACTACAGGAACGAGTCCATTCCCACCGGCATCTACGATAACATTCGCGCTGCCCTGTGGGGTCTGGCCATCGTGCTGGCGTTGGGACTGGTTCAGACCCACTGCGCGGCGCGCCGGAATAAGCGGCGGATCATGCGGGTGAGAAGGAGCTGAAAACCAATGGGAAACAAGCGGTTCAAGGGGCTGCTGCTGGCCTGCCTGGCCCTGGCCCTGTGCCTGAACGCCCTGTGCCTGGGGGCGCTGGCCGAGGAGCGCATGGAGGTTGGAATCCCCGTGGTCGCCCAGGGGGCGGACTGTACCGTCGCGCTGCAGGATGCGGCCGGCAAAGAAATCCAGACAATCCAGCTGAAGGCGGGGGAGAATAAACTGTTCACCGTCTTATTGGACAGGCTTGGCAGCACGGAGTATACCCTCAGGCTGAAAGATGCGGACACCGACGAAATGAACTACGACAGCACGGTGTTCAATATATCGCTGACCCTGTACAACAAGGAAGATGGGGAGCTGGGCCACGTCCTGGTGATCCACCTTCCCGACACGCCCAAGGAGAAGCTGGAGACTGCCAAATTCGTCAACATTCCCAAACAAACCGCGGTGTCCATAGACCCGCCGGTGAAGAAGGTCGTCACGGGCAGCCCCGCGACCTCCGAAGCGTTCACCTTCGTGCTGCGCGCAGTCAGCAACACCGCCGGCCTGGAGAGGATGCCCATGCCCAGGGGCAGCGAGGCCCAGCAGGTGACCGTTCAGATTACCGGCGCCGGGGAGAAAGAATTCGGCCCGATCACCTTCACCCGGCCGGGCGTCTACGTCTATGCCGTCAGCGAACAGAGGGGCAGCGCCACGGGTTACACCTATGACGCCGCGGCCTATACCGTCACCGCCACGGTGACGAGGGGCGATGGGGGCCTGGAAGAGACCATGACCATCACCCGGGACGGCAGGGCGGTTGACGGCATCACCTTTACCAATGCGTACACCGCACCCACCGCCACGCCGACGGTCAAACCCACGAACGACGGCGGCAGCAGCAGCTCGGGCCGCACCGGCACCAGCCCGCGGACCGGCGATGTGCGCAACCTGGCGCTGTGGATCGGCGTGTCCGTAGCGTTGCTCCTGCTTATCGTCGCGCTGGTGGCGTACTACCTCCGCACCCGTCGCAGGGATAAGCGGTAAGCAACCTTCCCATGAAAGCGAGGAAAGCGCCTTGAAAAAGCGAGGCCCGGGGCGGCTTGTGCCCCTGATCCTGGTCGCGCTGCTCTTGCCGGCGCTGGTTTTCTCGGTCGGCAAGGTCCTGACGATCCTGCGTCAGTCCGACCACGAGCAGGATACGTTCCGCATGCTGGCGGCCCAGGTCGCCCGGGACGGCGCGGCGAGCGCCACGACCGTCGGCACGCCGACGGCGGACGCCGGGCGCATGGAAAACCCCGCGGCTGCGGGCGGCGCTGCCTCGGACGGCCCGGAGGCGTCCGCCGATGGACAGGCCGCCGCCCCGGACATGGGAACCGTTTCGGCGGCGGGGCAGCCGACGAATGCCCCGAAGGCGCTGCCGGGATCGAATGCACAGATGGAAACCGGCGACCCGCTTCAGTACGGGGCGCTGCCGGATGCGCCTCATCGCGAGGTACTGCCCCAGTATGCCACCCTGCACGCGCAGAACCCCCACTTCTTCGGCTGGCTGAAGATCGACGACACCCCGATCGATTATCCGGTGATGTTCACGCCGGAGGACCCGGAGCATTATCTCCACCGGGATTTCTTCGGGAAATACGCCTACAGCGGCACGCCTTTCGTCGAGGGCAGCTGCGACCCGGACGGGACGTACTGTATCGTCTACGCCCACCACATGAAGGACGGCACAATGTTCGGCTCGCTGACCCGCTACAGGGATCGGGCCTATTGGGAAGCGCACCCTGTCATTCGCTTTGACACGCTGTACGAGCAGCGGGAATACCGCATCGTGGCGGCGTTTATGAGCAAAGTCTACCGAGAAGAGGAGACCGGCGCTTTTCGCTATTACGAATATACCAATCTCACTGCGCGGAAACAATTTGAAGCCTACGCGAAGGGTGTGTCTGACAGCGCTTTGTACGATACAAATGAAACGATAACCTACGGTGACGAGCTGCTGGCGCTGTCCACCTGTAATTATCATACCGCGGACGGGCGGTTTGTGGTGGTGGCGAAGCGGATTGTCGAAACAGGAAAATCGGATTCGGAGTAACAGGAAAGGAACAAACATGTTTGAAAAGCTGTCAAACACGGAAAGCGACCTGATCTTCCATCTCGAAAAGGCCCTTGAGGAAGAGGAAATCGAGCTCTACTACCAGCCGATCATCCACACGATATCCGGCTCTTTGTGCGGGTTTGAAGCGCTTTCCCGCTGGAACCACCCCCAGTTTGGGCTGCTGTTGCCCTGCGCGTATATCGACGTGCTGGAGCGCAGCCGCCAGGCCTACCGCCTGGACTGCTACGTGGTGGAGAAGGCATGCCAGCGCTACGCTCAGGAGCGGGAGGCGGGCCGGCCGCTGGTGCCGCTGTCCGTCAACCTGTCCCGGCTGGATTTCGAGATGATGGACATGGTGGCGTTCGTGTGCTACTGCACCGGCAAATACGGCGTGCCCAGCCAGATGATCAACATCGAGATCACTGAAAGCGCCTTTGCCGACAACGAAAACCTTTTGAAAAACACGATCGACCGCTTCCATGAGGCGGGTCACCAGGTGTGGATGGACGACTTTGGCAGCGGCTATTCCTCGCTGAACACACTGAAGGACTTCGTATTCGACGAGCTGAAGATCGATATGCGCTTTTTGAGCGATACCAGCATGCGCTCACGGAGGATCATTGCCGCGGTGGTGTCGATGGCCAAGAATATCAACATGGTCACGCTGGCCGAGGGTGTGGAAACCAGGGAGCAGCTGGATTTTTTGCGCATGATCGGCTGCGACCGCCTGCAGGGCTATTATTTCTGCGAGCCGCTGCCCTACGAAAGTGCGGTGAAAAAGCTGGAGGCGCACGGTATCCACTTCGAGACCCGGGAGGATCGCAAGTATTACCACGACATCAATCGGATCAATCTGCTCAGTCCCGCGCCATTCCTGGTTTCGGACGGGGCCCACGATACCCATGGCGGCGGCATCCCGCTGTCCATCGTGGAGTATCAGAACAACAGGGCCAAATTCCTGTACACCAACGAGGAATTCCAGAACGACATGCGCGTGCTGGGGGCTGTGGACGCCGAGGACATGATGCAAAAGCTGGTGCGGTTCGGCATCCTCAGCGCCGATTCCCTCGACCGCTTTATCCGCAATATCATCGCCAATGGCACGGACAAGGTGGATTTCAGCGTCAACGGCGATTATTGCAGCGCCAAGGGCAAGTGCATCTCCGAGAGCGGCGAGCGTCACGCGGTGCTGCTGTCCGTGACCAACATCACCCGGTCCATGGACATCGACCACGAACGGTTGCTGAACCAGAGCATGCGCAACATCTATTCCATGTACCTGCGGGTGTCGGTGCTGCGGGTGGGCAGAAACGAGGTAACCCCCGTGTTCGAGCATACCCAGACCGACATCGAGGTGGATAAAACCTACCGCCTGGACGAGCTGATCAGCCATTACAGCGAAAACATCGTCCACCCCGACGACCGGCAAAAATACATGAACTTCCTGTGCCCCGGCACGCTGGAGCAGCGCATCCTGAACAGCCGCAACGGCTTTATCAACACCAAGATTCGCAGCCTCGACCCCGATGGCGCGTACACCACCAAGATGTATCTCGCCCTCGCCATGGGCAACCAGGAGATCATGCTGCTGGTGCGACACGCGAACCTGTGATGCTGTAAAACAGGCAACTATTACTGTGAAACCACTATCATTCGGGGACGAAAAGCGCAAAAAGTCCACCCAAGGCAAAACCAGAGAAGGATTATGAGCTAAGCTAAATCCGCAATAGTGGCGATGTTTGCGGCATAACCCAACTGTTTGAGCTTTTTCAGGCAACCTTCCGCTTTTCGTTCCCGATTGAAAGCATTGTAGTATTCCGAACCCAAATCCTTAAAAGTCGCACCATATCTAAGCATATGGTAGATTGCGATCAACATGGAATGAGCTACTGCAACATAAGCACGCTTTTTCCCGCGATGAACACTGATTCTGGCAAACTGAGCTGCAAAGTAGCTTTCCTTGACCCTGACAGCAGCATGGGCGCAGAGGACAAGCGTTGTTTTCAACGTCTTGTTACCTTTGGTCGTTCTACCGGAGTTCCGTTTCTTGGCGCTCTCATTATTTCCTGGGCATAAACCTGCCCATTTGGAAATATGTCTGTCTGTCGGGAAACGGGTCATGTCTGTTCCAATCACGGAGATAATAGCCTCGGCGCTTACCTTGCCAATTCCCGGTACTTCTTCTATGGCTTTTACTGCTGCTTTTTCTCCTGAATCCATGAAACGGTCAATATCGTCGCTTAGATTCTTGATATGCCTCTCAAGCTCATCAATGTGCTTGAGCAACTCCCGAATCATCTTACGTTGCAGCGCTGTTAATACCCCGTCCATATCCTCGACAATCTTCTGCTTGGGCGCTTTTAACCGCTTGGATACCTTCTTCTCCGATACCATCGATTCCAGCTTCTTCAGGTCAAGCACTTCTCCTGAAAGTATGACTTCCAGCATATTGCGGGAGCTTTTTCCGTTGATATCCGATACTGTCCCGGAGAGCTTAATGTTCCCGCCCTCCAGCATCTTCTGCAATCGGTTCAACTCTCGTGCTTCATCCTCTATCAGGCTTTTGCGATAACACACCAGTTCACGCAGCTCTCGCTGTGCCTTATCCGGTATATAGCTCGCTTTCAGCAACCCATGCTGCAGCAAGTCCGCTATCCACTCCGCATCCTTGACATCCGTTTTCCTTCCTGGTACAGCCTTCATGTGTTGCGCATTGACTATGATCGCCTGTAAGCCACAACTCTCTATGATGTTGTAGATCGGCTTCCAATATGACCCTGTGCTCTCCATTGCGATCATTTCGCAGCCTTCACTCGTCAGCCAGTCCGTCATGCTCAGTATTTCCTTCGTTGATGTGCCAAACTCCCGTATCTCATTCTTACGGCCACTTCGCAGGCATGCTACGATCAGCTTCTTATGCACATCGATACCACAGCACTTGTCGTATATCTTTTCCATGGGGGCCCTCCACGTCTTTATATACGGCATGATTCCCTCTCAGTATTATTTTACTGTACGTCCTTTTCTCGCTTCTTGCGAACAGACAGTTCGTGGTGCAACTTGGGAATCATTAGTCAGATTCAGTCTCGGGCTCTTCGCCCACTTAGTTATCGACCTTCGCCGTCCCTCTATTATACTGCTTCCTCTCTTAGCTGTCACCCCCCCC
>CACWUV010000071.1:0-7700 GCA_902764185.1 uncultured Eubacteriales bacterium
AACGACACCAGCCGGGAAGGCTTGCTGGCCTGCGCCCGGCGGGCCGCGGGCGCGCTGCATGCGGACAGCCGCATCACCGCCAAGCCGCTGGCCGCCCATGAATATGTGAACAATAACCCCGTAGCCATCCTGCCTTCCCAGGTCAAGACCGCCCGCAAGATCGAAAAGATGCGCGCGGCCCAGGCTGTCCTCAGCCAGTATCCGGAAGTGGTGCAGGGCATGGTGCGCTATAACGACAGCGAGCAGCGGGTGTGGATCGCCAACAGCGACGGCCTTTTTACCAATGATACCCGCGTCTATACCCGCATGTATATCACCGCTGTGGCCAGCAACGGCACGGAAAACCAGACCGGCAGCGAAGGCCCCGGCGCGCTGCAGGGCTTTGAGATCTTCGATCAGCGCATTGATCCCGAAGCCGCCGCGCGCAAGGCGGCAGAGCGCGCTGTCACCATGCTCCACGCGCCCGTGTGCCCGGCAGGCGTCATGCCCGTGGTCATCGATAACGGTTTTGGCGGCGTCATCTTCCACGAAGCCTGCGG
This sequence comes from uncultured Eubacteriales bacterium, assembly GCA_902764185.1. Taxonomy (GTDB): domain Bacteria; phylum Bacillota; class Clostridia; order Christensenellales; family Aristaeellaceae; genus SFMI01. The sequence continues at coordinate 540 of CACWUV010000071.1, forward strand.
CCACAGCCTGGAGGCCACCAGCGTGGCCACCGGCGCCAGCGAGTTCAGCGGCAAGCTGGGCCAGAAGATCGCTGCGGACTGCGTCACCGCTCTGGACGACGGCACCATGCCCAATGAGTGGGGCAGCGAGAACATCGACGACGAGGGCACGCCCACCACGCGCCTGGTCCTCATCGAAAACGGCATCCTCAAAAACTACATGATCGACCGTCTCAATTCCCGCCGCATGCAGATGCCCGTCACCGGCAGCGCCCGTCGGCAGGATTACTCCTTCGCGCCCACCAGCCGCATGCGCAACACCTTCATCGCCGCGGGCACGGACGATAACGACGCCATGATCGCCACCATGGGCGACGGCCTGTACGCCGCTTCCATGGGCGGAGGTTCCGTCAATCCCGCCACCGGCGAATTCAACTTTGCCGTACAGGAGGCCTATATGGTCAAGGACGGCAAAATCGATCATCCCGTGCGCGGCGCGTCCCTGATCGGCCGGGGCAGCGAGCTGCTGCTGCGCATCGACCGGGTGGGCACCGATATGCGCATGGCCCAGGGCATGTGCGGCAGCCTCAGCGGCAGCGTGCCCACCAACGTGGGCCAGCCCCGCATCCGTGTCAGCGCCATCACCGTGGGCGGACGTTAAGGAGGGAAGGAAATGGAAAAGAATCTGTTCATCAAAACTCTGCTGCAGGCGGCGCTGGATGCCGGCATCGAGGCGGCGGAGGTCTACACCTCTTCCCGGGATTCCTTCCGCGCCATGTCCCATAACGGCGAGGTGGACAATTATTCCGTGGCCAGCCGCAGCGGCCTCAGCCTGCGGGGGCTGTATAAAGGCAAGATGGGCTATGCCGCCACCGAGGCGGACGACGAAGAAGCCATTTCTCAGCTGGTCACCGGCGTCATCGAGAGCGCCGAGCTGGTGGAGGACGAGGACATCCAGGAGATCTATCCCGGCGATGAAAAATATCCCGAGATCGACAATTACGCGCCCGCCCTGGATCAGGTGAGCGAGGCGGACAAGCTGCGCCTGCTGCTGGATATGGAGGATAAAGCCCTGCACTGCGGCGACGAGCGCATTAAGCAGGTGAACTACAACATGGTCACCACCAACAGCGCCGCCAGCCGCATCGTCAACACCTACGGCCTGGCCCTCCAGCAGCGGGACAACATGATCGTGGGCTATGTGTCCGTGGTGGCCAAGGAGGGCGACCGCGTGGCCACCGGCAGCGGCTTCGGCTGCGGACGGGATTTCAAGGCCCTGGACGCGGACAAGATGGCAAAGGACGCCGTGGAGGAGGCGCTGTTTTATCTGAACGCCGCGCCCGTGCCCAGCGGCAGCTATCGCGTGATCATCGACCGACGCTGCATGCCCGATCTCCTGAGTACCTTCGCCTCCGTCTTTTCCGCCGATCAGGCCCAGAAGGGCATGTCGCTGCTTTCGGGCAAGGAGGGGGAAAAGATCGCCGCGGACTGCGTCACCCTGATGGATGATCCCCATATGCCCGGCGGCCTGGCCTCCAGTCCCTTTGACGCGGAGGGCGTGGCCACAAAGGTCAAGGCCGTCATTGAAAACGGCACCTTGACCACCCTGCTGCACAATCTTAAGACCGCCCGCAAGGCCGGCGTCAAATCCACCGGCAACGCCAGCAAGGGCGGCTATGCCGCGTCCATCGGCGTGTCGCCCAGCAACTTCTACTTTAAGCCCGGCGATAAAACCTTGGCCCAGCTCATGCAGGATATGGGCGACGGCCTGGTGATCACCGAGGTCAGCGGCCTCCATGCCGGCGCCAATCCCGTCAGCGGCGATTTCTCCCTGCTGGCCAAGGGCTACACCGTGGAAAAGGGCCAAAAGGGACGCGCCGTGGAGCAGATCACCGTGGCGGGTAATTTCTATGCCTTGCTCAAAAACATCCGCGCCTTTGGCAGCGACCTGGAGTTCGTGGGCTCTCCCGTGGGCAGCCCCTCCGTGGACGTGGGCGAAATGAATATTGCGGGTAAATAATACTATTCTCCGTCTAAACCGTTGAATCTTCGGGCGTCTTTTCCGCTCTGGCATCGCCTTGGACGCCCCGCGCTGCTCCGCTGCGCGGAAGCGCGGGTTTCGGGCGGCAATCCAAGGATTGCTCGCCCTCAGCCTCACTACGTTCGGCGCTACTCCGGTCAACGTAGCGATGCTACGCCTCCCTCCACTCAGCTTTGCCAGAACGAAAAATCCATCCCGAATCTTTCAACGCTTTAGACGTCAAATAGTATAAGCCCGTCAGAAAAAAGAGGCGGCAGATGCCGTCTCTTTTTTTCGAGGATGAACCTTTTTCCTTTTTTTCACGACTGTATAGGTGAAAAAGGAGGTGAGGAGATGGAAGATTTTGAAGCGCTGCTCCGGGCGCAGCTGCCGGTGCTCCGGCGCTACGTGCATTTTCACATCGGCAATTTCCACGACGCCGAGGATGTTTTGCAGGAGATCTGCGTGGCTGCCGCGGCCAATTACGGACAGCAGAGGGACTTCAAGCCCTGGCTCCTGGGCATCGCCCGCTACAAGTGCGCGGATTATTACCGCAGGCGCAGGCCGGAGCTGCCGGTGGACACGCTGCCCGAGCGTGCTTTGTACGGCCGGTCCGAGCTGGAGCCGGTGGCCGATACCCTGGACCGTCTGGCGGATCGGGAACGGCAGATCCTGCGGCTGTACTATTACGCCCGCATGCCCCAGCAGATGATCGCCGAGCGATTGGGCGTTCCCTTGGGTACGGTCAAAAGCCGCCTGAACGCCGCCCGCAGCAGCTTCAAAAGCCATTATCCATACCCGCCGAAAGGAGAAGCCGATATGAACAAAATGCCTGAATTCATGCCCGATTATACCATCAAGCCGCTGGACCTGCCGCCCTTTCCGGTGCGCTGGGAGGAGGTCATGGGCTGGTTCATCGTGCCGCGCCTGGGGGAAAGGCTCACCTGGGCGGCCTATGACTGGCCCGAGCGCCGCCGCACCGAAACCATGACCCTGGCCGTCACCGGCCCCGCCCGGGTGCATGGCCTGGAAGGCGTGGAGATCGCCTGCACGGAGTATGACCCCATGGAGTGCAACAGCGCGGGCGGACAGAATCCTGTCAGCCGCACCCTGGTGGCCCAGCTGACCGATACCCATTGCCGCCTGCTGGCCGAGAGCCACACCGAGGACGGCGTGCATCAATATTACACCTTCCTGGATGGCGACGCCTTCCTCAACAACTGGGGCTTTGGCGAGGAGAATTGCGGCAACGAGATCCGCCTTGCGCCCAAGGGGGATATTACCCGCCAGGGCAGCGTGATCATCACCCGGGATAAGCCCTTTCTGCTGGACGTGGTGGGCCGCTGCGCGGTGATCATGAATGGCAAAACCTATGATACCGTGTGCGTCATGGATTGCTATACCTATCAGGACGGGGTGGTCAGCGAGCAATTTGTGGATGAAAAGGGCCGCACCATCCTGTGGCGGCGCTTCAACCGGGACGATTGGCAAATAGAAAATTACAAGCGCCCGTGGAGCCAGATCCTGCCCCAAAACGAGCGCTTGACGGCGAACGGCCTCACCTATGTGCATTGGTATGACTGCATCACGGATTACATCTTCTGATCCCGTCCCAGCAGGACGTTCACATCGAACACCGGCTCCCGCTTGAAGGCGCATTCGTGGAACAGCCGATACACGGCGTCGTTGTATTCCTCCACGCTGCGGGCCTTGCGCAGCGCCCGCCGCACGCTGCCCGTCTCCTCAAAGCAGGAGCACAGATATTTGATGATCAGGTGCATCCTGCCCACCACGGCGCTCTCCGGCCAATACCGCAAATATTCGGCATACAGATCATCGTGGAAAACGCGCAGCTCCTCCATGGTCAATTCCGCGCCGCCCCGGAGCTTCCGTCCCAAGGCCGGATTGGCCACCAGCCCTCGCCCCAGCATCACGCCGGACACGCGGGGGCTTTTTTGCGTGATCGCCTCATAATCCTGCGCGGAAAAAATATCGCCGTTATACAGATACGGAAAATCCATCAGCCCGCAGGCCTCCCGGTGCGGTGTGCCGTTATAGAATTCCTGCCGCGTCCGGGGATGCACGATGAGCTCGCTGAAGGGGTAATCCCGAAAGATCGCCAATAGCCGCGGCCATTCCTCCGCTGATTCATAGCCGATCCGCGTCTTGATGGAGATGGGCAGCACCGGATGGGCGTATATGCCGTCCAGCAGCTCCCGCAGCCTGTCCGGCGTGCGCAGCAGGCCGCTTCCCTTGCCCTTGGCCGTCACCGTGCCCGAGGGACAGCCCAGGTTCAGGTTCAATTCCCGGTATCCCATGTCCCGCAGCAGGATCGCCAGTTCATTGAAGGAGGCCGCGCTGTTGCACAGAATCTGCGGCACGGCCGGCATGCCCGCATTCTGCGCCGGGCTCATGTCAAACTGCTCCCGCCGGGTGAAGGTCATGGACTTGGTGGGGCTGATGAAGGGCATAAAATACTTGTCCACCCCGTCAAAATGCCTGCGGTGCACTCGGCGAAAAATGGCGTCCGTCACACCCTCCATGGGGGCAAAATAGATGTTCAAGGGCCTGGCTCCTCAGTGAAATGTTGATTAGATGGGGGAACGCCCATCCGTTCCCACTTTTTTATTATACCATGCCCGGTTTCCCATGACAACCGCCCCGTTCCATGGTATAATAGGCTGAACAACCGTGGAGGATGAACGCATGAAGATTTCCAAGAAAGACGCCCGCATGTGGTTTCAGTTTTTTGCCGCTTTGCCGGAGGACGAGCCCTTGATGCCCCACCAGCAGGAGATCGCTCTCGCCGCCTTTGCCCAGATCGAACGGGCGGTGAACGCTCGGGACGCCCGGCTGCGGGCGGACATTTCCGGCCTGAAAACCCTGAATGACCGCACGTATTATGTGGGCCCGGAGGATAAATTTCCCCGGGGCTGCAAAAGCTGCCTGCTGGGCAACGGCGTTCTGCTATAATTATGGCGAACTGGACTGCCAGCCGCCCATTGGCGAGGGACTGTGGGAGATCGGCGGCACCCGGTTTTATGAGGAGGATATAGATCTGCTTTTGTCCATCCAGAAGAAGCCCACGGGCATTGCCTACGTGTACCTGGAGCCCTTCATGGAGATCGAAAAATACTATGGCGTCATTGCCAAATTCCATCGGGCGGGGGTCCATCAGCACATGTACACCAACGGCACCCTGGCCACGGAGGAAAACCTGCGGGCCTTGGGGGAGGCCGGGCTGGACGAGCTGCGCTTCAATTTGGGGGCCAGCGATTGCGCCGACGGCGTCATCGAGGCCATGGCGCTGGCCAAGCGCTTCATCCCCTATGTGGGTATCGAGACGCCCATGACCCCGGATTTCTGGGAAGCCTTTCTGCCCCAAAAACAAAAGGTGCTGGCCACCGGCCTGGATTTCATCAACTGCGCCGAACTGCATCTGAATCCCAACAACATCGACAATTACGCCGGCGAGCCCCTTTATTTCTCCCGCATTGGGTATATTTCGCCCAGCTGGAGCCACGAGATCAGTCTGCGGCTCATGAAGCTGGCGGACGATGAAAAATGGCCCGTCGCCGTGCACGATTGCAGCAACCGCACCAAGTTCGCCCGGGATCTGAACCTCAAAGCCCACGAGGGCGGCTGGTTTGGCGCCAGCGGCTATGAAAGCGAGTTCCCGTCCACGCCCTACGCGGCTTTCCTGCCGGCGCTCCAGGATGATGCGCTGCCCTTTGTGGAGGAGGAGCCGCTTCCTCCTGGCTATCGTCCGGGAGACATCGTGCTGTGAGAAGGATCATCATTGTAAAATCCACACGCCATCTGACCCTTTATGATGAAAGCAAAGCATTGCTGCAATGCAAAATCGCTTTGGGCAAAAATCCCGTGGGACCCAAGGAGCGGGAAGGGGACGGCAGGACGCCCGAGGGCGCTTATTATATCTGCCTCAAGCGCGAGGAGGGCAAATTTGGCTGCGCCCTGGGCATCAGCTATCCATCTCTGCGGGACGCGCAGGCGGCGGGGATCACGGACGAACATCTGCTGGCGCTCTTTGAGACAGCCCAGCGACAGCAAAAAAGACCGCCCTGGGGAACACCCCTGGGCGGTGAAATCTACATCCATGGCGGCGGCACGGCCTCCGATTGGACGGCAGGCTGCATTGCCTTGGAGCAGGCGGATATGGACCGGCTGTTCTCCCTCTGTCAGGAAGGAGACCGGGTGATCATTGCTCCGTGACCCGGTAGATGGCGATGAACAGCGCGCCGTGCTGGGCCAGGGCTTCCACCCGAATGGAAAAATCATAATCGTTGCGGAACATCATGTCCACGCTGTGGGAGGCGTTGCCCACGGCTGCGTCCATATCCACCGGCAGATAAGCCACGCCGCTGGCCCCGTGGGGCTGGGCGTGGATGATGTTGATGCCGGGCAATTGCAGCAGCACGTTATACAGGGTGCTGGACACCTGACACACGCCGCCGCCCGGCCCCAGACCCCAGCCGCTGTCCAGCAGCACCGGGCCCTTCACATAGTTTTTCAGAGGACCGTAGGGACCGAAGCGCACGTCATAATCCATGTATTCCCCGGCCTCCAGGACCAGGCCGTTCATGTCCGCGCAGTTGACGCCGATGTTGATCTCCTTGCCGCTCACGCCTTCGTCGTCGGAATCGGTGACGTAATAGCTGGTAAAGGTGGCGATGGGCGCGCGCGACGTGGCGCTTGCGGGATCGGCGCATACGGGCAGCAGCTCACTGAGCAGATTGGTGTCAATATAGCCGTACTGGCGGTAATAGACCAGCTTGGCCCAGCCATTCTCCAGTTCCATCACGGACACCTGGGTGCCGGGATCCAAGTGGATCAGGGAGGGGCTGCCCGCCGCGGGAGCGGTCAGAATGTCCGCGCCGGCGGCGCCGGTCAGGCCCACATATTGATAGAATACCACGCCCCAGGGCGGGGTGCTTTCTTTATCCACGGCTTTGCCTGCAAAGAGATACGTGCGGGGAATATAGCCCCTGCCTTTGCCTGTGCCGATTTCCAGCCATTCGGGATAGATGGCGTACACGTCGATGGAAACTCCGGCGTTGAACCGCCCCACCTGGGCGGAGGATTTGTCCATCTCGGCGTATATGGGGGCGCTGATTTTGGAGGTGGCGGTGTACAGCGGCCGG
>CACWUV010000071.1:7709-19184 GCA_902764185.1 uncultured Eubacteriales bacterium
GGGCAGCAGCGTCAGCAGCAGCAACAGGCAGAACAGCTTCTTCATTCTTTGGATTCTCCCAGCGTTTCTTTGGTAATATCCCGGCCGTCCAGCATGCAGCCGGTCAAATCCCCGCCCGGGGCATAGGTGAGCTTCAGGGAAAAGCAATCGTCCCTTGTGCGCAGCAGGGGCAAAAACACCCGGTCGCCTTCCCACAGCGGCAGCTTGCTTACTTCTTCAATAGGCACCCAGCGCAGGATGCCTTCGGCGCATTCAGTGAAAGGCTCGCCCGCTGCCTCTCCCGTGTACAGGAAGGTCATTTCGTCGCCCCAATCGGGCAGGATAAAGGTCAAAATGCCGCGCAGCCGAGGGTTTTTCAGCTGGAGGCCGGTTTCCTCCCGCACCTCCCGGAGGATGCATTCCTCGGGGCATTCGCCGCTTTCCAGGTGTCCGCCCACGCCGATCCATTTGCCGGCGTTCTCGTCCGCCTGCTTCTTTACGCGGTTCATCATCAGCCATTGGCCGTCCCGCTCTATGTAGCACAGGGTGGTCAGGCGCATGTTCAGTGCTCCTTTTTCTGCTGCAATTTCACCTTGGTGCCATCCTCATATTGGATGTAGGTGTTGTCCAGCTGCTGGCGGAATCCCTCCCGGAAGTCCTTCAGATATTGCGCCCGCAGCGCCGCCTGCTCCTGCACTTCGCCCTCGGTGAGGCCCACGGTTTTCTTTTTGCGCGCCAGCTCGTTGATGCGCGCCACTTGCTCTTTTGTCAAGGCGTTTCGCTCCTTTTTTTGTAATGCAGGCCCAGCGCTGCCGGCAGCAGCAGCAGCAGGACATAACCGGCATACAGTAGAACGCTGCTGACGCTGGATCGGTCGATCATAAATTCCAGCCCCACGGCGCCCCCCGTCACCAGAACGCAGACCGCCACGGCGGCAATCACCTGCTTTTTGCCGCAGCGGGCTGCGTAAACGATCAGCGCCGCGGCGAACATGCAGGCAAACAGAATCTGCTGCATGCTGATGAAGGAATAGCGCATGTGGCTGTCAAACCGCAGGCTTTCAAAAAGCGTCTGGGTGGTGCCCAGCAGCAGCATGCCCAGCAGCAGAGAGCCGCGGGCGGTTTTCTTTTTCTGAATGCGGGCGGCAAAATAGATCGCCAATATGCCCGCCGTCACCGCTTCCAGCAGATAGGTGCGCAGATAGGTGTCGTAGCCGTCGTTTTGCGCCAGAAAGCTGTTGGCCAGCCATGCCGTATCCAGGGGACGGCTGCGGCCCAGCAATTCCGTAAAGCCTTCGCCCATCCGCGCGGCGCAGAGGAAAAAGGGCAGGGATGCCATCAGGATGTCCAGCACCGGCGGCGCGGGGATTTTTTGAATCCGGGCCGTGAGCCACGCAGCCAGCGCCGCGCCCAGCAGCGCGCCCACCATGGAGAAGCCGCCGCCCCAAAACATGCCCAGCGCGCGCAGGCTGAACATGCCGTGAAAGCGGAAATCCAGCAGGCAAAAGAGGATGCGGCTGCAAATCAGCCCCAAGGGGAGGCACAGCACGGAAAACAGTGCCGCCGTGCCGCTTTTGAGCCCTTCCATCCGGCAATACCGGGCAAAGAAGCGCAAAAACAGCGCCGCGCCCCAGGCGATGAATACGCCGTACCAGAAACCGGTCATTCCCAGCAGGGAAAAGGAAAGTGTTTCTTCCATGGCTTATTTGCTCCAGGTGGCAGGATCGACGGTGGTGGCAAAGTAGATGCAGTCGCTCTGAGGCCGCTCGTTGGTGGAGGAGCGGCCCGTTTGATAATAGTCGCCGTTAAACACGATGGTGGCGGTGTTGCCGCCGTCCAGGTTAAAGGCTTCAATGCAGCCCAGATCGAACATGAAGTCGGCCAATTCCTGATGGGTCACGCCCTCGGAATCCTTGTTGCGGCCTTCCGCCAGCACCAGCACATAGGAGAGCGGGCCGGTCTGGCCGATGGCCATGCGGGGCTCCTTGCCGCCCGGGTTATAGCCGTATTGGGTGTCGCAGGTCAGCAGATTGCCTTCGCTCACCAACGCCGGGCCAAAGGTGAAGGCGTTGACGATCATCTCTTCGGATTTGATCTCCGCCGCCATCTTGTCGGGATCGGATTTGACGAAGGTATGGAAGTCGCCGTTTTCGTCGATGATCAGGATGTCCTTCCGCTTGTTGGCTTTGCTGCGGATCTTCTGGCCCATACGGTATTCAAAGCTGGTCTTGGCGGGATCGTTGGCAAAGTAGTCGCCACTGATGGCGATGACGGCGTTGTATTTGGCCGCCATGGAGGATACCAGCGAGGTCTTGCTGGAGGTCACTTTATTACCCGCAATGCCCGTGCGCAGCTGGGAGGCGTCGGCGATGTGCACCCGGGCGATGCGCCACACCACCCCTTCCTCCTCCGTGGTTTCCAGCGTCACGGTGATGGAATCGTCCTGGTACCCTTCCTCGGTATAGGCGTCGGGATTGGGGGTCATGCCGGGGGTAAAATCAATGGGCAGGGAAGCCGTTTCGGCATAGGCAGCAGGCAGCAGTCCTTCCATATCCCAGGTCCATTCCATCCACTGATCCTGATAATCGGACAGCATGCTGCCCGAAGGGATCAGGAAGGGCAGGGCCAGCAGCATCAGGGCGGTGAGGGCATACAGCAGAATACGGGTGCTCTTTTTCATTTTATTTCTCCATTTACATCAATGTATCCAGATAATCCAGCATCAGCGGCGTCAGGTCCTCCCCGGTCACCTCCCGCAGGAGAAGGCTGAAATCCTGCCGCGACGCCAAAGAAAAGGCATAGGTATCGCAATATTTTTGCAGAAACGCGTCCAATTTGCCGGTCATTTCTTCCACAGCCAGCAGGAAGGCGGCGCCGCGCCCATATACCACGGAAAAATAGGCGTCCAGACTGCCGAAATCCGTGATGGGCGTGGCCGGGGTCAAGGGCTGGGGAATGCGCTCCCGCATGGGGGCATGGACCCTTGTGATCACCAGGTTTTCATAGGCGTTTTGGCCGTACACCTGCCGAACGTAGCGCAGCATGGCGTATTCGCTCAGGGCTTCGTCCTGCCAGGGCTGATTCACCTGATCGCTGCCCACCAGGGCGTAGAACCACTGGTGCGCCGCTTCATGGGCCAGCACCAATTCCAGCGAATCCCTTTGATCCGCTTCGAAATATGGCAGGCTCACAAAGATCAGCCCGGGATATTCCATGCCGCCGAAGGGAAAGTCGATGGCGCACACCGTCAGGGTTTCGTAGGGATAGGCGCCATAGAGCTTTTCGTACACCTTCAAGGCTTTTGCGGCGTATTTCGCGGCATTGCTGGGGTTATCCGGGGCATAGGCGGCGATCTGAACGCCGTTTTGCCTCGCCGTGGCCTGCTGCCAGCTTTGGGACAGGGCAAAGGCGAAATCCCGCGCCGCGGGGGCGTTCACGGTGTAGTGCCAGCCGTCCCTTTCCCTTTTGTCCAGTTTGCAGGTCCCGGTGGCGGCGCATTGATAGCCGGCGGGTACGGCGAGCCCCACAGTGTAGTTGGCGCAATTGCTCACAAAAGGATCGCCCATGGGGGAATAGGCGTCGGTGCGCCAGTTGCCATTTTCATATACGGCCAGGATGGGCAGCGCGTTGCCGAATTGCCAGATCCCCTGGGAATATCCCAGCCGATGGGCGCAGGCGGGCACGGTGATCTGGCAGCGCAGGGTGAGCCTGCCGCTTTGATGGGGCGCCAAGGGAGGGATGGCAACGGCCAGCGTCGTTTGCGCCTCGTCCAGATAGGAAGCAGCCGCCACCTGATCCTGCCACCATACGCCTTCCAGGGTCAGATAACCTTCGGAAAACCCCGCGGGATAGCAGGCGTCAAACAGCGCGTCGATGGCGGCGGGGCTGGTTGCTTCCTTTTGATATGCGTTGGCCCAGGTGCGCAGCACCAGGGTATCCAGCGCGTCTCCGGTGCGGTTGGTATAGTCCAGGGTCATGCTGACGGCCAGGGTGCTTTCCTCGGGCCGGAAGATCAATTGAAAATCATAGGCATCCAAGCCCTCGGCGGCCTTCTTCGCCCGTTCGCCGGCGGCTTTGCCGGGCCGGAGCCACAGAAAGGCCAGCAGCACCAGCAGAAGCAGGCAGGCGGCCAGCGCGTTTTTTTGCCAGCGCTTCCTTATTATACACCGTACATGCATCCGCTGTCACCCCCAAACAAAGTAAACTTTTTTAAAACGTTCCTATCATACATAGAAAAAATGGGCTTGTCAATCCATGATAACCGCGGTATGCTATGCTTATCCATTTGCAGGGAGGAAAAAGCATGACGGAGATTCGGATGGCGCTGCCCCAGGAGGAGGAACAGCTGCTGGATTTCATCAATCTGGTGTTCAGCCAGGTGCGCGTGCCCCATGATTTTGAGGCGCTTCTGCCCAAGGTGTACGCCCATCCGGGCTTTTGCCGCCTGCATGCGGTGGCGGCGGAGAAGGGCCGTATTCGTGCCACCATCGCGCTGCTGCCGGAAACCCTGCGGGTGAATGGGGATCACACCCTCCAAATGGGCTATGTCGGCTCGGTGGCCACCCATCCCAAGGCGCGGGGCCGGGGATATATGCAGCGGCTGATGGCGCTGCTGATCGAAAAGGCCAGGCAGGAGCAGCTGGATTTTCTGGCCCTGGGAGGCCAGCGGCAGCGGTATGGCCATTATGGCTTTGAAAACGGCTGCGCCGAGGCTTTCTTCACCGTCACCGCCAAGAACGCGCGGCTGGGACTGGCGGAGGCGGAGCCGCTGCGGATCCAGGAGATCGCCGATGCCGCGGACCCGCTCCTGGACGATGTGCATAAGCTTTGCAACCGGCAAAGCCTTATCTGCCTGCGGGATCGGGACCGTCTGCCGGAGATCCTGCGCAGCTATGGCGGGCGGCTTTGGGCGCTCCTGCGGCAGAATGCTTTTGCGGGCTATCTGTACGCCCAGGGGGACGACGTGCCGGAGCTTTCGCTCCTGCATGAGGAGGATGCCGACGCCGCCGTCAAGGCTTGGCTGGCCGGCCGTTCCCGGGCCTGCTTCACGGTGCCGCTGTGCAATCGCTCCCGCATGGCGGCGCTGCAGCGGTATGCCGAAAGCCTGGATATCAGGGACAGCCAGATGCTGCTGATCCTGAACTGGCAGCGGGTGCTGACCGCCTGCTTTTCCCTGGCCTGCCAAACCCGTTCCATGCTGGATGGCGGCGTATGCGTCGCCATCGAAAACGAGGGCGTTTACCATATTTCCATCCATCAGCAGCATTGCGAGATCCGCCAAACAGCGGAAAGCCCCGAATTGACGCTGACGCGGACGGAGGCCACCGGTCTGTTTTTCTCCGCCGCCTCTCTGACGCTGTGCGATCATCCGCTGCTGCGGAATTGGCTGCCGCTGCCTCTGACCGTCCCGGTGCCCGATCAATTTTGAGCTTGACAGCGGCCAAGGACTGCTGATACAATACCCTTTGAAGAAAGGGGTGGAAGGATGCGCAAATAATCCGATTTTGACAAAGACAAGAGACCGCGAGAGCGGTTGTTTTGGGCATGTCAAAAACGGATGCGCTGCGTATCAGGCCAGCCTTTTTTCTGTGTCTTTTTGCGCGCTGTCCCGGACATGCCGAGGAGGTGCGTTTTTATTATGCTGTCCGTACGTCATCTGTCCGTCACCCATCTGCGGGATTTAAAAGAGCTGATCCACGATTTGTCCTTCACCGTGTCGGGCCTTGACCGCCTGGCCGTCATCGGCGAGGAGGGCAACGGCAAATCCACGCTGCTCAAGCTCATTTATGACGCCGAAAGCGTGCAAGGCTATTGTTCCCATACCGGAGAGATCGCCTGTCCCGGCGAGGCGCTGGGCTATCTCAGCCAGGAGCTTCCGCCGGAAAGCCGCGGCCTGCCGGTGTACGCATACTGCGCGGAGCAGGCGGCCTTTCTGGAGACTTCGCCCAAGGAACTGAACCGCCTGTGTTCCCAATTGCAGCTGCCGCCGGAGCTCTGCTATGCCGATCAGCCTGTTTCCTCCCTGTCCGGCGGGGAAAAGGTCAAGCTGCGGCTGCTGCTGGCGCTCTGCGGCCACCCCACATTGCTGCTGCTGGACGAGCCCAGCAACGATCTGGACTTGCCCACGCTGCGCTTTCTGGAAAACTTCATCCTTACCTGCGGCCTGCCCGTGGTGTTCATCTCCCATGATGAAACCCTGCTGTCCCGCACCGCCACCCGGGTGCTGCATCTGGAGATGGCCTACCACAAAAAGGAACCCCGCTGGACGCTGGCCAACGTGCCCTACGCCCAGTACATGGCGGAGCGTGCCGGAGCCATCCAGCGCCAGGAGGCCCAGGCCCAGATGGAGCGCCGGGAGGAGCGCGCCCAGCAGGAGCGCTTCCAGCGCATCCAGCAGGCGGTGGAGCACGCCCAGAACGCCGTGTCCCGCCAGGACCCCGGCACAGGCCGCCTGCTCAAAAAGAAGATGAAGGCCGTCAAATCCCTGGAGCACCGCTTTGAGCGGGAGCGTCAGAATCAAACCCGGCGGCCCAACATCGAATACGCCTTGGACGCCTCCTTCTCCGGCGATCATTCCCTGCCCGCGGGCAAGCGCACCCTGGAATTTCATTGGAAGGAGCTGCGCGCGGGGGAAAGGCTGCTGGCCTCGGATTTGAATCTCACCTTGTTTGGGGCGGAAAAGATCCTGCTGGCGGGGGAAAACGGCTGCGGCAAAACCACCCTGCTGCGCCGGATCGCCCAGGAGCTGGCGGGCCGCGGCGACATCCGCCCCATCCTTATGCCGCAGCGCTATGAAGAGGCGCTGCCGGAGGACCAGACGCCCATCCAATATCTGCACACCCGGGGCGATAAGGAGCAATTGACCCAGCTGCGCACCTACCTTGGCGCCTTCAAATTCACCACCGACGAGATGGAGCATCCCATCGCCCGCCTGTCCGGCGGTCAGAAGGCCAAGCTCCTCTGGCTGCGTGTCATCCTGTCGGACGCCAATTTGCTGCTGCTGGACGAGCCCACCCGCAATCTGTCGCCGCTGTCCGCGCCGGTGGTGCGGCAATTGATGGTGGATTTTGAGGGCGCGGTGCTGGCGGTGACCCACGACCGCGTGCTCATGGGCATGTGGCCGGGCCGGGTGCTGCGCATGACAAAGCGGGGCTTTGAGCCGCTTTCCGCCGCCGAAATCGAGGCCCTTTGACTTTCCATCCTGTGAAATCGCTAAAAAAATCAAAAAAATTTGCTCAAATTATGTAGAAAATGTTTCAATTCACTTGATTGATTGCAACATTTGGTGTAATATATAGGTGTATATTGCGCTGATGCTATACACAGGAAGGAATGAACAGCCGTGGCAAAACGCATTTTGCTTGTGGATGATGAGCCTTTGATCATCAAGGGATTGAAATATACGCTGGAGCAGGAGGGCTATGAAACCCTGTCCGCCATGGATGGGGAGGAGGCGCTGAACCTTTTCTTTTCCAATACCGTGGATCTGGTGCTGCTGGACGTTATGCTGCCCAAGCTGGACGGCATCCAGGTGTGCCAGCGCATCCGGGAGAGCAGCAATGTGCCCATCATCATGCTCACGGCCAAGGGCGAGGATATGGACAAAATCCTGGGCCTGGAATACGGCGCGGACGATTACATGACCAAACCCTTCAACATCCTGGAGGTCAAGGCCCGCATCAAGAATATCCTGCGCCGGGCCAGCCAGCCCGTGGCCGCCGATGACAAAAAGGTCATCCGCGTCCGTGACCTGGTGGTCAATGTGGTCAACCGCTCCGTCACCCTGGGCGGCAAGGAAGTGCGTTTGACGGCCAAGGAGTTTGACCTTCTGCAGCTCTTCATCAACAACCGGGGCAAGGTGTTCAGCCGCGAAGCCATGCTGGAAACGGTATGGAAGTACGACTACATGGGCGATGCCCGCACCGTGGACGTGCATATTCGCCGCCTGCGCGAAAAGATCGAGCGCAACACCTCCCAACCGGAGTTCATTTTCACCAAGTGGGGAGTGGGCTACTATTTTACCGATAAGGACTGACAAGGGCATATTTTCCATCCGGTGGCAGATTACCTTGGGTTTTCTGCTGATCGTGGGTGTTTCCTTTTCCATTATGGCCAATTCGCTCACCAGCATGGTGGGCGATTATCTGTTTGAGCAGCGTATCCGCACGGATGGAGCCAGCGTGGAAAGCCTGGCGGTGCGCATCGCGCCGCTCTTGGCCCGCTCCGATACCGACGCGCTGTACGACCAGCTCACCAGCGCCGGCGGCGAACTGGGCGGCAGGCTGCTGGTATTGGATAAGGACGGCAAGGTGCAGGTGGATACCTACATGGCCTTGAACGGCACCCGCATCACCTATCCCGAGGTGGCCAGCGTGCTGGTGCGGGGCGACATGGCGGATTACGGCGTGCACGCCCTGGGCAGCGACGGCGAAATCCGGAAGATCAGCAATTTCCTGTTCAGCCGTGCCCAGGATACCACCTGGGTGGGCTATTGCACCGCGGGCATCATCAGCCAGTCGGACGTCATCGGCGTGCTGCTGCTGGCCTCGCCCGTGCAGACCATGATGAGCAACCTCTATGAGCTGCGGGATCAGATGCTCCTGATCTTCGTCGTCGTGGCCGTCTTTGCCGTGCTCTTCTGCCTCATCTTTTCCCAGATCATCACCAAGCCCGTCACCGCCTTGACAAAGGGTATCCAGAGCATGGCCCGGGGCGATTTTTCCACCCGGGTCAAGGTGCAGGGCTCCGGCGAAATCCGCCGTCTGGCCCGCACCTTCAACTCCATGAGCGAGAAGATCGAAAACCTGGATCAGGCCAGAAACCAGTTCGTTTCCAACGCCAGCCACGAGCTCAAAACCCCCTTGGCTACCATGAAGATCCTCATCGAATCCCTGATCTATCAGCCCGAGATGGAAAGCGGATTGCGCACGGAGTTTTTGACCGACATCAACCGGGAAATCGACCGCCTGTCCTCCATCGTCAGCGATCTGCTCACCCTGGTGCGCATGGATGTGAAGGACGTCAAGCTGTCCCGGGAAAACATGAGCCTGGCCGGGCTGGTGAAAGACACCGAGCACCTGCTGACGCCCATGAAGGAAAAGCGGGGTCAAACCCTGGTTTTGTCCCTCCAGGACGACTGCGACATGTACGCCGACCGCACCAAGCTCCAGCAGGTGGTGTATAACCTGATGGAGAACGCCTTCAAATACACTCAGGAAGGTGGCACCGTGTGGGTCACCCTGCAAAAATCCGGCCGCAGCGCCGTGCTCAAGGTGCAGGACAACGGTCCCGGCATCGCCGCGGAGCACCTGCCCCACATCTTCGACCGTTTTTATCGCGTGGACAAGGCCCGCAGCCGCGAGGCTGGCGGCACCGGCCTGGGCCTGGCCATCGTGCACCAGCTGGTCATGCTCCATGGTGGCGAGATCCGCGTGGAGAGCGAGGTGGGCGTGGGCACCACCTTCACGGTGGAACTGCCTTTGCACCAAGGCTGACGGCACCTTGTTTCACTCCGCGGCATAGCATGCTGCGGGGTGATTTTTTTATGGATACCTTGCAGTTTGTCACCTGCGTGCTGAAAAACGCTGTGCGCATTCATGGATATAAGCTGGGCCATGACGGCTCCGACGGATACAGCGATTGCATCGGCCTCATCGTGGGCGCGCTGGCCCTGGGCGGCGTCGGCTGGCCCGGCATTCACGGCACCAATTACACCGCCCGATTCCTGACGGACGGCCTGCGCCGGGACGCATCCCTCCAAATGGGCGATTTGGTGTTCAAGGCCCGGGAGCCGGGCGAGGCGGGCTATGATCTGCCCGACCGCTACGCGGACAGCCCGGACCGGCTGGATTACTATCATGTGGGCGTGGTGCTCCGGGCCGAGCCGCTGCGCATCGTCCATTGCACCAGCGGCGGCGTCCGGATGGATGATAACCGCGGCGACTGGCGGTACAGCGCCTGGCTGCGCCTCATCCAAAGACAGCAAACCTATACGGCCACCGTCACCGCGGAAAGCGGATCCACCGTCAACCTGCGCAGCGGCCCCGGCCTGCAATATGACCTCGTCGCCCGCGTGCCCCTAGGCGCCACGGTGGAGGTGCTGGGGGAGACCAACGCGGATTGGGCGCTGGTGGCCTATAACGGCCTGGAAGGCTCCATGATGCGCAAGTTTCTGACGCCCAAGCTCCCAGAGCGTGATGATCGCTATGAGCAAATCATCCTGCTCCGTCAGCAGCTGGACATCATCGGCCAGGCGTTGCAGACGGCCCAAAAGGCGCTGGAGGCGCTGGCAAAGCAAATCTCCGCTTAAAAGAAGACAGTAATAAGCAGAAAATGTACGGGGATTTGAGATAATAATACGAGATCCTGCCAGCCGAAGGCCGGCAGGATCTAATAGCAGACTATATCAAATCCCCGTCAAATTTCTGTTTGTAGATATAAAATCACTATCCCTCCATTTTCTCACAGCTCCACAATTTGCTTGTTTTCAATCCGCATCCGCCGATTGGCGACGGCCTCCACAAAGGCGGCGTCATGGGACGCGAACAGCAGCGTACCTTCGTATTCTTTGAATAGCTGCTCCAGCGCCTCAATGGAGGGAATGTCCAGATAGTTGGTGGGCTCGTCCAGGATCAGCACGTTCACCGGACTGACGAACAGCCTGGCAAAGCAAAGCCTGTTTCTTTCGCCGCCGGACAGAACCCTCACCGGCTTATCGATGTCCCGGGCAGAAAACAGCAGCCGCGCCAGCACGGTTCGCGCCACGAACTCCCGCTGCACGCTGCACGCCATCACGCTTTCCAGCACCGTTTGCCCCGCGTCCGGGACAGACAGGTTTTGCTCAAAGAAGCCCAGCTTGGCCTTGGGCGCTTTTTTGAAGGTCTCGTCCTCTCGGATCAGACGGAACAGCGTGGATTTGCCCGCGCCGTTTGGTCCCAGCAGCACCGCTTTGTCGCCGCGCCGCAGCTGCATGCTGGCCTGGCGAAAGATTTCCGCACCCCCCGGATAGCCAAAGCTGAAATCCTCCGCTTCCAGGATCACGCGGCCTTGGGGCGGATCAGTGAGGCGAAAATCCGGGCGGATGCGGGGCAGGTCCCGCGGCTTTTCCTTTCGCTCCATGTGCTGGATGCGCTGCTCGATATTGGCCGCGGCCCGTTCCATGGATTGGGCTTTGCTGGCCACGCTGCGGTGGGAGGCGGAAAATTCCCGCACCTTGGCGTCGCTGGAAGAAATGTTTCGAGGCTTTTTGTCCAGCTTGCGGGCCTTTTCCTTCTTTTCCCGGTACGCACCGGTCAGCCGGTTTACCTCCTCGATATACTGGGTATATTCCGCCATGGCCCGCTGCCGCGCCTGGGATTTCTGGGTCAGATAATCGTCATAATTCCCCTCATAGCTGGTGATGCCGCCGTTCTCCAGCTCCAGGATGCGGTTGCACTGACGGTTCAGCATGTCCCGGTCATGGCTCACCAGGATGAAGGTCTCCAGCAGCCGCAGCCGT
>CACWUV010000072.1:0-10406 GCA_902764185.1 uncultured Eubacteriales bacterium
CGCTGCCGTCCGCCGCGGTGGCGGTGATGGTGGCATAGCCCGCGCACCAGGTGGTGACCAGGCCGGAATCATTGACGGTGGCCACGTTGGTGTTGCTGGAGCTCCATTTGATGCCCTGGTTGGTGGCATTGGCAGGAGACACGGAAGCGGACAGGGGCACGGTCTTGCCGGTGGAGGCGGTGGCGGTGGTATAGGTGATGTACACTTCGCTGACCGGCACGCCCACGGTCACCGTGCAGCTGGCGGACATGCCGTCGCTGGTGGTGGCGGTGATGGTGGCCACGCCCAGGCCCATGCCCGTAACGGTGGCGCTGGTGGAGCCGTTATTGGACACCGCCGCCACAGAGGGGTTGCTGGTGCGCCAGGTCACGCCCTTGGCCGCGATCTGCGAGGGAGAGACAGTGGCCGTAAGGTAGTTGGTATAGCCCGTCTGCAGAGAGATGTTGGTCTTATCCAGGCTGATGGAGGTGGCGTCCAGCACAGACACGGCGCAGTAGCCGCGCAGGCTGCTGTTGGCGGCGGAGGTCACGGTGATCGTGGCGTTGCCGCTCCTGAGGGCCGTGACCAGGCCGGTATTGGAAACCGAGGCTACCGTTGAATCGCTGGACGTATAATACACGCCCGTCTGGGTGGTGTTGCCCGGGCTGACGGTGACGTTCAGCTGCTCAGCGCCGCCGATGCGCAGCGTCAGCGTCGAGGTAAGCACGTTGACGCTGGTGATGGGCACCGTGACTGTATCCGTCGCCAGAGCCGGGATCGCCGCCAGTGCCAGGATCAGGCACAGCGCCAGGGAGATCAATCGCTTCAAGTTCTTCATCATTGCCAACCATCCTTCTTATGTTTCATATCCGCTTAAAAAAATGGATAGTTCGATTCAGCCTTTATTATATGCCATATAGGCCCTCGGATGCAAGTAAAAAATTACGAAAAAATTACAAATTTCGAAAAAAATTTTTATTTCGACATAATTTTGACAGAAATTTACTTCTTTCAGGGCGCTTTGACGGGGTTGACGGCGATCACCGTGTCCGCGGCATCGGGCAAAACGGGCTCCGGGCCCAGCGCCAGGAAGGTGTGATCGGGATAGTTGCCGCAAATCCAGTCCCCGGCGATGCGGGCCTCCGCGCCGCTGTGCAGCCACCGGGCGCGCACCCGCCCCTTCTCCACCCCGGGCACGGCGGCGTAGCCCACCGGCGCGTCCAGGATGTGCACGTACAGGGTGTCGCCCCTGCGGGTCAGGCGGCCATACTCGGGCTTGGGCAGCCCGGCCTTGCCGCAGCCGTAAATGCTCTCGCCATTCACGGCCATCCACTCGCCCATCTCCCGCAATATGCGCTGGCTCTCCAGGGGGAAGCGCCCCCGGGCGTCCGGCCCCACGTTGACCAGCATGTTGCCGCCCTTGCTGACGCACTCCACCAATTTGCGGATCAGCATGGAGGCGGGCTTGAAGTGGCGGTCGGCCTCGCAGTAGCCCCAGTTGTTGTTCATGGTAAAGTTGGCTTCCCAGGGCACGTCGTTTCCGTTCACGTCCCGAATGCCCTCGGGCGGGATGATCTGCTCCGGGCTCACGAAATCGCCGCTGTAGGCCGTGGGATGGCCCGTCACCAGGCTGCCGAAGCCCTCGCCGCTGACCTCCAGCCGGTTGTCGATCAGTGCCCAGGGCTGGTATTCATGCACCATGTTCACCAGCTCCGTGGCCCGCCAGGCTTCGCCCCGCAGCTCGCCATAGGAAAAATCGAACCAGAAGATGTCGATCCGGCCGTAGTTCTGGCACAGCTCCCGCACCTGGGCGTGCAGATAGTCCACATAGCGGTCAAAATGCCGGCCTGCATTGGTCACCCCCGGCCGCTCCCGGTCGGGATGGTAGGGATCGCCCGCGTGGGGATAATCGGGATGATGCCAGTCCAGCAGCGAATAATAGAGCCCCACCCGCAGCCCTTCCGCCCGGAAAGCCTCCACGAATTCCTTCACCGCGTCCCGGCCAAAGGGGGTGTTGGTGGCTTTAAAGTCGGTATGCTGGCTGTCAAACAGGCAAAAGCCGTCGTGGTGCTTGGCCGTCAGCACGGCGTACTTCATGCCCGCCTGGCGAGCCATCCGCGCCCACGCCCGGGCGTCGAAATCCGGAGCGCGGAACTCCCGGAAGAAGGGCATATATTCCTCCTCGGGCATCTTTTCCACGCTGCGCACCCATTCCCCCCGGGCAGGCAAGGCGTACAGCCCCCAGTGCAGGAACAGGCCGAAGCGTGCCTCCCGGAACCAGGCGATGTTGGCCATAGGCACCTCCAATAAACAGATCCTTCGCCTCCGCTTCGCTCCGCTCAGGATGACAAACAAAGGAAAATGCTTCTTTTAGAGCCTGTTTCTAAATTCAAAAAGATGCATTTTCGGCATATCAACCTGCACTTCCGCGTTGCTTTTCCTCGATTTACCGCCAGTAAACCATCGTCAAAGCGCCTTGAATTACAGGCTGCTATGCTCGAAACTGCACATTCCTCATTTTAGAAACAGACTCTAATGTCATTCTGAGCGAAGCGCAACGAAGCCGAAGGATCTTATCTTTCCATATTACCCCTTCACCGCGCCCGCGGTCAGGCCCTTGACAAACTGCTTGCTCATGAGCAGGTACAGGGTAATGACAGGCAGGGCGCTCATGGCCAGAATGGTCAGCACCTTGGGCCAGTCGGTGCTGTACTGTCCCTGCAGGCGGGTGACGGCCAGCAGCACGGTTTTTTGATTTTCCTTGGTGATAAAGATCAGCGGGAACCACAAATCGTTCCAGATGGGCACCAGGTTGTAGATGGCCACGGTGGCCAGGGCGGGGCGGATCAGCGGAATGACGATCTGATAATAGATGCGGAAGCGCCCCGCGCCGTCCATGTAGCCCGCCTCGTACAATTCGCCCGGCAGGCCGTGGATGAACTCCGTCAGGATAAACACGGCGGTGGGCAGGCCCATGGCGATATACACGGGATAGAGGCTGAAGAGGGTGTTCAGCGTGCCAAGGGTCTTCATGATCTGGATCAGGCGGATGGTGGCGATCTTGATGGGCAGCATCATGCCGATGACGAAGAAGAAATAGATGACCCGGCTAGTCTTGCTGCGCCAGTGGGCCAGGGCGAAGGCCGCCAGGGAGCCCACAAACAGGATCATGAACAGGCTGATGACCACCACCAGGAAGGAATTGCGGAAATAGACGAAGAAATCGCTGCTGGCCATCAGGGCCTTGTAGTTTTGCAGCGTCCACTTGCTGGGCAGGCCAAAGAAGTTGGTGTAGATCTCCTTTTTCACCTTAAAGGTGTTCACAAACAGGAACCACATGGGGAACATGGCAATGAAAGACCACAGGATCATGATGATATGATAGGGGATGTGCATGTTCATGATCTTGAGGGAGCGGGTTTTCTTTTCCTTTGCCATCCTGCCTCACTCCTTTCCCTGGGTCTTGACCAGCACGGGGATGACCCCGCACAAAAGCATACAGAATATAGATGTTGAAATGGCCGACCCTACGCCGGGCTCCGGGATGCCCACGGGATGCTGGCCCGCCACGCCGTAGCGATAGAACAGCGTGCCGATGAGGTCCGTGGAGTAGTTGGGCGCGCCGTCCAGGGTCTCCATGGCAAATACCACGTCAAATGCGTTGAAGTTGCTGACGAAGGTCATGATGGCCACCATGCCGATGACCGGGATGATCAGCGGGATGCGGATGCGGGTAAACTGCTGCCAGGGGGTGGCGCCCTCGATGGAAGCAGCTTCGATGAGGTCGTCGTCAATGCCCTGGAAGGCGGCCACGAACATCATGGTGGGAATGCCCACCCACTGCCACACGGATACCAGGGAGACGGCGGAAAGCGCCGTGCCGGGATCGCCCAGCCAGCCGCTGGGAGAATGCACCATAAAGCCCAGGCCGATCTTTTCCAGAGGCGCCTTGGACCACTGGGGATTCATCATCATTTTGAACAGGTAGCCCGTGACCAGCACGGCCACGGTGCAGGGAATGAAGATCAGGGTTTGATAGAACTGGCGTCCCTTCATGGTGCGGTTGGTCAATATGGCCGCAAAGGTGATGCCCAGGGCGTTTTGCAGGATCATGTGGTAGGCAAAGAAGATCCAGTTGTTGCCAAAGGCGTTCCAGAAGCGCTTGGAGACCACCTCGTCCGTGAACAGGCGCACATAATTGGCAAAGCCCACAAACGCGCGCTCTCCCGCGGTCCCTTCGTAAAGGGACAGGCGCACGGAGTCCAGCATGGGATAGGCCATAAAGACCACGTAGAACAGAAGCGCCGGAATGATATAGCGCATCCAGTACACGCCGCCGGGCTTGATGGTCTTGCCGCCCTGGAAGGCCTGCATCGTTTTGGATTTTGCCGTCATAAAGGGTTCACTCCTTACAAAAGCCTTTGAAAAATGGAAGAAAGGGCAGGGCAGGCCGCAGCCCACCCTGCCGGGGACATAACCGATATTACTTGGCCAGCTCAGCTTCCCACAGGGCGTTGATGGCGTCAGCCGCGCCCTCGGGGGTCTGCTCGCCGCGGCAGATGGCGTTCAGCTGGTCCACCATGGGGGTGTACAGCGCCATCATGTTCCAGACGAAGCGCATGTCGGAGGGCTTGCCCTCGCCAACAGCGTTCATGGCGGCGATGATGCTGCCCTCGGGGGCAACGTCAGCGTTGATCAGGGGCAGGAAGCCGTCGGGAATGACCTTGGCAGCCTCGGTGGCGCCCTCGACGGAAGCCAGCCACTGCAGGAAGGCCTTCACCTCTTCGGGATGAGCGGAGGCAGCGTTGCCGGCGATACCGAAGTCAGGATGCAGGCTGAAGCCCTGGGTCATGCCGGCGGGAGCGGGGATGGGGAAGAAGCCCACGTCGATGTCATAATCGTCGCCGGCCAGGGTGCCGTAGGACCAGGAACCGTCGATCAGCATGGCGCTCTGGCCCAGGCCGAACATCACGTTGGCGTTGTCGTTGTCGATGGAGGCGAAGGCTTCGGGCAGGTAGGGCACCAGCTTGGCGAAGTCGCTGAGGACGCGCACGAAGGTCTCGTCGTTCAGCTTGCGCTCGCCGGACTCATAGGCCAGGCGCTCTTCGGTGGTGATGTAGTTGGGGATCATGCCGCACAGCACGCACTCCAGGATGTCCCAGTTGGCGGCGATGCCGTTGGACAGGGGCTGGATGCCGGCGTCCTTGAGCTGCTGGCACACGGCCAGGAAGTCCTCAAAGGTGGTGGGCACTTCGATGTTGTTCTCGGCGAAGATGGCCTTGTTGTAGTACACGAAGTGGCTCACAGCGGCGAAGGGCACGGCGAAGATGTTGCCATCCTTGTCGATGAAGCCGCCCAGGGCGGAATCGGAGAAGTTGTCCTTCACGCCGGGGATGTCGTTGCACACGACGTTGAAGCCGTTCTCACTCAGCTCCGCGCCGGTGGAGAAGGTGCGGCTGTAGAACAGGTCGGGGCCGATGCCGCCGTCCAGCTGCTGACGCAGGGTGGCGTTGTACTGGGTGGATACGGTGGGCTGGAACACGATCTTCACGCCGGTCAGCTCTTCATACTTGGCCAGCAGAGCGGATACCTGTTCCACGTCGTCGGTGCGCCAGGAGCCCATGGTCAATTCGTCGGCCATGGCCATGCAGGGCAGGACGAACATCACGGCAGCCAGCACGATAGCAAGCAGTTTCTTCATGATTGGATTCCTCCTTTTTATTTTGATAAACGCTTTTCGCGTTATATCCGGTTTAAGCATGTCCGCTTCAGAGCCTTCGCTCAGGATGACATTGAAAGATGCCGCCCGCTCCGGATGTCATCCTGAGCGGAGCGAAGTCGAAGGATCTGATCGTCTCAGTCTACGCCTTCAATTTCTTCTTCCGTCACGGCCTTCACGCTGCCGCTGCTGTCCGTGGCGAAGAGGTCGTGCCCGTCGCCTTTGGCGGCGGCGAAGGGGAAGCAGCTGAGGGTGGTGGCTGCGCCGTAGCTGCCGTCGGGAGCCAGGGCGATGAGGCTGATGTTGCCCGCGTCCTCGCCCAGCTCGATCTTGCGGGCGCTCAGCTCCCGCAGGGCTTCCCGGCAGGCGTCCCAAGGGCTTTGGCCCCGCTTCATGCGGCTGACTACCTCGTAGCTCAGGCATCCGCGCATGATGTCCTCGCCCAGGCCGGTGGCTGCCGCCGCGCCGTAGCGGTCGTCGGCATAGAAGCCCGAGCCGATGATGGGACTGTCGCCCACCCGGCCGGGATCCTTCATGAAAAGGCCCGACGTGCTGACGCCCGCCGCCAGATGTCCCGCTTCGTCCAGGCCCAGCACGCACACGGTGTCGTGGCCGGTGTAGGCGGTCAGGCGCTCCGGGCGCTGCTGGGTGGCCTGGCGCCAGCGGCGCATGCACTCCTCGGTGCGCATATCCCGCATGGCCAAACCGTGGCGGATGGCAAACAGCTCCGCGCCGCGCCCGGCCAGCAGGCAGTTGGTCTCCCGGCCGCACAGCAGCCGCGCCGCCAGGATGGGGTTTTTGATGTTCTCCGCGCTGGCGATGGCGCCCATGCGCAGGGTGGCGCCGTCCATAAAGGCGGCGTCGGTCATCACGTGGCCGTCCCGGTCGGGCAGGCCGCCATAGCCCACGGAGCAAAAGCCGGGCTCATCCTCCACGCGGGTAACGGCGTGGATCACGGCGTCTCCGGCGCAGGCGCCGTCCTTCAGCATGCGGTGGGCCTCAAAAACCCCTTCGCTGCTCATTTTCCAGGTGCCGATAATGGCGATCATACTTTATCCCAGCTTTCCGCGCACCGCCGCCACATAGTCCCGGTCCGTCACGTCAAACCGGTCCTCCGGGGGATACAGCGCGCCGCCGTAATAGATGCTGCGGTTGTTGTTGACAGAGGGGTCTGGCATGGCGCGATGGCGGGCCAGATGCACCTGCCTGCAGCCGGTGGCGTCCACCACCTTCTGCACGTTTTCCAGGGTGATGCCCGCGCCGGGCAGGATCTCGATGGCTCCGTCCACGTATTCGATCATCTCGCGGATGGTATCCAGGGCGAAAAACACGTCGCTCTGCTGGCCGCTGGTCAGCACCCGGGTGACGCCCAATTCGATCAACTGATCCAGCGCGCGCTTCCAATCCGGCACCACGTCCAGGGCGCGGTGGAACACGCAGGGCCTACCCTCGGCGATTTTCACCAGCTCCCGGGTGCGCTCGGTGTCGATGGTGCCGTCCTCATGCAGAAAGCCGAACACCAGGCCGTCCGCGCCGTTTTCCAGCAGCACGCGGGCGTCCGCCTGGGCCACGGCGTACTCCGCCTCGGTGTAGCAAAAGCCGCCCGCCCGGGGCCGCACCATGGTCATCACGGGGATGGAAACCCGCTGCTTCACCACCCGCAGGGTGCCCACGGTGGGGGTCAATCCACCTTGAAACAGGTTGCTGTTCAGCTCCACGCGGTTTGCGCCGCCGCGGGCCGCCTCAATCACATCGTCCGCCGAGCCACAGCATATTTCCAACAGGATATGGGACATAGGCGTCCTCCCAATTGTTTATTTCATTAATAATCTGCAACTTAGTATAACATTCCCAGCTAACCCTGTCAAGTGCGGCGCCGTTTTGCATCCCCTTTGCCGCCCTTTGTTGCGCTCCCGCCCCGCCCCGTGGTATAATAAGCCATCCATCCACAATTGAAAGGAGATCATTCCTATGCCTTTCCGCTGCACTCCGCCGCCCAAGGACCCCGTGCGCACCCTGGCTCACGCCCCCTGGAAGCTGGCCGTGCCCGCCTTTCAGGTGTCGCCCCGCACCTGGTATGTGTCCGGCCAGAGCTGGGTGGGCGCCTATCTGATCGACACGGGGGACGGCTGCATCCTGCTGGATACCGCCATCCCCGAAAGCCTGTATCTGCTGGTGGACGCCGTGCACCAGACGGGACACGAAATGCGCGACATCCGCATGATCCTGCTGAGCCACGCCCACTTTGACCACATCGGCGGCGCGGCCGCCCTGCGCCAAATGACCGGCGCGCCCCTGTATATGTCCCGGGAGGACGCCAAATTTCTGGCCGAATGCCCGAAGGAAACCCTGGTGCTGGACCCCGACAGCCACGCCCAGGAGCTGACCATTGACCGGTTCTATGACGACGATGCGCCCATCCAGCTGGGGGACATGGCCATCCGTACCCTGCTGACCCCCGGCCACACCATCGGCTGCACCAGCTTTTTCTGGCAGGAAAAGAACCCCGTCACCGGCGACATCTACAACGTGGCCATGCACGGCGGCGTGGGCGCAAACACCATGAACGACAAATATTACGCCACCTCCGCCTATCTGACCCCCGACCTGCGGGAGCGCTTTCTGGCGGACGCCGACAAGGTGGCCGCAATGCCCGTGGACATCGCCCTGCCCAGCCACCCCAACCAGATTGAAATCCTGGACCGGGCGGGGACCTACACCCACGAAGGCCAGCCCTACCTGGACAATACCGTGTGGGGAGATTTTATCCGGGAGCGCGTGCGGCAGGTGAAGGTGCTGATGGAATAAAAACAGGGAGTGCGGCCATGGACGTAACAGTACAGGATATGATGGAAGCCCGCGACCGGCGGGCGCAGCGGCAGCGGGAACTGTTGGCGGAATACCGCCAGACGCTGTTGTGCTTTACGCTGAATATCCCCGGCCCGGAAAAGGACAGCCCGCTGATTCGCCAGGGCTTCCGGCTGGGCCAGCGCCGGCTGCGCCAAGGGTTTCTGCGGCTGGGCGTCACCCCGCTGCACCAGGAAGAGCGCCTGGATTTTACGGGCTGCGAAGCCTTTTATGTGCTGCCCGCCGGGGCGCTGGAGATCAAGGGGATGACGGCGGACATCGAGCAGGCGGACGAGGTGGGGCGGCTCTATGACATGGACGTGCTGCGGCTCGACGGCAGCAAGGTGGAGCGCCAGGAAATCGGCCTGCCCGAGCGCGCCTGCCTGATCTGCGGCGGGGAAGCCAAGGCCTGCGCCCGGTCCCGCACCCACACCGTGGCGGCGCTGCGCGCCCGGGTGGACGGCATCCTGACCCAAGCCGTCCGGCAGGACAAGCGGCAGACCGTGGCCCGGCTGGCCTGCCAGGCGCTGCTGTGCGAGGTGCTCACCACCCCCAAGCCCGGCCTGGTGGACCGGCTGAACAACGGCAGCCACCGGGACATGGACATCTTTACCTTCGCGGCCAGCACCGCGGCTTTGCAGCCCTATTTTGCGGACTGCGCGCGCATTGGCGAAGAAGCGCCGTCGGCGGCGGAAGCCTTTGGGGCTCTGCGCCTGCCGGGGCGCATGGCGGAGGGCGTCATGCTGGAAGCCACCGGCGGGGTCAACACCCACCGGGGCGCCATCTTTTCCATCGGTATCCTGTGCGCGGCGGCGGGCAGGCTGGACCGGGCGGACTGGCAGGCGGACCGCCTGCTGGACGAATGCGCCGCGCTGACGGCGGGCCTGACGGCCCGGGATTTCGCCGGTCTGACGGCGGAGACCGCCCGCACCTTCGGCCAAAGGCTGTATCTGGCCCAGGGCATCACCGGAGTGCGCGGCGAGGCGGAGCGGGGCTTCCCGCTGGTGCGGCAATACGGCTATCCCAAGCTGCGGGCGGGGCTGGCCGAAGGGCTGAACCTCAACGACGCGGGCCGCGCCGCGCTGCTGGCGCTGATGGCCCACAACGTGGACACCAACGTGATCCATCGCGGCGGCATGGCGGGTCAGCGGCAGACGGCGGAGGCCGCCCAAAGGCTGCTGGCCCAGGAGCCCTGGCCTTCCGCGGATGCGGTGGCCGCCCTGGATCATGCGCTGATTGAAAAGAACCTTTCCCCCGGCGGCAGCGCCGACCTGCTGGCCCTGTGCTATCTGCTGCGTTTTTTGGAGGAGGACGGACGATGAGCTACGTATCCCGGATCTTTGCCACCGACAGGCGGGCCATGGCCCAGGTGGACGCGCTGCTGGCCCAGGAGGGGATTCAGCGGGATCAAAACCTGGATTACACCTGCGGCATCTATGACGAGGATTTTCGCGTCATCGCCACGGGCAGCTGCTTTGGCAACACCCTGCGCTGCTTTGCGGTGGATCACGCCCACCAGGGCGAAGGGCTGCTGAACGAGATCATCAGCCACCTGATCGATTACCAGGCCGGGCGGGGGAACATTCGCCTGTTCCTGTACACCAAGCCCGGCACGGCCAAGTTTTTCGGCGATCTGGGGTTTTACGAAATCGCCCGGGTGCCGGATCGGCTGGTGTTCATGGAGAACCGGCGGGACGGCTTTTCCAGCTATCTGGCGGAGCTGGAGAGGGATAAAAAAGAAGACGGCCTGTCCGCCGCCATCGTGATGAACGCCAACCCCTTCACCCTGGGGCATCAATATCTGGTGGAAACTGCGGCGGCCCAGTGCGACGCCCTGCACCGGTTCGTGGGCAGCGAGGAT
>CACWUV010000072.1:10425-29373 GCA_902764185.1 uncultured Eubacteriales bacterium
TGCGCAAGCGCCTGGTGCAGCAGGGCGTGGCCCATCTGCCCAATGTGATGGTGCACGACTGCGGGCCCTATATGATCTCCAACGCCACCTTTCCCAGCTATTTTCTCAAGGATTCGGAGACGGTCATCGAGAGCCAGGCCCGGCTGGACGTGCAGATTTTTCTGCGCATCGCGGAGCGATTGCATATCTCCGCCCGCTATGTGGGCGAGGAACCCACCAGCCAGGTGACGGGCCTCTATAACCGCGTCATGGCCCAGGCGCTGCCCCAGGCCGGCCTGGATTGCCGCATCATCCCCCGCAAGCAGCTGGACGGCCAGCCCATCAGCGCCTCCACCGTGCGCCTGGCCATCAAGAATGGCGACGACGCCCTGCTGCGCTCCCTGGTGCCCCAGACCACCTGGGATTGGCTGCAATCGCCGGAGGCGGAGGCTGTCATTCGGCGCATACGGGAGGAAAGGGATGTGGTGCACTACTGAGGGGATGTTTTTGGGAGAACAGGAAAACAGAAATATATCAGCAAATGAACAATGAATAATTAATAATGAATAATTTTAGAGTGTTTGATAAAAGCTGCCATTCAATAGGCTATTTTTCCTTTTGCTTGGCAGCTTTTTTGACTATATAAAATTATTAATTATTCATTATTCATTATTAATTTTCCTTGTTGGTTTCTGTTTGTCCGCACGCAGCGAACCAAAACCAATATCACCCCACCGGCAGATTCCTTTTCCCCGTCAGCGTGTCCAGGGGGATGCGGCCCACGTGCAGGAATTGCAGGGCGCGGCAGTTTTTCAGGTCGTAGTCAAAATAGCCGTAGTGGTCGCAGATGGCCTTGAGGCCACGCACGCAGGCGTCGGGATCGGTGAGGATTTCGCACACGCCGGTGCCGATGACGCTCTCGTAGCGGGTGGTGATGCCGTGGTCGGTGGGCTCGATTTTAATGCAGATGTCACCTTCCACACACACGCGGGGGTCCTGGCGGATGAGGTCCAGCTTCATGCCCTCCCGGGCGCAATGGAAATACACCACGGGGCGGCCCTCCTCCACCTCCAGGCCAAAGGACACGGGCACCACATAGGGAAACTCCGCGCCCCGCAGGCCGAGGCGCAGGGTGTCACAGCGGCGCAGGATGTCCAAAATCTCCTCGGGGTTTGTGACTTCGCGGTCTTTTCTGCGCATAGCGGGCTCCTTTCTTTTGGTGATTGCAATTATAGACAAAAACAGGCCGCTGAACGCTCAGCGGCCTGCATTTTTCAGGTTTTATACTATTCGCGTTCTAAAATCTTATCAGATTTGGGATGGATTTTTCGTTCTGGCTAAGCTGAACGAAGGGAGGCGTAGCAGCGCTACGTTGACCGGAGAGAAGCAACGCCAGAACGGAAAAGACGCCCAAAGATGTTATGATTTTAGAAGAAGAATAGTATTACTCCTCCACGGGAGCTTCGGGGGCTTCCTCGGCGGGAGCTTCTTCCCCAGCGGCGTCCTCGGGGATGCCTTCGCCATAGTCAAAGGCATTCTCTTCCAGGGCTTCGCGGATGCTCAGGCTGATGCGATGGGCCTCGGGATCAACGCCCAGCACCTTGACGGCCACATCCTGGCCCACGGTCAGGGCGTCTTCCACCTTGGCAACGCGGGTGAGGGCCACCTGGCTGATGTGCACCAGGCCATCCACGCCGGGCTCCAGCTCGATGAAGGCGCCGAAGGGACGGATGCGCACCACCTTGCGCTCCAGGATCAGGCCCACGGGATACTTCTCCTCGATGTTGTCCCAGGGCTGGGGCTGCAGCTGCTTGTAGCCCAGCTGGATGCGCTCGCGCTCACGATCCACAGAAAGCACCTTGACCTGCACTTCCTGGTTGATCTGCAGCACTTCGCTGGGATGGCCCACGCGATACCAGGCCAGATCGGTGATATGGATCAGGCCGTCCACGCCGCCCAGGTCCACGAAAGCGCCGAAATCGGCAAAGCGGCGGACGATACCGGTGATGACCGCGCCCTCTTCGATCTTTTCCCAGGCGGCGGCCTTCTTGGCGGTCTCTTCCTCGATGATGACGTCCTTGCGGGAGCACACGATGCGCTTCTTGGCGGCGTCCACATCGATGATCTTCAGCTTCATGGTCTGGCCCACAAACTGATCGATCTTTTCCACATAGCGCTTGCTCAGGCGGGAAGCGGGCACGAAGGCGCGCACGCCGTCCACCATGCAGATCAGGCCGCCCTTAACGGCTTCCTTGCCCTGACCTTCAACATATTCGCCAGCCTCGAACTTGGCCATCAGGGCGTCCCAGGCTTTCTTGTTGATGATGTTGCGCTGGCTGAGGATCACGTTGCCTTCGCCGTCGTTGACCTTGACGACCTCGACCTCGATCTCGTCGCCAACCTTCACGTCAGCGTCCACCAGGTCGCTGCGCTTGATGATACCATCGGTCTTGTAGCCGATGTCCACGCCGACTTCGTCCTCGGTCACTTGCAGCACCTTGCCGGTCACGGTCTGACCGTTGTGGATGCGACGCATGGAGGCCTCAACGCTGGCCATAAAGTCGTTTTCGTCCACGGGTTTCGCGGCTTCGTTCGCCACGGGCTCGACGGTCTCGAGCACTTTGTTTTCCAGTTCGCTCATTGCAGTAAAAACCTCCTTAAGTGACCAATCCGGTGTGGAAGCGCCGGCGGCTATTCCTATGTGATGGGTGTGGGTATCGATAAAGTGAGACGGAATCTCCGCCGCACTCTCCACCAGGATGGTATGGGGACAAATCTGCGCACAGCCCTCGCAGAGCTTGCGCGTGTTGGCGCTGCGGCGGCCGCCGATGATGATCATGGCGTCGCTTTGAGCGGCCAGCTCCTTGGCTGCGGTCAGGCGCATGCGCGTGGCCGCGCAGATGGAGCGGTGAAAGCTGGGATCGGCGATCTTTTGCCGCAGAAGCGGCAGCAGCTCTTCCCATTTTTCCTCGGGGATGGTGGTCTGCGACACCACCAGCGCTTTGGCCAGCGGCGGCAGATTTTCCACTTCCTCGGCGGTAAAGACAACGTGAACGGGTACGCGGCTCCACCCCGCGGTGCCCTGCACCTCCGGGTGATCGCGCTCGCCCACCAGCACCACGCAGCCCGACTGGTCCGCGTAGTCCCCCACGATGCGGTGCAGGGCCTGCACATGCTTGCAGGTGCAATCCACATAGGGGATGGACAATTGACGGCAGCGCTCCAGGATATCCGGCGATACCCCATGGCTGCGCAGGATCAGAAGGCCACCCTGCGCCTCCTCCACGGACTGCGCCACGCGCACGCCCAGGGAGCGAAGCCTCTCCGTTACCGAGGGGTTATGCACCACCTCGCCCAGGGACCAGCAGGGCAGGCCCTGGTCGGCGGCCTGCTTTGCCGCCTGGATGGCCTGGGTCACGGCCTGCTGTACGCCCATGCAGAAGCCGGCGTACCGGGCTACGGAAACGGTCATGCTTTCCTCCTGCCCCTTGTTTTCCTGCCGGCCCTTGCTTTCCTCCCGCGTCCCCGCGGGAGCACTGACCCACTACCGGCCAATAGTTTTAAATTCGCCATTTTGCCTTTTTTTCCTGCTGATTTTTGAGAATTTTTTTTCAGATCAGCAAGTTCTGGGCTGTTGCACAAATTTCAGAATAATTTTTCGTCTATTTTGCACAATTTGCGTGATCCCGCATGCCGTAGAAGGTTTCCCGTATGCGGTCGCACAGCTGCTGGATGCTGTCGTTGCTCATGCCCTGGGCCTTGATGTCGGCAATTTCCATGGGCTCGCCCACGTAAACGTGGGTCACATGGAAGGGGCGCACCTTGCCATGAATATACACCGGCAAGATGGGAACGTTTGCCCGCAGGGCGATCATGCCCGTGCCGGATTCCACGGTCTGCATCATCTCGGGCTGATGGCGCGTGCCCTCCGGAAAGATGCCCAGCACGTGACCCTCCTTGAGGGTGGACAAGCAGGCGCGCATGGCGCCCATGTCCGTGGCGCCGCGGGTGACGGGAATCATGTGCAGCTGCTTCACCGCCCATTCCACCAGCTTGTGGCCGGTGATCTCCCGCTTGCCGATGAAGCGGATCTCATAGCGCCTGACGGGCACGGCCAGCACAAAGGGATCGATGGCCGCCCGGTGGTTGCTGATGATGATGTAGGGCGCGTCCAGGCCGTTCAGCCGCTCCGTGTTATGATAGCGGATGGGCATCACCGTGCGGAACAGCGCCCAGAAGAGGCCGCGGGCAAAGGTGTACAGCGGCGTGCGCTCATTTTTTTCAGCCATTCGCCGCCTCCACCAGCCGCAGGATAGCCTGCACCGTCTCCTCAAAGTTCAAATCGCTGGAATCCACCACCACGGCGTCCTCGGCCTGGCGCAGGGGATCGACGGCGCGGGTCATATCCTGGTGATCCCGGGCGTTGACCTCATGCAGAATGGCCCCGAAGTCCGCGTCCTGGCCCTTTTCCCGCAGCTGGTTCAGCCGCCGCTGGGCCCGGGCCTCGGGGGAGGCGGTCAAATAGACCTTGACGGTGGCGTCCTTGAGCACCACGGTGCCGATGTCCCGGCCGTCCAGCAGCATGGGCTGCTCCCGGGCCAATTCCTGCTGGCGCTTGACCAGCATGCGGCGCACGGCGGCATAGCGGCTGACGGCGCTGGCGGCGGTGCCCGCCTCCTGGCTGCGCAGGCTGCCCGTCACGTCCCGGCCGTTGACCAGGGTGACCTGGGCCCCGTTTTCATAGCGCACGTCCACGTGGGCGCCGCCCTTTTCGCACAAGGCCGTCACGGTGGCTTCATCCTGCACGTCGATGCCCGCGGCCACCACCGCCAGGCCCACGGCCCGGTACATGGCCCCGGTGTCCAGATGCAATATGCCCAGCCGACGGGCCACTTCATCCGCTACGGTGGATTTTCCGGCCCCCACGGGGCCGTCGATGGCAATGCTTAACATTGGCAGGTGTCCTCTTTCTTGGTTGTTGGGTGTGAGCCAAATTAATAATGAATAATGAATAATTAATAATTAATAATTCCATTGCTTGCCGTAATCTTCGCAAGCACTATCGAATTATTCATTATTAATTCGTTTACTTGATCATCGCCTGCGTCTCTTCCCAGCCGCGCAGGATCTCCTGCTGGTGGCTGAGCGCGTAGGGCATGCTCTGCTTTTCGGCGTCGGTCATCTCCCGGGGGAAGTGGATGCAGATGTGGCCGTCCAGGTTGTTGCCGGAGATGTTGTCCACCTCGTGGCCATGGCTGTGGGTGGAGGCCATATACACCTTGCCGTCGCTGAAGATCACCCACACGGCATGGGCCGTCCAGTTGTTCATGCCCATGATCTGGTACATGATGGCGGTGTCGCTGGCGGTGATGGGCTCGGCGTCGCAGTGCTTGCCGAAGGAGAACATGTTCACGTTGTAGTGCAGGCCGGTTTTATAGTCATAGATGATGGCTTTCGGCATCAGCTTGGCCTGGGCGCGGGTTTCGTTGTACCAGTCGGCAAAGCGCACCTCGGCTGCGCTGGGAGCCTTGAACACGGTGCCCGTCACCACGGCGGTGGCCGGGGTGCTGCTGGCGGCGGCGGTGGAGGTGCTCTTCTTCTGGGCGCTCTCCAGGGCCTTGAGGGTCGCCTCACCCGCCATACCGTCGGCGGTCAGCTTGGCGGCGGTCTGGAAGGCCTTCACCGCCAGATAGGTCTTGGTGCCGTAGATGCCGTCGGCCGCGCCGGTCAGGTAGCCCAGGCTGATCAGGGCCCGCTGCAGAGCGCGAACCTCGGCGCCCGCGCTGCCCATATGCATGGCGGCGGCCTTGCTCAAGGTGGGCTCCGCCGTGGCCTGCGCATCGGCGGCGGCTTCCTTAGCCTTATTGGCGTAGATGGCGGCCAGGGTCTTGGGACCGGCAATGCCGTCCGCCGTCAGGCCGTTCTGGCTCTGGAAAGCGCTGACCGCGGCGGCGGTTTTGGTGCCGAACTTGCCGTCGATGGTATCGCTGAAGTATTTGAGCATGGTCAGCCGCGCCTGCAAAAGGTTGACCTCCGCGCCGGAGGAGCCGATCTGCAAGGTGGTGTTGGTGTTGGGCACGGCGGTGGGGGCAGGGGTGGGGGTGGCGGCAGGCTTGGGGGTGGCCGTGGCGCTGGCGCTCAGGGCATTGCCGCTGAACAGCCACTGCTGGGTCTCCAGGCCCGCCACGCCGTCGGCTTTCAGGTTGTTCTTCTGCTGGAAGGCTTTCACGGCGGCGATGTCGTCGGCGTCGTACACGCCGTCCGGAGTGATGTTATAGTAGCCCAGGACCACCAGCTGCTGCTGCACCCGGGTGACGGCCAGGCCGCGGGTACCCCGGCGCAGCACCACCACGGTGTCGGCGGTGATGGCGGAGGGAGCGGGGGTGGCGGCGGTGGCGATGACGGCAGTGGGCAGCAGGATGACCCGCAAAGCGTCGTACACCTTGCTGTCGGTGACGCCGTTGACGGTCAGGTTGTTCCTTTTCTGGAAGGCTTTCACGGCGGCCACGGTGGCGGCGTCATAAGCGCCGTTGACGGCGGCTTCATAGAAGCCCAGGGTCTTTAACTGCTCCTGGAGCTCGCTCACCTGGTAGCCGGTGTCGCCGGAGCGCATGGTGACGCCCTCGATGGGCGGCAGCACGGCCACGGCAGTCTTGGCGCCCTTGCTGTTCTGGGGCTTGCCCTCAAAGATCAGCTTTTGCAGCTCGGCGGTGGCGATGCCCGTTTGCAGCAGGCCGTTTTTCTTTTGCAGGGCCTTGACCGCCAGCACGGTGGCGTTGTCATAATAGCCGGTGGAGGCGGCGGAGGAGAAGCCCAGCTCCTTCAAGGCGTCCTGCAGGGCGGTGACGGCGATGCCGCTGGCCCCCTGGCTCATGGCGGTATATTTTCTTTCGGCTTCGGCGTCCGCCGCCAGCTCCTTGCCGCCCAGATAGATGGCGGGCACGTCCACATAGGCGGTCATCACGTAGCCGGAATAGGTCTTTTTGCTGGTCTGATAGGTGACCTGCAGGAAGTCGCCCTGCATGGCCTGGATGGTCAGGGTGGTGTCCTTGGGCACGGTGACCAGGCGGGCGGAATCGGTGCTGGCCTTCTTGCGCAGGTTCACGCTGTCCAGGGTGACGGCCTGGAAGGGATACACGGCCTCGTTGGCCACGTTGCCGTTCTCCCAGCCGATCACCGGCGGCACCGCCGTGGCGGTGGGCTTGGGCGTGGCGGTGGCGCGGGCAGAGATGGCGCCGTCGCCAAACAGCACGATCTGGGTGTCGGCGTCGGCGGCGCCGCTGGCCGTCAGGCCGTTTTTCCGCTGGAATTTCTTGACGGCGTTGGCCGTGCCGGCGCCGTATTTGCCGTCCTGCGCGCCGGTGTAGTAATCCAGGGCGGCCAAGGCGGCCTGCACCCGGCGCACCAGTTCGCCGGACTTGCCGGTTTTCAGGGGAAAGCCGGTGACGGTGGGGGCCACGGTGACCTCCTGGGCCCTGCCCTTCTCGTTCAGGGGCTTGCCCTCAAACAGCAGGCCCTGGGTGGCGGCGTCGGCGCTGTCGGTGGCGGCCACGGCCTTGCCGGTCTTGGCGCCGTACATGCCGTCGGCCTTGCCGGACAGGAAGCCCAGTTCGATCAGCGCGCTTTGCAGATCGTAAACCGCCTGGCCCTCGCTGCCCTTATACAGGGCGGCATAGCGGGCGGCGTATTCCGCCGTGGGCATATTGGACGTGGCGGAGGCGTCCAGCTCCACGGCGCTCTTGCGCACGTAGCCCATCACGCCGTCATATTCCACAATGTAATAGCTGCCCGTCTCGCCCGTGATGTACAGCGCGTTGCCCACGGGCAGATTGCCCAGCGAATCCGCGCTGTCCGATGCGCTCTTCCGCAGCACGGCCGCAGACGTCACCTTGCCCTGGGTGGGATATGTGACGGCCAAAGCCTGGGACATGAGCAGCGCGCAGATCAGCAGCGCCGCGACGGCGCGTTTCAAAACCTTCAAAAACATGAGGCAGCCTCCTGTTACATACCTATACAGTGTTATTTTATGACAAAAGATTTACAATGTCAATAATAAGGAGGCGCAAATTGTAATAATTTTGTAAAAATCATGGAGAACGGCGGGAGGCTGCGCAGCACACAGAATGAACAATGAATAATTAATTTAGAGTGTTTGATAAAAGCTGCCCGTCAAGAGGATATTTTTCCTTTTTCCGGGCAGCTTTTTTACTATATAATTAATGATTCATTATTCATTATTCATTTCCTCTGTATAGCATACTTTCCCTCCCTTTGGGCCATCCTAATCCCATCTCACCGAAAGGAAGTGCGCCTATGAACCCATTCAAAGAGAAGCCTGCCAGGATGGACAGCTTTTTCAAATCCTGGCAGCAGCTTTACACCAAGCCCTACGATTCCCGGGAGGTGGACCCCTACACCCGGGCGCGGGTGATTCTGATGAACGGCACGGAATACGAAGCCGTGTGGTTCACCCAGCAGTTCCAGCGGCACATCCAGGACAACGAGCTGCGCCGGGCGCTGGCCCTCAGCCGCCGGGTGGAGCAGCAGCAGCAAAAGGTCATCGCCGCGCTGAAGCCCTGCGAAGAAACGGTGCTGGAGCACACCATCGGCTACGAGCAATTGGCGGTGGATCTGACGGCGGGCATGGCGGCCCGGGAGCCCGACCCCATGGTCAAGGCGGCGCTGGACTTCGCGCTGCTGGAGGATTTTGACCACCTGTACCGCTATGCCGATCTGCTGGAGCAGGAGAGCGGCGTGCGGGCGGAGCAGCTGGTGGGGCATTACACCGAGATCATGCCGGGCCGGCCCACCATCGCCGAGCACCGCCACCCCACGGACAACGTGCGCTTTTACATCGACAACAAGACCGCCCATCCGCTCACCAAGCTGCACACGGCCATCATCACCGCCGCCGAGCAGCAGACCATGAACTATTACATGAACACCTGCGCTCTCTATCCCACGGACGTGGGCCGCAGGCTGTACCAGGAGATCGGGCTCATCGAGGAGCAGCACGTGACCCAGTACGGCAGCCTGATGGATCCCCGGGCCACCATGCTGGAGAGCCTGCTGAACCACGAATACACCGAATGCTACCTATATTACAGCTGCTATATGGACGAGACCGACGCCCGCATCAAGCGGGTGTGGGAGGAGCACTTCCGCCAGGAGGTGGCCCATCTGCACGCCGCCGCCGACCTGCTCAAAAAGTACGAAAAGAAGGACTGGCAGCAGGTGATCCCGGACGGCGCCTTCCCGGAGCTGCTCAGGCTTCACGAAAACGTGGCCTACATCCGCGGCATCCTGTCCACCCAGGCGGGCTACACCAGCCGGCTGGAAAACTATCTGCCCGAAAAGGAGCTGCCCAACGATTCGCCTTTCTTCACCTTCCAGCGCGCCCTGAACACCCCCGAGGGCCAGACGCCCACCCATTTCGTCATCGCTGATTACATCGCCGCCCATGGCCGCGACTACCGCTGGCAGACCGCCGAGCACCCCGTGCCCGAGCTGCGGGACCGCATGCAGGATAACGTGCGCGTGGGCAGAGAACGGATGATGTGACGGGGACTGCGTTTGAGCTCCCATCAGGGAGGTAGTACCGACCGTGGCCTGCCGGCCCGCCCTCGCTGAAAATGATTCTGTGGGTCATTTTTAGCAAGGGCGGGCTGGCAGGCCACGGAGCCGAAGGCTAAATCGAGGAAAAGCAACGCGGAAGCGCAGGCTGATATGCTCGAAAATGCAGCTTTCTGAATTTTGAAACTGGCGCTAACTTATTTTCTATCCGCAAACGCCGCGGCCTCACGGACCCAGCCCATCAGCTCGCCGTCGATTTCCTCGGGACGGGCGATGAGCACATGGTGGGTCCAGCGGTGGGGATACGGCTCGGAGGCGGCATCAATGCGGGGGGACTCCACCCGATAGGGCAGGCCGAAGGTGACGGTGATGTAATCCCTGGGCCTGTTCGCCGCCCGACGGACGGGCAAGAAGGACACGCAGGCGAACAGGCGGCGGCCATAAAGGGAAATCTGCGTTTTGTGCGTCTGCACCCGAACCTGGGGCGTTTGGCGCTGCACCGTCTGAATAAAGGCCTCGTACAGCGGCAGCGCCCCGGGATGGGCGTCGAAGAAAAGCAGCACGTCGGCGTCAGGCATGGCGCGGGCCTCCTTTTTCAGTGATCAGGCCCATTATAAGTAAGAAAAATAAGCAAAAGAAAACAGAAATTCCCCTCTCAGTTCTGCTTTTTCAGCTTCTCCAATATCCGCCTGATCCCCTTGGCCTCGGGGGGCTGGGGCACGTCCAGCTCCAGGATATGCCAGCCCACGGCGTTCATCACGGTGGTTTCGCCGCACTGATAGGTGCGGGGGTGGCCGTGGCCGTAGCTTTGGTGCACGTGGCCGTGGATCAGGTAACGGGGGTGAAATTCATCCATCAGACCGACGAAGCTCTCAAAGCCCTTATGGGCGTTGTCGGGAGCGTCGCCGTACCCCTTGGGCGGGGCGTGGGCAATGACGATGTCCACGCCCATGCGCTTGAGCTTGCCGCGCATGCGGCGGATGCGCCCGGCCATTTCCTTTTCGGTATATTGGTAGGGGCCGGGGTTATAGCGCATGCAGCCGCCCAGGCCCAGGATGCGCAGCCCTTTGAAAGAAATCAGCTGGTCGTCCAGGCAAACGCAGCCTTCCGGCGGGAAGTTTTCATAGCCCTTATCATGGTTTCCGCAGACATAATACAAGGGTCTGTTGGTCATGGTGACCAAGAACTCCAGGTACTCCTGCTTCAGATCCCCGCAGGACAGGATCAGGTCGATCCCTTCCAGCCTGCCGGGCTGATAATAATCCCACAAATAGGGGCTCTCCTCGTCGGCGACCAGCAAGATTTTCATAGCTCCAACTCCTCTGTAACGGGCGGGATAGATTCGCGGTGTATGCCCAGCAGCCGCACCAGGCTCTGGGACCGGGGCAGCAGATCGTCAAACTCGGGTATGCAGCCGTCCACGGCGTCGCACAGCCAATCCATGCGGATCAGCTGCTCGGGGGTCAGGGCGCTGCCGTCCTCGCAGCGCAATTCGCCCTTCTGATCCCAGATGGGACCCTGGAAGGGATTCACCGCGTCGCTGATGATACCCTCCTTGAGCATATCGGCCAGGTGCTTCATGCCGATGGGCAGGTTTTCATCCACGTCCACATCCACCACGCCGGCGCTGAGCCCCCACCAGTCGTTGACGGCCTGGCTGCTGCTGCGCAGGGATTCGATGCCGCCGCTCATGAGGTTGCGCACGATGCGCTCGTAGAATTTGCCCCAGTTCCAGCGCGGGGTGGCCAGGGGGGTCA
The DNA here is from genome assembly GCA_902764185.1 of uncultured Eubacteriales bacterium. Taxonomy (GTDB): domain Bacteria; phylum Bacillota; class Clostridia; order Christensenellales; family Aristaeellaceae; genus SFMI01. Next base: position 21,735 of record CACWUV010000072.1, read on the forward strand.
GCAGGCCGTCCTTGCCCACCTGATAGGTGCCCAGCTCCTTGTTGGGGGCTGCCTTTTCGCCACCCTCGTCCCGGTTGCTGATGACGGTGACGCCGGCGTCCAGCAGATCCCGCACGGGATTGCCCGCCATGCAGCTCCAGCGCAGGCTCACCCGCGCCCGGGGATTGGTGAGCCGCGCGCCCAGGGCGAAGGCGTTGATGGCCGCGGGCACGCCCATGATGGGATAATCGGCCACATAGCCGATGCGGTTGCCCTCGGTCATGGCGCCGGCGATGGCGCCGGCGATGAACTTGCTCTCGTAAATGCGGCAGTAATAGCTGCGCACCCCGGCATAGGGCAGGGTCAGCGAACAGTTGAACACCGCGGCGCTCTTGTTGCGGGCGGCCAGGCGGCGGCAGGCGTCCATCAGGGTGGGGCTGGTGGCAAAGAACACGTTGGCCCCCTCCTTTTCGGCCTGCTCGATGGTCTCGTCGGGGTTATCGCCCGTCAGATAGGCATTCACGGTGATACTGTCGCCCAAGGTTTCCTGCAAATACAGCTGTCCCGTCTCATGGGCGGCAGCCCAGGGCGACACTTTGGGATCGAAGGCGTAAATGAAGGCCACCCGCACCTTGGGTCCGCCCAGGATGCGGCCCAGCAGGCTCTTTTCCTTGGTTTCGGGCTCGGTGGTGACGGCCAGGGGCGCGCCCTGGGCCATGATGCGGATATCGGGCCACAGCGCGGTGAGCGCCGTCTTGGTTTCGGTTTCGGTCTGGCCGCGCCATTCCGGACGGCCGTGGACCTGCAAATAGACCAACAGGGCGTCGCCGGCGGTGATGGGCAGCTTTTCGGTGTTGAGCTGCTTAAACATGTTTTCAAACCGCCGGAAATCCGTCAGGAAGCTGCGGCGGGCGTCGGCGGGCCATTCCTCCTCGGGGGCAAAGCCCAGGGCGGCCTGCAGCTTGGCATAGCTGCCGGGCCGGGTGAAATTCACGCCGTAGAGCTTGCTGCACTTGTAAAAGCGCATAAATTCATAATACATCTGCACCTCGGGATCATCGGAGGGCGCAGGGATCACCCGGGTGACGATGCCGGGGATGCTGGGGTTGCCGTAGCCCTTGAGCACGCTGACGCGCTTGTGGCCTTCCTGCACATAAAACTTGCCCATGTACTCGATGCAGGTGATGGGATCGGTGATGCCCTCCTCCAGATGGGCGGTGCACAGGCTGATCCATTTTTCCGCAAACTCGGTGCCGTCGTCCAGCAGCGGCGCAAAGTTGCCCGCAAAGGCGGTCTTGCGCCCGTCGGACCAGGTGCCCACGATCAGGTCCGAAGGAATATCCACCAGGCCAATCTTGACAGTGCCCGCGGTGGCCTTGCCTTCCAGGATTTCATTCAAAACGGCGGGATAGGGGTCCTGGCCCTTGGCCACGGCGGCGGCATAAAACTTTTTGCCCGCCCGCAAAGACGCATAATATTGTTCAACAGCTTCTGATCTGCTCATAATACCTCCTTTTGCCGAAAGGGTCCTTGATTTCCGGCGGGGACATTATAGAGGATAACCGCGGGAAATGCAAGAGGAAGAATATACGAGAAAAGCTGGTTTCTCCGTGCACTGTGCACAATTTAAGAGATCCTTCGGCTGCGCATACGCTCCGCTCAGGATGACATTGGAAGCGGGTTTTTTCCCTGATTGGCGGCTGAATTTTCAGCAAAGCAGCCAATAATCAAAGGAAAAACCGCTTTTCATTGTCGTCCTGAGCGAAGCGCAGCGCAGCCGAAGGATCTCGCGCTTGCTTACTTTCCGCTGCCGCCCAGATAGACCACCACGGCCTCAAACTCGGCGTCGCTGCTTTCCTCCCGCATCACGGACTGGCCGGGGCGCAGAACGCCGTCCAGATCGGAGAAATAGCCCCAGGTAGAATCCACGGGATTGCCGGTGGCGTCCAGGAACAGGCAGGTGAATTCCACCTTTTCCAGGCCGATGCCGGCGCGGTTCAGCGCGGTGAGGATCACCTTGCCGCCGCTGCGCTCGGCGCTGACGGATACCACGCGCTGGGGTCCGATGCCCAGGGGGTCCACCAGGCGGATGTCATATTCCGCCGAGGCGAAGGGAGCGCTGGTCTCGCACACCAGCAGAGCGTCGCCGCCGGGAGAGCAGGAGAGCACCTGGGCGTCCTGCGTGTCGATGACGGCCCCGTTCTGATCCAGGAAGGTCACATGGGCCAGGAAGCCGACCATGCTGTCGGTGGTGTTGGTGACCACCAGCGCCCAGTGATACGCGCCGTCATAGCCCCAGCGGTATTCGCGGCCCACCTGATAGGGATCCCGCTCCTGCCGGGGAGCTTCGGTGCTCACGGTCATCTGACCCTGCGGGGGCACGGGGGTGGGTTCGGCCGCGAACTGAGGCGTCTGGGGAAGCTCGGTCACGGTGATCTGCGGTTCCAGGGTGGGTACAGCCGTGATCTGGGGCGCCTGGGTAGCCGCAATGATGGTGATTTCCGGCGCCTGGGTGGGCGCATCATCGGGCAGGACCTCGATCACCTGGATCTCGGGAACCTCCGGGGTGGGGGTGGGCAGATCTTCAATGATTACGGGCAGATCCAGCGCGGGCTCCTCCGTGGGCGCGGGGCTGGGCTCGGGCGTGGCGGTCAGGGGCAGGGACGCGGGGCGATCCGCCAGCTCGGCGCGCAGGGCGCTGTTCTCCTGCTCCAGCTGGCTGACCCGGGCGTTGGCGGTCTCCAGCGCCTGGGCCTGGGACTGCTGCAAAATGCTGCTGCGCTCCCCGGCCTCGTTCAGCGCCGCGGCCTGCTGCTCCAATTCCTGAATGCGGGCGCTGGCGCTCTGCTGCGCCTGAACGGCCTGCTGCTCCAGCTCCTGGATGCGGGCGTTGGCGGTCTCCAATTCCTGGGTCCGCTGCTCCAGCTGAGCCGCCTGCTGCCGGGCCGCTTCCACGGCCTGGGCCTGCTCCTGCTGCTGCTGGCGCAGGGTTTCCGCCTCCTCGCGGGCGGCGCTCAGGGCGGCTTCGGTCTCGCCCTGCAGGGCGGTCATGCCCTTCAGGGTGGCCTTGGCGTTTTCCAGCTCCTCCTGCACCACGGTCAGGGTTTCGCTGGCGGTGGTATAGGCGGATTCGGTTTCACCCTGCAAATTGGTCAGGCCGCGCAGGGAAGCCCTGGCAGCGTTAAGCTCCTCCAGCATGGCGGCTTCGGATTCCTGGGCCGCAACCAAAGCGGCCTCGTTCTCCTCCTGCTTGGCGGCGATCTCCTCCAATTCGGCGATGCGCTCCTGGGCCGCGCTAAGCGCGGCGTCGGTTTCCGCCTGCAGAGCGATCACATTTTTCAGGGACATCCGGGCTTCCTCCAGCTCGCTCTGGGCGGCCTCGGATTCCTCCTGCTTGGCGGTGAGCTCCTCCAAGGCGCTTTCGGCCTGGGCCTGCAGGGAGATGAGGTTGCGCAGGGAGCTGCGGGCGGATTCCAGTTCAGCCTGCAAGTCGGCGTCGGTCTGCTGCTGGGTCTCCAGCTGGGCCCGGATGTCGGCAAGCTGCTGCCGGGCGTCGGCCAGCTCCGTTTCCGCCGCTTCCTTCTGGGCGGTCACTTTCTCCAGGGTGGCGTTCAGCGCCTCCTGGGCCACCACGTCGCTGTTCTTCTGCTCCTGCATCGCCTGATCGATTTCCGTCATCTGGGCCTGGGTTTCGGCCAGCTGAGCCAGCGCCTGGTCCAGCTCCTGCTGCTTCTGGGCCAGGGCGCTTTCCGCCTCGGCCTGCAGGGTGATGACGTTGCGCAGGGAGCCGCGGGCTTCCTCCAGTTCGCTCTGCATGGCGGAAGTGGCGCTCGCCTGGTCCGCCAGGGTTTGTTCGGCGGCTTTCAGCTGCTCCTGGGCGGCGTCCCGCTCCTCGGTGACGGCCTGCAGCTCGACGCTGACGGCGTCCCGGTTCTGTTCGGCGGAGGTCAGCGCCAGCTGGGTTTCGTCCAGCTCCTTGCGCACGTTCTCCAGAGCGGTCTGCGTTTCCGTCAAAGCGGTTTGGGTATCGGCCAGGGCCTTTTCGGCCTCGGCCTGGATGGCAATCACGTTGCGCAGGGATTCCTTGGAAGAGGCGGCGTCATCCTCCGCGGTGGCGGTGGCCTCCCGCTGGCTGTCCAGCGCCGCCTGGGTCTCGGCCAGCTGCTTCTGGGCCTCCTCCAAAGCGGCGGCGGCCTCGTCCCGCTGGGCGGTAACGGTCTCCAGGAAAGTGCGCACCCCCGCCAGCTCGTCGCCGGTGGCGGTGAGGCTGGCGCTGGTCTCGTCGTTGAGGCTGGACAGGCCCAGCAGGCTAGCCTTGGTGACGTTCAGCTCGTCCCGCACTTCCGCCAGAGAAGCGGTGGCCTCGTCATACTGGACGGTCAGCTGCTCCAGGGCGGCGCGGGTCTCGGCCAGCTCGGCGTCGGTGGCGGTCAGCTGGGTCTGGGCGGCCTCCAGGTTGGCGGCCAGCTCGTCCCGCTGGGCCGTGACGGCGTCCAGGGATTCGCGGGTGGTTTTCAGGCTTTCGGTGGCGTTTTCCAGAGAAGCGCCGGTTTCGTCGTTCAGATTGGTCATGCCGCGCAGGGAAGAACGGGTCACGTTCAATTCCTCCTGCGCACTGGTCAGCTGCTCCCGGGTCTTGGTCAGGTCGGCGTCGGCCTGGTTATACTTGGCCGTGGTCTCCTCCAGGGAGGTTTTGGTGGCGTTCAGCTCGTCCTGGGCGGCGGCCAGATTGGAGGCGGTGCGCTCCTGCAAGGCGGTGGTTTCATTCAAAGCCGTCCGGGTCTCGTTCAGTTCAGCGGTCAGGGAAGCCGTGGTCTGCTGCTCCTTTTCCAGGGCGGAGCGGGTGTTTTCCAGGTCGTCCCGCACGGTGGTCAGATCCTGGGCGGTCTGGGCGTGCACAGTCTTCAGCTGCTCCAATGCGCCCTGGGTGCGGCTCAGTTCGCCGCTGGCATACTCCAGGGTGGCGCTGGTTTCATTCAGCGTGGCCTGGGTTTCCGCCAGAGCGGCGCTGGTGGTGTCCAAGGAAGCGCGCTTTTCCTCCAGCTCCGCGGTGGCTTCGTCCAGGGCCTGCACCAGGTTGATCTTGTTCTCCTGGGCGGCAATGTAGGCGTCCAGGTCCGCCTGCACGGCGGCCAGCTGGGCCTTCGTTTCATCGTGGCTGTCCCGCTCGGCCTGCAGGGTTTCCTCGGTGAAGCTCAGGTTGTTTTGCAGGTCGGTGATCTGGCCGCGCAGGGTTTCCTGCACGGCGCGCTCGGTGAGGATGCGGGTGGCGGGGTCCGACGCGGAAACGGCCTCCAGATCCTCCTGGGCCTTTTTAAGGGCGGCCTGGGTCTCCGTCAGGGTGTCCTGGGTATCCGCCAAGGCGCTCTGGCTTTCCTCCAAAGCTGCCTGGGAAAGGGCATAGTTCTCCTGCGTTTCAGCCAGCTCCGCCGCCGTCTGCGTCTGCGTGTCGGACAGGTCGGCCATCTCGGCTGTAACCTTTTCCAGACTGTCAGACCGCTCCTGGATCGCCGTTCTGACCTCATCCATTTCGCCCTTCATGCTGTTCAGCTTCCATCCCAGCACGCCGCAGCCCACCAGGGCGGCGATCAGCGCAATGCACAATAATACGATAGCTTTGCTTCCTTTAGTACCCATGACTTTCCGCTCCTATATCCAAAATAGCGGTATTTTCCAGTTATCATTATAATAGAAATGGCATTTTAAGTCAATATCATCCTGAAAGTGATGGGGGGATGAGGAAAAACAGAAATTGGCAAGGGAGATAAATATAGTTATACAAGATCCTACTGGCCGAAGGCCAGTAGGATCTAAGCGTAACTATCTTTCTTCCCCGCCAAATTTCTATTTTCAATCATTCCCCATCCGCCGCCGTCATCCACGCGCCATACATGCTGGGCATATGGTTGGCGGTCAGGGTAGCGGCGTCGCCGCGGTTCCGCAGCGCCAGCATGGCCTGGATCAGGGGAGTGAAGTCGTTCTCCTGCTGGGTCAGGGCGGAGAGATCCGCCGCGGTCAGCAGGTTCATCATCAGTTCGCTGCCGGTGATGCCCAGCTCGTCCGCCGCCAGGCCGGGATGAGCAATGGCGTGGCGCTGGGTGTAGGCCTCCGCCACCGTGGGCATCAATTCGCCGCAGACGTCCATCAGCGCCCGCACGGCCTGGCCGCCGTCCTCCCACACCTGGAAGGATCCGATCTTGTCGCTCCGCTTTTCGTAGGCCTGTCGGGCGATCCGGATCAGGGCTTCGTCGGCGGTATCCACGGGCAGCACCCGGTCGATGCCATAGCGCTCAAAGCCCCAGACCGCCAGGGGCAGCATGGGCACCATATCGCAGGGGTTGATGACGTTGAAAATGTTGTCATAGCTGGGATAATCTCCCCGCACGGTGCGCGGCGTGGCGAAGGTGTAGGCGTACACGCTCTCCGCCCCGAAGCGGTCCGTCAGCCGCGCCCCCAGGATGTTGGCCACCGCCGCGCCCCGGCTGTGGCCCGTCACCAGGAACAGGGGATCTTTGAGCCCATCCAGCAATGCCGCCTGGGTGTCCAGGATGTCCTGGGCCGCCAGGTGAAAGTTTTCCGCAATCTGCGCCTCGTAATCCCCGCTGGGCATCAGGTCCATATTCAGAGGCCATTCCCCGTCCCCGGTGTAGCGCACGGCGATGATCACCTGGTCCCGTTCCCCGTTTTTGACGAACACGGAATAGGCCGCCACATGCCGGTTTTCCCCCTCGGGACGGCTGAGGTTATAGATGCCTTCCCGCTTGAAGCCCTGCATCAGCAGCTGACCCTGCTGCACCGCCGGCGCGAAAAAGCCCTCCGCGATGGTCAGCGCCTGCTGGGCCAGGCCGGGGGTGTACACGTTGCTGGGCCCGGCAAAAAAGCCCGTGTCCGCCAGGACGGGCAGGACAGAAAAGGCAATCAGGAAAACCAGGACCAGGGACAAGGCTTTTTTCATCGTAATACTCCTTTCAGATAAAAAAACAATGGAAAAGCGCAAAGCCTCTCCATTGTATTTATGCTTTTGTCAGTCCAGCACGCGCACCGGCAGCACCAGATAGATGAACTGGTCACCCTCCAGGGGCGCGATGGTGCAGGGGGATACGCTGGAGTTGAACCGCATGCACATTTCGTCGGTATATACGTTGCGGATCACGTCGTAGAGATACCGGGCGTTGAAGGCGATCTTGAAGGAGTCCTTGCTGTACTCGGCGGGGATCTTTTCCAGGGCGTTGCCGCGCTCGGCGTTGGCGGTGATGGTCATCTCGTCCTCGGTGAGAGACAGGCGCAACAGGTTGTTTTTGCCTTCCCGGGCCATCAGGCTGGCGCGCTCGATGGCGCTGATGAAGTCATCCCGGCGCAGCTTCACCTGGCTCTGCCAGGAGGAAGGCAGGATTTGCTTATAGTTGATAAATTCGCCGGTGAGGAGGCTGGTGTAGCAGGCGGTGTCGTCGAAGGTCATGCAGAAGCGGTTCTTGCCGCACACCACCCGGGCGGGCTCGTCGCTCTCGCCCAGCATGCGGGCAAACTCGCCCAATATGCGGCCGGGGATGATGGCGCTGACGCTCTCCTTGCCTTCGGGCAGGTCGGTGTGCTGCTCCAAGCGCTGCAAGGCCAGGCGGAAGCCGTCCAGGCCCACAAAGCGGATCTCTTCGCTCAGGAT
>CACWUV010000073.1 GCA_902764185.1 uncultured Eubacteriales bacterium
TCACCGTGGCGGTGAACGTCAGCCGCAACGATCGGGAGTATGACCGTTACGAATATCCCGTTTTTCTGGCGGGGGGCGCGGAAATGCGCCTGACCCTGCCCATCAATATCACCTATAAGCAAAGCATCTTCACCGTGGAAGCGCTGTCCGGCGGCGAGGAGGTGGCCTCGGTTTCGGTCAAGCCCCAGAAGGTGGTGTCGCCCGACACCCTGCTGGTGGGTCTGCTCTGCGCCCAGCCCCAGTCCTTGCGCTATCTCAACATCAACGCCAACAGCGATCAGCTGATGCGCGGCGAATACTGGCAAACCCTGGCGCTGACGGCGGACACCTTCCCGGAGAATGTCGAATTGCTTCGCACCTTCCCCATCCTGGCCATCGACGATTTTGATCTGTCCACCCTGTCGGACCGCCAGCGCATGGCCTTTGACCAATGGCTGCGCCAGGGCGGCATCGTGCTGTCCGGCGGCGGCTCCTCGGGCATTTCCACCTTCCGGGGCCTCATGAGCTATACCGGCATCCTCACCGGCACCCCCGTCCGGACGGAGCATGTGGACCGCGCGCTGATTTCCGGCCTGTCCCGGGGACAGTTTGCCCCGACGGGCCTGTCCGCCCTGAATGGCTCCGTCATGCTTTCTGAATTGCGGGGTGGCCGGAACGCCGTCATGGAACTGAACGGCGCGCCCTTGCTGGATCGCTGCGCCGTTGAGAACGGCGTCATCTACACCGCCGCCTTCTCCCTGTCGGAGCGGCCTATGTCCGCCTGGAACGGCATGAACAGCTTCTGGCAGCGGGTGCTGCTCACCTTTGATCAGCCGCTTTATCAGCAGGTGGTGCGTCGGGTGCAAAACTATTATGACACCAGCGATGACATGTATGTGGATTCCTGGCTGCTGCGGCGGCTGCCCATGGAGAATCCGGACAACGTGCTGCTGGTGGTGCTGCTGATCAGCGGCTTTGTGCTCCTGTCCGGCATCGGCAGCTATCTGATCTTAAACAAGCTGGACAAGCGGGAATGGATGTGGGTCACCGTGCCCGCACTGTCTCTGCTTTCCGCCTTTATCACCCTGAGCCTCAGCCGCGGCATGCAGCTGGGCAAGCCCGCCGTGGCGGCCTATGCCCGCATCCAGGTGGCGGAAAGCGGCGCGTCCCAAAGCAGCGTGCAGGCGGGCGTGTCCTCCGCCGCCCGTTCTCCGCTGACGATCGCTGTGACCTCGGGGGACAGCATCCTGCCCGGCAACACGGATTACAGCTATTATTATAACGATATGGACGACGAGCAGCAGACGGAAATCGCGCCCACCCTGCGCTATACCTATGCCTACGGCGATCAGATGACGCTGACGCTGCCGGAAAGCGCGCCCTGGGAGGTGCAGACGCTGAAGCTCACGCCCTCGGAGGAGCGCAGCTATCCCATCCATGCCTCCATTTGGTGGGAGCAGGACGGTCTGCACGGCTCGGTGGAAAACGGCACCGAGCTGACGCTGGATGAGGGCTTTGTGATCACCATGCTGGGCTACTGCCGGGTGCCGGCTTTGCAGCCCGGGGAAAGCGCGTCCTTTGCCATCCTGGAAAATCCCGGCCGCAAGGCGAACATCAACGACTATAACGTCTATGAAGGCGAGCTGGTCAAGAACACCAACATGGGCCTCTATACCATCATCGACGCGGCAGTCTACGGTCCACGGGACGTCGATGGCAACCGGCTGGAAAAGAATTCCACACCCGATTACGACGTGAAAAGCAGCCTGATCCAAAGCTGCTCCAATACCTGGGGCAACGCGCCCTTCCGCTATGTCACCTTCAGCGATCAGACCCCCATGCCCGTCTTTGAAATGAACGGCGAGCCCATCCGCCGCCGGGCCTATGGGGCTGTGATCGACGTGCAGATCGGCTATCGCGCCGTCAGCCAAAGCGGCATCGTCAAGCTGACGGCGGGCATGATCCCGGCCTATTATGCCGAGGTCACCTCCGCCGGTACGCCCGTCAGCAACGGCATCCCGGTGACGGAGGGCTATTTCCCGCTGCGGGATGAGCCGGTGCTTTGCTTCGCCCTGGGCGAGGTGCGGGATCTGGACCTGAACGCCATCGATCTCACCGCCCTTTCCTTCCAATGCGAAAGCTATGGCAGTCAGGCCCGGCTGCAAATATACAACAGCAGCCGCGGCGACTGGCAGGACATCACCTACAGCGGCTTCCCGGCGGCGCTGCCCACGGCCACTTTGCCGGAATGCCTGGACAGCGCGGGACGGCTGTTCCTGCGCCTGATGCCCTATAACGCCGTCAGCGGCGCGGAAATGTACAATCCCGGCCTGTCGCTGGAAGGGAGGGTCAAATAATGCTGGATATAAAGGAACTGACCAAGGTATATGGCCATTTTACAGCGCTGAACAAGCTTTCTCTGCATATCGGCGACGGCGAGCTGCACGGCTTTGTGGGCCCCAACGGCGCGGGCAAAACCACCACCATGCGCATATTGGCCACGCTGCTGCAGCCCACCGCGGGCACCGCCGCCATCGACGGCGCGGACGTGGTGAAGGAGCCCAAAAAGGTGCGTCAGCTGGTGGGGTATATGCCGGATTTCTTCGGCGTGTACGATCACCTCAAAAGCTGGGAATACCTGGACTTCTACGCCCGGTGCTACGGCTTTTCCCACGCCCAGCGCATGCGGATGATCGATCAATTGCTGGAACTGGTCAACCTGCAGGATAAGCGGGAGGTATATGTGGATTCCCTGTCCCGGGGCATGAAGCAGCGCCTGTGCCTGGCCCACGCTCTGATCCACGATCCCAAGCTGCTGATCCTGGACGAGCCCGCCTCCGGCATGGACCCGCGGGCCCGGGCAGAGATGAAGGGCATCCTGCGCACCCTGAAGGACATGGGCAAAACGGTGCTCATCTCCTCCCACATCCTGCCGGAGCTGTCCGAAATGTGCGATTCCCTCACCATCCTCGATCACGGCAGCCTGGTGTTCTCCGGCACGGTGGAGGCTCTTTCCCGCAAGATGCGGGGCCAGGCCGCCGTGGAAATCCGCCTGCTGCCCCAAAGCGACGACAGCATGCTGCAAAGCGCGGCGGAGCAGCTCAAGCAGTTCCCCGGCGTCACCGGCATCACCCGGGGTATGCTGGCGCTGCTGCTGCGCGCGGGCGTGCCCGTGATGGATTTCCATCGCCCGCCCATAAATCTGGAAAAGGTGTTTATGGAGGTGACCCGCAATGACGGTTAATCCCATCCTGGCCTTCTCGGCCCGGCGGCGCATGCGCTCCGCTCGCACGGCCTGGCTTCTGACGCTCTACGCTCTGGCGGTGCTGCTTTTCGGCCTGGGCGTATCCTTCCACAGCTTCCTGGGAGACACCCTGTCCATCTACACCATGGGCGACGCCCAGGAGGGGTATGTGGTCATGATGATCTTTCAGTTTTTCCTGCTGATCCTGGTCACCCCGGCCATGACAGCGGGCAGCATTTCCGGCGAGCGGGAGCGCCAAACCCTGGATTTGCTGCTGGTCACCCACACCGGGAGCCTGCGCATCGTGCTGGGCAAGCTGCTGGAAAGCCTGGGCCTCATGGTGCTGCTGGTGGCCGCCACCCTGCCCGTCATGTGCCTGGTGCTCATCACCGGCAGCATGACATTGTCCCAGGTGCTGGTGGGCCTCCTGTTCCTGGCGGTGACGGCCTTTGCCATGCTGAGCGTGGGCATCCTGTGCTCTTCGCTCATGCGCCGCACGGTGGCCGCCACGGTGGTCAGCTACCTGGCGGTGTTCGCCATCGGCCTTATCACCCTGCTGCCCCTGATCCAGGATATTTCCCAAGCCGGTCAGGCGTATGAGCGCATGTACAGCGGCAGAGTCTACACCGCCCCCTCGGCTGTCATCGGCGGCGAAGCGGGCAAGCTGCGCCTGGCCAGCTTTGTTTTCAATCCCTTCCTGGGCCTGGTATCCCTGCTGATCAGCCAGACCGGCCTGCTGCGCGGCACCCTGGGCAGCTATTCCTACACCTTCTACGAGCTGTTTGACTACCTGGATTTCACCGGCATGGCCTGGGGCTGCATGAGCTTCATGGCGGTGGCCGGGCTGATCCTTAATCTCTTGGCCGCCTGCTTCGTGCGGCCGCGCCGGAGGGGATCAAAGGCATGAAAAAAGCCCTTTCACCCGTCCGGCGGCGCCTGCGGCTCCAGCATGGGGCCACAGGCCTTTGCTGGGGACTGATGGCGCAGACGGCCTGTACGCTTTTGCTCCTGATCCTATCTTTCTTTATTCCCTGGGAAAAAAGAAATGTCTGGATCATTGCGGGCTTCGCGCTGCCGTGCGTGGGCTTGCTCGTTGGTCTGTTATGGCCGGTTTCCTATGCGCAGGCCGCGCGGAAAGCCGATGAACAGGGCCTTAAGGAGCGCGCCCAGACCGCCTGGAACCTGCGGGATCGCCAGGACGATATGGCCCGGCTCCAGCGGCAGGACGCCATCACCCACCTGCAAACCATGCCGCCCATTCCTGTGCGCGTGTCCCCGAAGCCGCTGATGGCCGCGGGCGCGTGCCTGGCGGCGGCGCTGGTTCTGTTTTTCATACCCAATCCTCAGGACGCCGTACTGCGCCAGCGGGCCGACCTGCGCCAAAGGCTGGAAAAGCCCGCCGAAGCCCTGGAAAAGGCGGCGGACAAGCTGAATGATTCCGTGCTGGACAAGCAAACGGTGCAGGAGCTGCGCAGGCTCCTGGGCGATCTGGCCCGGGAGACCCGCCAGGCCCGGGACAGCCGGGAGGCGGCAACGCAGGTCAGCCAGGCCCAGCAGCGCATGGAGCGGCTGCTCAGCGATGCCCGAAACGCCGCCTCCGAAGCCTTGGGCCAGGCAGGGCTTGACGCTCTGGCCGAAGCGCTGGAGGCAGGGGATATGTCCGCCATGCAGCAGGCGATGGAAAGCATGGACGGCGACGCACTGAGCCAGGCGGCCCAGAACACCGCCAACGCCGCGGCCGCCGCTGCGTTGCAGGCCGCCGCCCAATCCCTGGCCTCCGGCAATGCCGCCCAGGCCGCCCAAGCGCTGGGCCAGCTTTCCGCTTCCGGCCTGTCCGCCGGTCAGGCAGCCGCCGCCATGCAAAGCGCCAAGTCCGCCGCTCTGGGCGGAAAGGGCCAGGGGCAAGGCCAAGGCCAGGGCCAGGGGCAAGGCCAAGGCCAGGGCCAGGGGCAAGGCGGCAGCGGCCAGGGGGGCAATGGTCAGGGCGCAGGCGGCGGAGCCGGTCAGGGCAGCACCAACCAGGATGCGGGCGCCGGCGGCTCCGGCAGGCAAAGCGCCTCCGCCGGAAACCGGGATGGCCGCTATCACCTGGGAGAATATGAACAGATCTACGATCCCACCCGCCTGGGAGACGGCGGCGAAATTACCCAAAGCACCGGCCAGGTGGACGAAAACGCCCAGAGGAGCGAACTGACCCTGTCGCCCGGCCTGGGCAATACCAGCGGCAGCGTTCCCTACGACCAGGTGGTGGGGGAATACCAGACCGCCGCCGTGCAGCGGGCGCAGGAAGCCGCGCTGCCGGGCTACGCCCAGCAATGGGTGGCTGATTATTTCAGCGCATTGACAGAATAAAGGAGAGCGAATTATGGCAACTGAACAGGAAATCCTGTCCTTCCGGGATACCGTGGAAAAGATCCACCGTGAAATCGCCAAGGAGATCGTAGGCCAGCAGGCCGTGGTCAGCCATCTGGTGCTGGCCATGATCGCGGGGGGCAACGTGCTGTTGGAGGGTGTGCCCGGCCTGGGCAAAACCCGCCTGGTGCGCACCCTGAGCCGGGTCTTTGACCTGCCCTTTTCCCGCATCCAGTTCACCCCCGATCTGATGCCCGCGGACATCACCGGCACCAACATCATCGAAAAAACGGAATCCGGCAACGCCTTCCGCTTCCAGCCGGGCCCGCTGTTCGCCTCCATCGTGCTGGCGGACGAGATCAACCGCGCCACGCCCAAAACCCAAAGCGCGCTGCTGGAGGCCATGCAGGAGCATGCCGTCACCGTGGCAGGCGTCTCCCGCCCCATGCGGGAGCCCTATTTTGTGCTGGCCACCCAGAACCCCGTGGAGCAGGAGGGCACCTATCCGCTGCCTGAGGCCCAATTGGACCGCTTTTTGCTCAAGCTCCTGGTGCCCTTCCCCACGCTGTCCGAATTGGACGCCATCGTCAACCTGACCACCACCGGCCAGGAGCGTCAGGCAGCAAAAGTGGCCAATGGCGAGGACATCCTGCGCCTGCGGGCCATTTCCCAGTCCGTGCCCGTTGCGCAGGCGGTGCAGCAATATGCGCTGCAGCTGATCCTCAACACCCATCCTGAGATCGAGACCAGTCCCGCCGTCAGCCGGGAATATCTGCGCTTCGGGGCCAGTCCCCGCGCAGCCCAGGCCTTGATCTCCGCCGCCCGGGTCCGGGCGCTGTCGGAGGGCCGCTTCAACGTGGCCTTCGAGGACATCAAGGCGTTGGCCAAGCCAGCCCTGCGTCACCGCGTCGCTCTGAATTTCGAAGGCATGGCCCAGGGGCGCACGGCGGACGACATCATTGAGGAGCTTCTCAAATAAATGCTGAATGAAGCCTTTCTGCAAAAGCTGGACGCTTTGCGGCTCTCCTTCCGCGCCCCCGCCCAGGGCGGCGCGGGGGGCCTGCGTCGCTCCAAGGCGCTGGGCACCTCGGTGGAGTTTTCCGATTTTCGGGAATACGCCCCCGGGGACGACCTGCGCCGCATCGACTGGAATGCCTACGCCCGCTTCGACCGGCTGTTTCTGAAGCTTTTCATGGAGGAGCAGGAAACCCACGTGCACATCCTGCTGGACGCCAGCGCCTCCATGGCGGCCTATGGCAAATTCGAGCTGGCGCAAAATTTGGCCCAAATGTTGGCCTATCTGGCTTTGCGGGGCGGGGATCGGGTGACGATCGCGGCCCTGAACAGCGACATCCGGCGTTCTGCCGCCCTGTCTGGCCGGACAGGCATGATGCGGGCGGCGGAATTTCTGGGGGAGCTTCATCCCGCCGGAGAATTGCAGCTGTGCAGGCAGGTGCCCATGACGCCTCTGGCGGGCCGCGGAATGGCGATTCTGATCACCGACCTCATGAGCCCGGACGGCTATGAAAAGGCGCTCCAATCCCTGCAATACCGCAGGCAGGAGGTATCGCTTTTGCATGTGCTCTCTCCCTGGGAGATGGACCCGCGGCTGGAGGGTATGGTGCGCTTGATGGACAGCGAAACTGGGGAAGAACGGGAGCTGACCGCCTCCGGCGATCTGATGGCGGGCTATCAAAAGGCTTTGAGCGCTCTGCTTCACGGGGCGGAAGGCTTTTGCCGCAGCCGGGGTATGCAGTATCTGCGGCTGCTCTCGGATATGGATGTGGAACAGGAAGCTCTGCGCGCGCTGGCCGCGGCGGGGCTCATTGGATAAGGAGACAAGATGCATTTTCTTTTTCCGGCGGGAGCCTGGGGCTTTGTGAGCCTGGCGGTCATTACCGTTTTGTATTTGCTGAGGCGCCGCAGCCAAAGGGTGCAGGTGCCCAGCCTGCTTCTGTGGCAGCGGGCGCTGGCGGAGCAGCAGGCCATGAAGCCGTTCCAAAAGCTCAAAAGGAATATTTTGTACTTTTTGCAAATGGGGTTGGCTGTCCTTCTCACCCTGGCGCTCATGCGGCCTGCCATTTCCGGCGGCGTGCAGGGCGAGACCGTCATGATCTTTGACCTGTCCGCCAGCATGCAGGCGGAAGGCCGCCTGGATGCGGCCAAGGAGCGCGCGCTCAGCCTGATCGACGGCATGGGAACGGGGGACCGGGTCACCGTTCTGACGGCGTCCAGGGAGGCGGAAATCGCCTTGTCCCGGTCGGGAGATCTCAGCCGCGTGCGCGGCGTCATCAAGGGCTTGACGGCCCGCAATGGCGGCGCCGATCTGGAGGCTGCGCTTTCCCTGGCCCAGGCCATGGGCCGGGATATGGAGGGCCTCAATATCCTGGTGTTTTCGGATACCTTCACCACCGACGCCGCCCAGGTGGTCGCGGTGGGCACGCGCCAAGACAACCGCGCTTTGCTGTCCCTGTCCGTGCAGAACGGCCAGGCTTTTGTCCGCGTGGCCAATTATGGCGAGGACGCGGCCATCACCCTGGAATGCGAGGCGGACGGCCTGCTCTGCGACGCCGTGACCATCGAGCTGGCGCAGGACGAGGTGCGCTCCGCGCTGTTGGCCGTGCCTGGGGAGGCCCAGACCGTGCGGGTGCATATCCAGGAGGACGACGCGCTGGCGCTGGATAACGAGCGCTGGTATGCCGCCCGGGAGGATGGCGTTTTCCGCGCCGCCCTGTGCGGGGACAACGTGTTCCTGGAAAAAGCCCTGTCCCTGCGGGAAGATATGACCCTGCTGCGCACCACGGCGGCGGAGGCGGCCAGCCTGGAAAACATCGATCTGTATATCTTTGACGGCGCGTTGCCCGAGACGCTGCCCGATCAGGGAATGCTGCTGTGCGTGGCCCCGGACCGGGACGTGCTGGATATCGGCATCGGCGAAAAAACCGGCGCGGTTTCCGCGCTTCGCGCCGGGCTTTCCCAGAAGGCCCAGGCATTGACCGCCCATCTGCTCCTGGAGGACATCGCCCTGCGCGCCTATACGCCCCTGACCGGCGGCGATGCCGTTCTCCGCTGCGGCAGCGATCCCTTGATCGCCGTCACCGAGGCGGGGGATCGCCGGGCCGCCGTGGTGGGCTTTGATCTCCACGACAGCAATCTGCCCATGAAGGGAGACTTTCCCATTTTGATGCAAAACCTGCTGGCCTTTTTGCTGCCCGACGCCCGCCAGTCCTTCCCGGATGGTATCTGCGGCGACAGCTTGACCTTGCCCGCCGATGCCCGGCTGATCGCCCCCAGCGGACGGCAGGCGGCCGATACCGACGAGCAGGGCGTATATACCGTGCGTTACCGGGGAACCGACGGCGCGGAGCGCGCAGCGCGGTTCACCCTGCATCTGGATCCCGCGGAGTGCGACCTGCGGATGACCGCAGGCGGCGCGTCCGACGTGCGCCTGACCGCCATCGCCGACGCGGGACGCGAGCTGACGCCCTGGGTGCTGCTGGCGTTCCTGGCGCTGGCGCTGCTGGAATGGGAGGTGAGCCGCCGTGTCGGTTGAATTCCTGCGTCCGGCGCTGCTTTTGCTGCTGCCGGTGCTGCTGGCGGCGGTGTGGTTCCTGCGCCGCAAAAATCGCAGAATATCATGGAGCCTGCGCAGCCTGCTTTGTGTCCTGTGCGTTTTGGCGCTGTCCGCGCCTTCCGTCCGCGTTTCCGGCGGCAACAGCGCCGTGTGGATTCTGGCGGACGCCTCGGATTCCGCCCGGGTCCATCAGGAGGCCATCACCCAGGCCATTCAAAAAGCCATCGATCATAAAAACAGCCATCTGGACGTGGGCGTCATCGCCTTTGGCGGCAACGCCATGGTGGAAGCGCCGCTGTCCGCCGATCCCGCCTATCATGGCGTGCGCACGGCGGTGGACCCCCAGGCCACCGATCTGGGCAAAGCGCTGTCCCTGGCGGGCGCTTTGCTGCCATCGGACGCGGGCGGACGCGTTGCCGTGCTGTCCGACGGTCTGACGGAGGAGGCCTCCGTCCAGGCCAAAGCCCTGGCAGCCCGGGGCATTCCCGTGGACGTGCTGCCCTTTGCGCCCGACCAGGTGCCCGACGCCCAGATCAGCGCCATTTCATTGCCCCCCATGGCCTATGCGGGCCAGGCGTTTTCCGTGACGGTGCAGGTGGACGCGCTGCTGGACACCGCGGCCACCCTGGTGCTCTATCAAAACAGAACGCCTGTGGACACCCGCGCCGTCCAGCTTCGCAAGGGAGAAAATACCTTTGTTTTCCGGGATGTGGCGGCTGCCTCCGGCACCGTGACCTATGAAGCCCGGCTGGTGGCCCAGGGGGACGAGCGCAGCCAGAACGACAGCCTGGGAGCCTATATCCGCGTGGAAGGCACGCCCCGCCTGTTGCTGGTGGAGGGCATCCCCGGCGAAGGCAGCGAAATGGCTACTATGCTCTCCGCCGCCGCCATGGACTATGAAACCATATTGCCGTCTCAGTTGCCCGCCGCGGCGGAGCAGCTGCGGGCCTATGACGCCGTCGTGCTGGTCAATGTGGATCACGACGCGGCGGATGAAACCCAATGGCAGGCGTTGAACACCGCCGTCAAAACCCTGGGCCGCGGCCTGGCGGTGATCGGCGGCGACAGCAGCTACGCCCTGGGCGGCTACCGGGGCACCGAGCTGGAGGACATGCTGCCCGTCACCATCGATGTGCGCAGCAAGGTTGATCTGCCGTCCCTGGCCCTGATGCTGGTCATCGACAAATCCGGCAGCATGACCGAAGGCATGTTTGGCACCACCCGCCTGGAATTAGCCAAGGAGGCCGCCATGCGGGCCTGCGAGGTGCTGACGGATAACGACCAGGTGGGCGTCATCGCCTTTGACGACGCCGCCAAATGGGTGGTGCCGCTGCAAAAGGTGGAGGACATCGCCGCCATCCAGAGCGCCATCGGCACCATCCGGCCCGGCGGCGGCACGGAATTCTATACGGCGATCTACGAATCCCTGCATGCCTTGATGGACAGCGACGCCGCGCAGAAGCACGTCATCTTTCTGACCGACGGCGAAGCGGGGGACAGCGGCTATGAGCAGCTGGTGCAGCAGATGGCCCGGGAAGGGATCACCCTGACCACCGTGGCGGTGGGCAGCGGCGCAAACCAGCGGCTGCTGCGCTCCCTGGCCCAGACCGGCAAGGGGCGGGCCTACGCCGCCAACGAGTTTGACAATCTGCCCAAGATCTTCACCAAGGAAACCTATCTGGTCTCCGGTTCCTATGTGCAAAACCGCACCTTCACGCCCGTGATCACCCATGATTCCGTGCTGACGGACTTTGCGGGCTTCCCGCGGATGACCGGCTATCTGGCCACGGCGGAAAAGCCGCTGGCCACGGTGGAATTGGTCAGCGATCGGGAAGATCCCATCCTGGCCTGGTGGCCCTATGGCGCAGGCCGCGTGCTGTGCTTCATGGGAGATAGCCGGGGCGCGTGGACGGGTGAATTCCTGGCCTGGGATCAGGCCGCGGCGTTCTATGGCGGCCTGGCGGCTTTCGTGCTGCCCACGGCGCGGCAGCAGGGGGAGATCACGGCGGAACGCGCTGGCGATACCCTGCATATCTCCTACACCGCGCCGGAGGACGGCGGCAATTTGTCCACCCAGGCTACGGTGATCCACCCTGACGGCACGGAGGAGCGATTAACGCTCACCGAGACCGCCCAGGGCGTCTATACCGGCACCGTTTCCGCCGCTGAAATCGGCGCGTATGCCTTGACCGTGGAGCAGCGGGATGCCGAGGGCGAGCTGCTGCGCCGGATGGAAGGCGGCGCGGTGGCGGGTTATTCCACCGAATACGACATCCGCCAGAATCAGGATACCGGCGTATTGCAGGCGCTGGCCGCCGCCACCGGCGGACGGGTGCTGTCCGATCCCGCGGAGCTTTTGTCCCAGGCGGGACAGCGGGCCTACCACCGGACGGAGCTGACTCAGCCGCTTCTATGGGCCGCGCTGGCGCTGCTGATGATGGATATCGCTTGCCGGCGGCTGGGCTGGGACGCCGCGCTGGAAAAGCGCTTCGCGGCCCGGGAACCCCAGGAAAAAGCGCCCGAAAAGCCCAAAAAGCAAGAAAAACCCAAGGAAAAATCTCCGACGCCGGACACCGCCCAAACCTTGCTGGATCGACAAAAGAACAAAAAGCTGCTATAATATCCCAAAAACTGCTTGGAGGAACCTCATGAAACTGCTACGGCTCCTGGCGCTGCTCTGCCTGCTGGCGCTGCTTCCTGCGATGGCGCTGGGTGAAACCCTCACCCTGTCCTTCATCGGCGATTGCAGCATCGGAGAAGCCATCCAGAACAAGGGCGACGAAAACGGCTATACCTGGATGCTGGATCACAACGGCATGGACTGGCCTTTTTCCCTGGTGCGGGACTATCTGACGGCGGACGATTTCACCTTCGCCAATCTGGAGGTGGTGTTCACCCAGCGCACCAAGCATCTGGATAAGATGTATCCGCTGGTGGGGGAGCCCCGCTATGCGGGAGCTCTGCTCTATTCTGGCATCGACGGCCTGAATACCGTCAATAACCATTGCTTCGATTTCCATCTGGAGGGCTACCAGGACACCATGGCCACCCTGGATTCCATCGGCATCCCGCACTTTGGCAGCGTGTATGTGGGCAGCAAAACCCAGGCCCAGGATCTGCTGCTGATGGCGGAGGTCAAAGGCGTGACTATCGGCGCGCTGGGCTTCACCTATCCCCAGGAAAGCGATTTGCGGCTCATCGGAGAGCGCATCCGGCAGCTCCGCGGCGCGGGGTGCCAGCTGGTGGTGGTGGCGCTGCATTGGGGCAAGGAGACCCACCCCATGCCCGAATCCTGGCAGTTTGGCTTTGCCCGCAGCGTCATTGATCTGGGCGCCGACGTGGTGTGGGGCCATCATCCTCATGTGCTCCAGCCCGTGCAGTTTTATCACGGCGGGGTCATCCTCTATTCCACCGGCAATTTCACCTTCGGCACCATGTCCTCCAAGGTGGATCGGGACACCGGCATCTTCCAGACGGAATATGAGATCGGCGAAAACGGCCCGGCGCTGACGGGCTTCCGGGTGATCCCCTGCGTCACCACGGGCCGGGGAGATTACCGGCCATATGAGCTTGTGGAGACCGCGGACCGCCGGCGGGTTTGGAATAAGCTGATCTATCCCAAAACCGTCAAAGATATGCAGAATCTGCCCCAAAGCTTTTTGAACTCCGGTTTTGTAAAAATAGAAAACGGTCTGCCTGTGGAATGAAGGCATGACCTCCATGGCCCGCCGCATATCCTTTCCTGAGGTGAAGGGAATGCGGCGGCTTTTTTTGTTTCTGGGCCTGATGGCGGCATGCTTGCTCCTTTGCCGCGAACCGCGGACGGTGGCCGCCTCCGCAGGCGTGCCGGACAAAAAATGGATACTCATCGAGATCGACCGCAAGCGCCTGACCCTCTATCGGGGCACGGAGTCCCTGGCCGTTTATCCCATCGCCACGGGCGGCTGGGACACCCCCTCGCCCATCGGCGCCTTTTATGTCAATAAGCGCTTTATGACCGAGATGTCGGGCTTTGGCACCCGGTTTCTCGGCCTCTCGGTTCCCTGGGGACAATATGGCATTCATGGCACCAATCGCCCCGAATCCATTGGCGGCAACGCCTCCCACGGCTGCTTTCGCCTGCGGGTGAAGGACGCCGAAGCGCTCTATGCCCAAGTGCCCGGCTGGACCAAGGTGGTCATCGAAGGCGGTCCCTATGGCAACCTGGGGGACGGCCTGCGCACCCTGCGCCCGGGGGATCGGTGCAGCGCCGTTATCGAGGTCCAGCGGCGTCTGGCCCAGCAGGGTTTTTATTTTGGCAGCGCCGACGGCATTTATGGCGCGGGCATGTCCAGAGCGGTGGTCGCCGCCCGCAAAGCCCACGGATTATCCGATCAGGATCTGGTGGACGCGGCGCTGTACCGGCGTCTTGGCATCCTGCTCTTTGAGTAATATCCGGCCATGGGAGCGAATAGAAATAGAACATGGAATTGATCAAATGCTTTCCTCCGGCGCTCCGGCATAGATATTTGCGAAAGTGCCGTATCTCTGGAAATTCAGCCAGCCGGGAGTAGGTACTTTTTCTTCGACCAAAATCCGTGTAATGCTGGCGGCTCCCCGGCCATGAACGGCAAGGTCAAAAATCTTTTCGATAATCCACCTTGTTTCCGGGTCAATCAGAAGATGGCCTTTCTTATCTGGGTCTTTGACATAGCCAAGCGGAGCATAGGCTCCATAGTGTGCGCCATTTGCGAACCGTGTCCGCATGGCCGCCTTTACCTTTTTGCTGGTCTGGCGGGCGTGCATTTCATTCAGAATGTTGAGGAATGGGGCAAGCTCATTCTCTCCGTTGATGGTGTCCACATTGTCATTGACAGCGATATAGCGGACGCCTTTGCTGGGAAAGTAGATTTCCGTGTACTGGCCGGTCAGAATGTAGTTTCTGCCTAAGCGGGATAAATCCTTCGTAACAACGCAGTTGATTTTCCCGTCCTCAATGTCATCAATCATTCTCTGAAAATCCGGCCTGTCAAAGTTCGTTCCAGACCATCCATCGTCGATATATTCATCTATGACATTCAGGCCATGCTCGGCGGCATATTGCCGGAGCATCATGCGTTGTGTCTGAATACTCCCGCTTTCTCCTTGCAGTTCATCGTCCCGGCTCAATCTCATATAAAGCGCCGTGTTGTAAATCGTAGTATTGTAAGGTTGTTTCACCGTAAAAATCCTCCTTCTAAAGAAACAACCCACGCTTACAATACTTTTGCTCTATGGCAATTATATCATAAGCGTGGTTATCAATGATGGGCTATCAGGTTGAAGCGGCTTTTTCTGCGGTATGCCGCACCACATCTACAATCAGATCACCGAGGGGCTTCCCGCCTGCGGCGAAGTGTTCGGAGATTTTTATACGGTTGTTCCCACATACAAAATACTGCGTGCCGTTCTCTGCTTGTATAACCTGCCCTGTTCGGGGTGTAAAAATATCGCTTTCACTTTTTGCCATCCAGTGTCCTCCATATTCAGTTTTCAAGGTACAATGCCGCACAGAGGCGGCGAAAATTTCTGCTTATATCTATCACCTTTCCTTTACCGTGTGCCGCTGCTGACGTTTCAGTTCCGCCAGTATATCCGGCGGGATACGGTCAACCAGCCGCTGTAAATTGTCCAGTTCGCTTTTCAGCTTTGCCCGTTCCATCGTATCTTTCATCTTTCCTTTTTCGCTGGCC
>CACWUV010000074.1 GCA_902764185.1 uncultured Eubacteriales bacterium
CAGCCCATCGCGCAGCAGCGCCAGGCTGGCACCTATCCCCAGCGTCCCGCCATGCAGCCGGGCCAGCGTCCCGCCCAGGGCGGTTTCCAGAACCGTCCCCAGGGACAGCGGCCCCAGGGCACGCCCGGCAATTTCCCGCCGCGGCAGGGCGGTTTCGCGCCCCGCGCCGGTCAGGGCGGCGTTCCCGGCCAGCGTCCCGCCCAGGGCAATTTCCAGAACCGTCCCGGCGGCGGCTTCCAGCAGCGTCCCGGTCAGGGACAGCCGGGCCAGCGTCCCGGCGTTGGCGGTCAGCGCCCCGGACAGCAGGGCGGCCAGCGGCCCCAGAGCCGTCCCCAGCGCGGACCCGAGCTTGCGCCCGTGGTGGAGAAGGAGCGCGTCAGCAATTACGATCCCAACAAAAAGCAATATATCCGCCAGCATGATCCCGAGCGCGTGGCCAAGAGCCGCAAGCAGCTGGCCAAGGAAAACGCCAATTACAACGGCGGCATGGACGACGAGGTGGTCCGCGGCGGCAAGCGCGCCCGCGCCGGCAAGAAGCAGGTGTCCGCGCAGCAGATGATGGCCCCCATCGTCATCGACAAGGCCTATATGACCGCCGAGACCATCACCGTCAAGGATCTGACCGAACGCATCGGCAAGCCCGCCGGTGAAATTCTCAAAAAGCTGCTGCTGCTGGGCATCATGGCCAACATCAACAGCGAACTGGACTTCGATACCGCGTCTCTGGTCTGCACCGAGTTCGGCGTGGAGCTGGAGATGAAGCTGGACCGCACCGCCGAGGACGCTCTGGCCGAGGAGGATGTGGAGGACAAGGAAGAGGATCTCAAGCCCCGTCCTCCCGTCATCACCATCATGGGCCACGTGGACCACGGCAAGACCTCCTTGCTGGACTACATCCGCAAGTCCCACGTCACCGCGGGCGAAGCGGGCGGCATCACCCAGCATATCGGCGCCTACACCGTCAATATGAACGGCCGGCCCATCACCTTCCTGGATACTCCCGGCCACGAGGCCTTCACCGCCATGCGCGCCCGCGGCACCCAGGCCACGGACATCGCCGTGCTGGTGGTGGCTGCCGATGACGGCGTCATGCCCCAGACCGTGGAATCCATCAACCATGCCAAGGCGGCGGGCGTGCCCATCGTGGTGGCCATCAACAAGATGGACAAAGAAGGCGCCAATCCCGACCGCGTGAAGCAGGACCTGACCAGCTACAACCTGGTGCCCGAGGAATGGGGCGGCGAGACCATCATGGCGCCCGTCAGCGCCGTCACCGGCGAAGGCGTGGACGATCTGCTGGAGATGATTCTTCTGCAGGCCGATACCATGGAGCTCAAGGCCAATCCCGACCGCCGGGCCCGCGGCGTCATCATCGAGGCCAAGCTGGACAAGAACCGCGGTCCCCTGGCCACGGTGCTGCTCAAGAACGGCACCCTGCGGGTGGGTGACAACATCGTGGCGGGCATGGCCTTCGGCCGCGTCCGCGCCATGCTGAACGACCGCGGCGAGCGCGTCAAGGAAGCGGGTCCCTCCATGCCTGTGGAGATCGCCGGCTTCACCGAGGTGCCCGAGGCGGGCGATGACATGATGGCCGTTGAGGATGATCGCCTCAGCCGTCAGGTGGCCAACGAGCGCCGCGAAAAGATGCGCGCCGCCCGCACCGCCACCACCAACGTGTCCTTGGACAACCTGTTTGCCAGCATCAACGAAGGCAAGCTGAAGAATCTGAACCTGATCGTCAAGGCCGACGTGCAGGGCTCTGTGGAGGCCGTCAAGCAGGCGCTGGAGAAGCTCTCAAACGACGAAGTGAAGGTCAAGATCCTCCACAGCGCCGTGGGCGCCATCACCAAGGACGACGTCAACCTGGCCTCCGCCTTTGGCGCCATCATCATCGGCTTCAACATCCGTCCCGACGCCAGCGCCCGCGACGCCGCCGCCAAGGAGGATGTGGAGATCCGCCTCTACCGCATCATCTACCAGGCCATCGAGGATATCGAGGCCGCCATGAAGGGCATGCTGGCTCCCCAGTACCGCGAGGAAGTGGTGGGCCATGCCGAGGTGCGCAGCACCTTCCGCGTCAGCGGCGTGGGCACCATCGCCGGCTGCTATGTCAAGGAAGGCAAGCTGCAGCGCAGCGCCGGCGTGCGCCTGATCCGCGACAACGTGGTCATCTACGAGGGCAAGCTTTCCTCCCTGCGCCGCTTCAAGGACGACGTGAAGGAAGTGGCCACGGGCTATGAGTGCGGCGTGGGCCTGGAAAACTATAACGACATCAAGGAAAACGACGAGATCGAATGCTTCGTGGAGCAGGAGATCGAACGCTGAGGAAAAAGGCTTTGAGCAAGTTTCGCATTGATATGATCTCCGAGGAGATCCGCAGGGAAACCGATAAGATCATCCGCGAGGATATGCATGATCCCCGCCTGGGCGGCACCTATTGCATCACCCGGGCGGAGGTCACGCGCGATCTGCGGTATGCCAAAATGTATGTCAGCATCCTGGAGGATGACAAGGCCGAGGGCGTCATGGCGGCGCTCAAATCCGGCGCCAGCTTCATCCGCCGGGAGCTGACTCACCGCATGAGTCTGCGCTATACGCCGGAATTGCAGTTTGTGCAGGATCGCAACATCGAATACGGCGTGCATGTGGCCTCCCTGCTCCGGGAGATCGCGCCCGCTGAGGAAAGTGAACAGAATGAGGTATGATCCCCGCATGTTGTCCGCGCTGAAAAACGCGGACAACTTTATGCTATGCGCCCATATCAATCCGGACGGCGACGCCATCGGCAGCATGCTGGCGGCGTGCCGTCTGCTGCGCAAAATGGGCAAGCAGGCGATCCCCGTGGTGGCGGCTCCCGTGCCGCCGCAGCTGACCTGGCTGCCGGACGTGGACAGGCTGGTGCCCGTGGAGGAAGCCGCCAAGCTGCATTTTGACGCCGCTCTTTGCGTGGATGCCTGCGAGACCAAGCGCATGGGCCCGGCCTATGAGGTGTATCGCCTGGCGGAGCAGCGCTTCGTCATCGATCATCATCCTGGCGTGGTGGACTTTGCTCCATACAGCCTGGTGGACCCTGCCGCAGCCGCCGTGGGCGAGCTGATCGTGGATCTGTGGGAGGAGATGGGGGAAAAGCTGGATCGGGAAGCGGCGGCCCAGCTCTATGCCGCCATCAGCACCGACACGGGCAATTTCCGCTTCAGCAACGTCACCGCCCGCACCTTTGCCTGCATGGAAAGGCTGATGGAGACGGGGCTGGATGTGTCCGAGCCCGCCCGTCGGCTCTTCCTCACCCAGAGCCGGGCCGCCGTGGCCGCCCAGACCCGGGCGCTGGCCTCTCTCAAATATTTTGCCGACGGCCGCGCCACCTGCATGCATCTGTCCCTGGCGGATAAGCAGGCGGCCCAGGCCCAGGACGGCGATCTGCACGGCATGGTGAACCAGGGGCTGTATATCGACGGCGTGGAGATGACCTTTATGGCCGATGAAACCGCCGACGGCTGGAAGATCAGCCTGCGGGCGCTGCCGGGCCGCGACGTGTCCGCCATCGCCCAGCGCTTTGGCGGCGGCGGGCATAAATTGGCCGCGGGCTGCGGGCTGAACGGCTCCTATGAGCAGGTGGAGGCCCAGCTCATGGCCGCGGTGGAGGAAGCGCTGCGGGCATGATGGACGGCTTTCTCAATGTGCTCAAGCCCCCGGGCCTGTCCTCCGGCACGGTGGTGGCCATCGTCAAGCGGGTGACGGGGGAAAAGGCGGGCCACGCGGGCACCCTGGACCCCGAGGCCTGCGGCATCCTGCCCGTCATGGTGGGCAAGGCCACAAGGCTTTTTGATTTCATGGTGGAAAAGCAAAAGACCTACCTGGCGGAGATCGCCTTTGGCAGCGCCACCGACACCCAGGACGCCCAGGGCAAGGTCATCGAAAAGGGGAACGACACCCCAACGCTTGAGGCGGTGCGGGCGGTTTTGCCCCGGTTCACAGGCGATATTCTGCAAACCCCGCCCATGTTCAGCGCCCTTAAAATGGGGGGCGAAACCCTGTATAAGCTGGCCCTAAAGGGCAGGACGGCGGAGATCCCCGCCCGGCCCATCCATGTGGACCGCATCGAGCTTCTGAGCGAAACGCCCCGGCACGGCATGCTGATTCGCGTGGTCTGCGGCCGCGGCACCTATATCCGCACCCTGTGCAACGATATTGGCCAGGCGCTGGGCTGTCCGGCGCATATGCGCTTCCTTTTGCGGGAGCAGACCGGGGCCTTCACCCTGGATACGGCGGTGACCATCGAGGAGCTTAAGGCGGGAGATACGGGAAAATACCTTTTGCCCCTGGATACCCCGCTCCGGCATCTGGCCCGCTACGACGTGCCTGCGCGCCTGCATAAATTATGCCTGAACGGCGTGCGCCTGCGCCCGGACGAATGGCCGGGAGACGCGCCGGAGGGAGCCTTCGTCCGGCTGTATATCGACGATCGGCTGATCGGCATTTCCCGCGTGGAGGCCCAGGGTATCCTGACGCCGCGCGCGGTACTAAAATAGAAGGAGATACCACCAATGAGCGTACCTGAAACGGTCAATGGCCTCACCACGGAGCAGCTGCGACAGCGGCTGGGCAAGATCAAATGCTTCATGCTGGATATGGACGGCACCTTCTATCTGGGCAACCAGATCCTGGATGGCAGCCTGGACTTCCTGGACGCCGTGGAGCGCACGGGTCGCCGGGTGCTGTTTCTCACCAACAATTCCTCCAAGAGCGCCGATTATTATATTCAAAAGCTGCGCAGAATGAACGTGCGGGAGCCTTTCCTCAATATCCTGACCTCCGGCCAGGCCACCGCCCGCTACTGCAAGGCCCATTTTCCGGGCAAAAAGGCTTTCCTGCTGGGCAATCACATCCTGGCCGCGGAGTTTGAAAAGATGGAGGTGCCCGTGGACAACGAGCATCCCGACTACGTGGTCATCGCTTTTGATACCGAGCTGGACTACGCCAAGATGTGCGCCGTGTGCGACGCCGTCCGGGCTGGCCTGCCCTATATCGCCACCCACCCGGATTACAACTGCCCCACCGAGACCGGCTTCATCCCCGACATCGGCGCCATCATCGCCTTCATCAAGGCCAGCACGGGCCGGGAGCCCGACGTCATCATCGGCAAGCCGTACAGCGGCATCGTGGAGGACGCGCTGCTGGTGACGGGCCTCAAGGCGGAGGAGCTGGCCATGTGCGGCGACCGGCTGTACACCGATATTGCCACCGGCGTCAACTTTGGCATGACCAGCATCCTGGTCATGAGCGGCGAAACCACCTGGGAGGACCGGGAAAAGAGCGATATCAAGCCCCATCTGACCTTCGACCGCCTGTCCGCCATGATCCCGTATCTGGAAAAAATTTAACAGTTTGCTCATGAATATTCACGGCCTTTTGCTTCTGCGGAAGGCCTTTTTGCTTGACTTTTTTGTACAGAAATTGTACACTGTATGCAGCCCATTTTTTCAAAGAGGTGTTTTTATGTACAGCGGAACCTTTGAATTGGCGGAGGAGAGCAAGCCCATCCGGGATATCGCCTATGACCGGCTCAAGCGCGCCATTATCACGGGAGAATTACCGGCGGGCTCCCGCATTGTGGAGACCACCTACGCGGAACAGCTGCACATCAGCCGCACGCCTTTGCGGGAGGCGCTGCGCAAGCTGGAGCGGGACGGCCTGGTGGAATACGCCCTGCGCCACGGCGTGGTGGTGCGCGCCTTCACAGTGGCCGATATTGAAGAGATTTTTACCATCCGCAACGCCATGATGATGCTGATCATGCCTTCCGTGGTGGAGCGGGTCACCGCCCAGGATATCGCCGAGCTGCGGGTGCTTTTGTCCGAAATGGACGTGGCCCAGCAGGAGGAGGACTGCGACGCCCTGGCCAGTTTTAACCGCGCCTTCCACAGCAAGATTGAGCATTTGTCCGACAAAAGGCGCATCCTCCGGGTCATTGACGACCAGGAGGAATATATCCAGCGCTTTTCCGCCATCACCATCGCCAGCATCGTGCGCCGGTCGAAGGCCCACCAGGAGCATCACCAGATGGTGGACCTGCTGGAGAAGCGGGACCTGCCCGGCATGGAAAAGCTGATGGCCCATCATTTGGAGGAAATAAAGGAGAGCAATATGAACGGTACCTGGGATCTTTCCGTCTATTATAATGGCTTTGACGATCCGCGCATCGAAGGGGATTTTGCCCGCATCGACGCCCTGATTCCGCAGGCGAAGGAACTGCTGGCGGGCGGCGGCGACGCCGTGGCCGTCCTGACGCAGTATGCCGACCTGGACGAGGAGCTGGAAACCCTGTTTGACAAGCTGGGCAGCTTTGCCAGCCTCACCCTGGCCACCGACGCCGCCAACGCCCCGGCCATGCAGCTCATGGACCGGGTGCGGCAGCTGTCCGTGCCCGCCAGCCTGCTGTCCTCGTCCTTAAGCCGCTATTTGGGGGCTATGAGTGCCGAAGCGCTGGAGAGCGCCATCGCCTCCAGCGATAAACTGCGGGCCATCGGCTTTTCCCTGCGCCGCAGCCGGGATGCCGCCCAGCACAATCCCGCGCCCGAGATCGAGGAATGGCTGCTGCGCATGTCCCTGGACGGCGCGGACGCCTTCTCCACCCTGCGGGATCAGCTGGACGCCACGGTGACGGTGGATTACCGCGGGGAGCAGCTGCCCCTTTCCGCCGTGCGCGGCAAGGCGGAGGACCCCGATCCGGCAGTCCGCCGGGACGCCTATCTGGCGGAACTGGCATCCTAAAAAAAGATCGAGATCCCCATGGCCGCCTGTCTGAACGGCATCAAGGGCCAGGGATTGACCATGATCAAGGCCCAGCACTTCGACAGCATCCTGGCCCAGTCCCTTTATGATTCCAACATGGATCAGGAAACCCTGGACGCCATGTGGACGGCCTGCCGGGAGTCCTTCCCTGCCTTCCGCCGCTATCTGCGCAAAAAGGGCGAGCTGCTGGGCCACAAAAACGGACTGCCCTTCTATGACCTCTTCGCTCCGCTGCAGACGGGGGATAAGCCCGCCAAAACCTATACCGTGGAGGAAGCCCACGATATTCTCCTGCGGGAGCTGGGCAAATTCACCCCGGACATGGCGGCCTTCATCGATCACGCCTTCAAAAACGACTGGATCGACCTCTATCCCCGGGAAGGCAAGGGCGGCGGCGCTTTCTGTGCCGGCGTGCCCCATGCGGAGCAAAGCCGCGTGCTGACCAATTTCACCGGCAGCCTGGGGGATGTGAGCACCCTGGCCCATGAGCTGGGCCATGCCTGGCACAACCACTGCATGGCGGGTCTGCCGCTGTGCATGCGCCATGAGCCCATGCCGCTGGCGGAAACGGCCTCCATCTTCAATGAAACCTTGCTGGCCAACGCCTTGCGCCAGGGTGTGGAGCACGATCAGCTGCTGGCGCTGCTGGATACCGACCTGCAAAACAGCACCCAGGTGGTGGTGGACATTTACAGCCGCTTCCTGTTTGAAAGCGCCGTCATCGAGGGCAAAAAGACCCATAACCTCAGCGTGGACGAGATGAAGCAGCTGATGCTGGAGGCCCAGGATCAGACCTACGGCGACGGCCTGGACCCCGAATACCGCCATCCCTACATGTGGGCCTGCAAGAGCCATTACTATATCCCCGGCCTGGGGTTCTACAATTTCCCCTATGCCTTCGGCCTGCTCTTTGGCAAGGGGGTCTATGCCCAATATCTGCAAAAGGGCGCGGCCTTCGTGCCTACCTACAACAAGCTCCTGCGCTCCTGCGGCTCCGACATGGTGGCCGACGTGGCGGCCAGCGTGGGCATCGACGTGCGCAGCGTGGATTTCTGGCGCGCGTCTCTCAAGACCATCGAACAGGATATCGATCTCTTCGTCAAGCTGGCCGACGAGCAGCTGAAAGGACAATAATATGCCTACCGATCTGGAAATCGCCCAGCGGGCGACCATGCAGCCCATCTCCGCCATCGCCGACCTGGCCGGCATCCGGCAGGACAGCCTGATTCCCTATGGCCGGTATATGGCCAAGGTGGACCCCGCGCCCTACCGTCAGCAGCCCGAAAAGGCCAAGCTGGTGCTGGTCACCGCCATTACCCCCACCCCGGCGGGTGAGGGCAAAACCACCGTCAGCGTGGCTCTGGCCGACGGCATGCGCCTGAACGGCAAAAATGCCATGCTGGCGCTGCGGGAGCCCAGCCAGGGGCCGGTGTTTGGCATGAAGGGCGGCGCCGCCGGCGGCGGCTATGCCCAGGTGCTGCCCATGGAGCAGATCAACCTGCACTTTACCGGCGATTTGCACGCCATCACCGCCGCCAATAACCTCTTGGCCGCCATGGTGGACAACCATATTCAGCAGGGCAACGCCCTGGGCATCGATCCCCGGCAGGTGTGCTTCCGCCGGTGCATGGATGTCAACGACCGCCAGCTGCGCGCCATCGTCAGCGGCCTGGGCGGCAGGACCAACGGCATGCCCCGGGAGGACGGCTTTGACATCACCGCCGCCAGCGAGGTCATGGCCACCTTCTGCATGGCCTCGGATCTCATGGACTTAAAGGCGCGCCTTTCCCGCATTCTGGTGGGCCGCACCTTCTCCGGCCAGGCCGTCACCTGCGGCGATCTCCACGCAGAGGGCGCCATGGCGGCGCTGCTGCGGGACGCCCTGATGCCCAATCTCATCCAGTCCATCGGCGGCACCCCCTGCCTCATGCACGGCGGGCCCTTCGCCAACATCGCCCACGGCTGCAACAGCGTCATCGCCACCAAGCTGGCCTTGAAGCTCTGCGATTACGTGGTCACCGAGGCGGGCTTCGGCGCGGATCTGGGCGCGGAAAAATTCATCGACATCAAGTGCCGCAAGGCGGGCATCTTTCCCGACGTGGTGGTGCTGGTGGCCACCATCCGCGCCCTCAAGCACCACGGCGGCGTGGAGAAGGCGCACCTGAACGAAGAAAATGTGGACGCCATGCTGGCTGGCTGCGGCAACCTGTGGCGGCATCTCAGCAATATCCGTTCCGTATGGGGAGCCAACTGCGTCATCGCCATCAACCGCTTTTCCAGCGATACGGCGGCGGAGATCGACGCGCTCAAGGCCGCCGTGGCGGAAAAGGGCGTTCCCTGCGCCCTGTGCGACGGCTGGGGCCAGGGGGGAGCCGGAGCCACGGAGCTGGCCAGGCTGGTGACGGACGCCGCTGACGGCGTGCACAGCCGCGTGCCCTTCTTCACCTATCCCGACGATATGGATCTGGCCCACAAGATCGAAGCCGTGGCCCGGCGCGTTTACGGCGCGGAGGGCATCACCCTGTCCTCTCTGGCGGCCCGGCAGCTGAAAACCCTGGAGGCCGAGGGCTGCGGCGATATGCCCGTGTGCATCGCCAAGACCCAGTATTCCTTCAGCGACGACGCGGCCAAGATCAACGCCCCCAAGGGCTTTGAGGTCAACATTCGCCAGGTGCGCCTCAGCGCGGGCGCGGGCTTCGTGGTGGCCTTTGCCGGGGACATCATCGCCATGCCCGGCCTGCCCAAGGCTCCGGCGGCGCTGGGGATCGACGTGGACGAAAACGGCGTCATCTCGGGCCTTTTCTGATTTTCTGTACGGAGGAAACCCATGCAAAAGCGGTTCTTTTTTGTGCTGCTCCTGTGTCTGCTGTCCCTGGCCCTCTGCGGCTTGGCGGAGGAGGAGGAAAGCAGCTTTCAGGTGCTGATGAACGTGCCCACGCCCGCGCCCACCCAGGAGCCGGCGGAGGACGGCCTGCCCGCCGTGCCCACGGCCACGCCCGCGCCCGCGATCACCTATGAGCCGGACGGCAGCGTCATTGTCACCCTGTCCGCCGTGGGCGATGTGACCATCGGCCGCAACGTGCAGAGCAGCAGCACCATCTTTCAGAAGGAGCTGGACCGTCAAGGCGGCGACATCAATTTTATCTTCCGCAATATCCGCGACATCTTTGAAAAGGACGATTTGACCATCGTTAATTTTGAAGGCGTGCTGGCGGACAGCTACAATATCCCTTCCCGCAAAAAGGAGAACTCCTTCCTGTTCCTGGCCCCGCCCCAGTATGCCGAGGCGCTGAGCAATAACAGCGTGGAGGTCGCCACCATCGAAAACAACCACATCGACGACTTTGGCGATCAGGGCCGGGCGGATACCCAGGCGGCGCTGACGGCGGCGGGGGTGCAGTGGGCGGACGAATATCACAGCACCATTTATGAGACCCAGGGCATTCGGATCGCCGTGCTGGCCTATAAGACCTTCGATTATTACAGCACCCTGTTCACCAAGGTGCCCCAGGAGATCGCCGCTGCCCGGGAGCAGGCCGATCTGGTGGTCTGCTGCTTCCATTGGGGCGCGGAGAAGGATTACGCGCCCAACGCCAACCAGCAGAAGCTGGGCCATCTGGCCATCGACAGCGGCGCCGACCTGGTCATCGGCCATCACAGCCACCGCATCAACCCCATCGAGCGCTACAACGGCAAGTACATCGTCTATTCCGTGGGCAATTTCTCCTTTGCGGGCAACAGCAAGCCGGACGATATGTCCACCTTCATCTTCCAGACCCGCTTCCGCTTCAAGAATGGGGAATTGGTGGCCAATCCCTTCCGCATCATTCCTTGCCGCATTTCCTCCAAGTCCAACGAGAACGACTTTGCTCCCACCCCCTATGATACGGAGCTGCAGGTCAACAACGTGGTCAACACCATGCTCAAAAACAGCAAAAAGCTGGAATATGCCGTGGATTATTATCCGCTGGATTGGGAGTGAGCGCCATGCATAATCTGAAAGCCATCCTGATGGACGAGGCGGCCATACACCGCGCCGTCAGCCGCATTGCCCATGAGATCATCGAGCGCAACGACGGCGTGGAGAACGTGGTGCTCATCGGCATCCGCCGCCGCGGCGTGCCCCTGGCCCGGCAAATCGCGGAATACATCCAGCGCTTTGAGGGACAGCAGGTGCCCGTGGGACAGCTGGACATCATGCTCTACCGGGACGATCTGACCACCATTGCCGATATGCCCCAGGTGAGCAATACCCATGTGCCCTTTTCCGTGACGGACAAGCGGGTGGTCATCGTGGACGACGTGCTCTATACGGGCCGCACCGCCCGCGCCGCCATCGACGCCGTGTTCTCTCTGGGACGGCCCGCCATGATCCAATTGGCCATCCTGGTGGACCGCGGCCATCGGGAACTGCCCATCCGCGCGGACTATGTGGGCAAAAACGTGCCCACCTCCCACAGCGAGGTCATCGCCGTGCAGCTGCCGGAATTCGACGGCGAAACGGCCGTAAAAATACTGACGAAGGATTGATGCTTCCATGCGTGGAAAAATCGTGCTTCTCTATGAGACGGAGCGGGGCAAGGCTCTGTGCGACGCCGCCTCCTACGTGCTGACCCAGGTGGCTGTGGCCTTCGGTCACGCCCTGACCCTGCCGGTCAAAAAATACGAGCCGGCGGCGGAGGTGGCGGACGCGGTGCTGGACCTGTGCGCCGACGCCGAAGGCATCCTGGTGGGGGACGGGGACATGGCCTGCCTGCCCGCGCTGGCGGACGAATTGCTGTGCGCCAGCCGCGTGCGGGAGCTGCGCTATACCCACCTCATCGAAAACCGCGCCCTCATGGGCCTGGGACGGCCGCTGAACGCCGTGCTGATCCAGGCGCTGTCCAGCGAGGAGGAAGCGCTGACGGCCACCGCCAAGCTGGCCTATGCTGTTTCCGCCCGGGAAAACCTGGCCATATTGCAGGTGCCGCCCACGGGCAAGCTGGCCGCCGCCTGGAAAGAGGCCGTGGATGCGGCGGATTCCTTGACCGCGCCCTTCCATGCCTGGGAGCTGCCCCTGCCCCGGGCCATTCCGGATATGATCCATCGCCCCCAGCACTGCGGCGTGCTGCTGTGCCCGCCCTATGCGGGATATGTGCTGGCCGATGCCGCCGCCGCCCTGGCAGGCGCTCAGGGTATGGGTTATGACGCCTATGTGGGCGGCCAGTGCGGCCTGCTCTCCGCCCTGCGCCAGGACGACGAGGCCCTGAACCCCTTTGGCATGCTGCGGGCCGTCACCCATCTGCTGCGCAGCGAACTCAAGCTGGAACAGGAGGCCGCCTGCGTGGAGGCCGCCCTGCGCAATGTGCTCCAGGCCGGCTGGCGCACCGCGGATATTTCCCTTAAGCCCGACAGGATCATGGACGCCGAAGGCATCTGCGACCTGGTGTGCCAGCAGATCGAAGTGGCGGGGGATTGGATCAACAATAAGTAAGGGATGAGGGTACACGCTTCCTTTATACTGTTCCCTGATTAAAACAAGACACCGAAAAACAGAAAGTTGACGGGGATTTGATATAGCCTGCTATTAGATCCTTCGACTGCGCTACGCTCCGCTCAGGATGACAATGTAAGATGTTTTTTTCTTGTTTAGCGACTTCATTTGCTGCAAAAAAGCCAATAAACAAAGGGAAAACAACCCATCACTGTCATCCTGAGCGGAGCGTAGCGAAGTCGAAGGATCTCGTTCCCCCTTGCCAATTTCTGTTTGTGTATGTTTTAATCGGGATTTAGGATCAGTATCAGAAAGCGCGTATCCCTTATTAACTAACCTCCGTTTGCACGCACTCCGGCAGGCACAGCGTAATCCGGGTGCCCACCCCCTCCCGGGTGATCACGTCAAAGGAGGCGTTATGGGCGTCGGCGATCCATTTGGCGATGGCGAGCCCCAGACCGGTGCCGCCTTCCCGGGTACGGGCCTTGTCCGAACGGAAGAAGCGCTCAAAGATGTGGGGCACGTCCTCGGGCCGCATGCCGATGCCGTTATCCTGCACGCACAGGCAGCTTTCCTTTTTATCGTTGATGAAGGTTTTGAGGGTCACCCGCTCGCCGGGAGCAGAATAGCGCATGGCGTTTTCCGTCAGGATGCGGGCGCACTGCTTGAGCATGCCCGCGTCGCCCTTGGCGTATATCGGCGCGGTTTCCTGCAAGAGAAACTCCCGCTGCGGGTCCACCATGCCCATCTCCTCGCAGATTTCCCGGGCGATCTGGGTCAGGTCCACCCGCTGCATATCCAGATGCTGCCGCCCGCTGTCACCCCGGCTGAGGAACAGCAGCTGTTCCACCAGCCGCTGCATGCCCTCCGCCTCCTTGCGGATGGCGGCGATGGCCTCGTCCCGCACGGTTTCGTCGTTTTTGCCCCAGCGATCCAGCATGTCCGCGTAGCCCCGGATCACGCTGATGGGCGTGCGCAGCTCGTGGCTGGCGTCGGAGACGAACCGCGCCTGCTGCCGGTAGGCTTCGTGGGTGCGGCGCAGCAGGCCGTTGATGGCCTGCTCAATGCCCTGCAAATCCCGGTCGCCGGTTTCGATGCGCGCGTTCTCCGCGCCCACCTCCAATTGGGAAATGCTCTGCTCCAGATCGTGATATTTGCGGGTGTCGAAGGTTCTGTCCAGGCTTTGCGCCGTCTCCGCCATGCGCTTTAAGGGGGTCAGCAGCCGTTCCGCCTTGCGGCGTCCCGCGCCGTAATCGGAGAGGATCAGCAGCGCTTCCGCGCACAGCAGCGCCACAAACAGATGACTCACCTGCCGGAAAAACGCGCCGCCCTGCACGGTATGGCTTTCCGTTTGCTGGGGCGAGCGGAAGGTGTACTCCACCGTCTCCGGCCAGCGATACCATTTTTGATTTTGATCCACGGCCACGCTGCGGCGCAGGTTGGGCTGCCAGGCGACGCCCAGGGCGTTCTTTTCCTGATGATAGCACCAGCTGACGCAGGTCAGGGTGAGCACAAACAGATTGACCCAAAACAGCACAAAAACCAGCCGCAGGGTGAAGCTGCGGTTGATGCGGGCGGCGGTGGAGGTCATGCGGCGGTATTCAGACATGGCTTTCTCCTGATTTCATCACGTAGCCCACGCCCCGGATGGTGTGCAGCGTCTTGACGCCGTGGGCTTCGTCGATCTTCTGCCGCAGGTAGCGGATATACACGTCCACCACGTTGGTCTCGCCCATGTAATCGTAGCCCCACACGGTGGAGAGCAGCGTCTCCCGGGACAGCACGATGTCGGCGTTTTCCATCATGTATTGCAGCAGCTGAAATTCCCGGCTGGTCAGGTTCACATGATCGCCGTTCACCGTCACCGCGTGGCGCAGGACATCCAGCTTCACCGGGCCCACGGTCAGCATGTCCTGGGGCGCCTGGCTTGCGGGCTGCTTGCGCAGGGCGGCCCGCAGCCGGGCCAAGAGCTCCTCGATGGCAAAGGGCTTGGTGATGTAGTCGTCGGCGCCCGTATCCAGCCCCGTCACCTTGTCCATCACCGCGTCCCGGGCAGTCAGCAATATCACCGGCGTCTGCTTTTCCTTGCGCAGCCGGCGCAGCACCTCCAGGCCGTTGAGGGAGGGGAGCATGATGTCCAAGAGGATCAGGTCAAAGTTTTCACTGAGAGCCAGGCTCAGCCCTTCCCGGCCGTCATGGCATTTTTTTACCTGGTAGCCCTCATGCTGGAGCTCCAGTTCCACAAACCGGGCCAGGGATACTTCGTCCTCGATGATCAGGATGACGGGGGTGCTCATGGGCGCATATCTCCTTTAAAAACACGAAAAGGATGCCGGACTG
Organism: uncultured Eubacteriales bacterium; assembly: GCA_902764185.1. GTDB lineage: Bacteria > Bacillota > Clostridia > Christensenellales > Aristaeellaceae > SFMI01. Next base: position 14,606 of record CACWUV010000074.1, read on the forward strand.
ACGGCATCCCTTCTTTTATTTATTCCACCTTGTTCTCTTCGTCTTCGTCCACCACGATCTTGCATTCTCCGGGCTTCACCACGTTGTCCACAAAGTCGCCGGCCTTGTTCATGGCGGTGTTGATGCTCTCGTCAATGCTCAAGCCCTGAACGGAGAAGCGATAGCCGCAGATCATGGCCAGCACCGCGGCGATCATCATCCACCAGAACATGAAGACCAGGGCGATGACCACGGCGGTCAAGGGGAGGGAAACCTTGACTTCGCCTTTCTTGCTGATCTGCAGCGACACAGCGTTGCCCTTTTTGATCAGGTTGCCCAAACCCTTCAGCAGGGTGGCGAAGAGGCCGTTTTCGCGATTTTTGCGCCTGGCTTCTTCTTTCTCGGGCTGGGCCTTTTCCTCCCGGGTGGTGTAGGCGGCTTCCTCGATCTCGTGCAGCCGTCCTTCGCTTTCCAGCATCAGCAGAGCGTCCAGCAGGTCCCAATCGCAGGCCTCCAGGGCGTCGGTGGCTTCCTCATAGCTTACGTTGGCCTTTTCCCGCAGCTTTTCTACCATTTCAAGATGATCCATTGTGGGAACCTCCTTGTCGTTGTTTTTCCCTTGGTACGGTTGCAGTATAGCGCGGGAAGATTAAACCGTCCTTTTGAAAAAATGAGAAAAACATTAAAAAGCGGTAAACTATTTTAGAAAAAGGCTCTATTTTCGGGGAGTGGCGGTGGGCTTGGCGACGACGTTTGGATCGTTATACAGCTTGTCCAGGGTCAGTTCGCCCGCGTAGCCGTCGGCCTTGAGGCCATTGGCCGCCTGGAAGGCCAGCACGGCCTTTTCGGTCTTGGGGCCAAAGAAGCCGTCCGCCTTGTCAGTCATATAGCCCAGCTGGATCAGCCGCTCCTGCATCCGCTGCACCTCCTCGCCGTGGCTGTTGACGTGCAGCAGGATGGGCGTGGGGGTGGGCACCGGGGTGGGCGTGGGCGTCGGAATGGGGGTGGGGGTGGGCACCGGCGTGGCTGTGGGCACGGGCGTGGGGGTGCGCAGCAGCGCATAGGGCACCGGCGTAGCCCCGGCGTCCAGGGTGGCCGTGCCCGTCACCAGCATCAGATAGACCAGCATGGTTTTGAGCAGATCCATGGCGCTGCCTCCTTTGCGTCAGATGTCGATGAATTTGCGGAATTCCGGCAGGATGCCAATGCCGTCGGGATAGTGGGCGGCAAACTGGGGCACCGCGTGGCTGGGAAAGCTGTTTCCCTCGATGAAACGCGGGCCGTCGGCGGTGATGGCCACGTCCCAGGCCACAAAGCGCACCTGGGGTACCTTGTGCATGGCGGTGAGACACATCTGCTTGGCTTCCTCAAAATAGGGGATGGTGAAGCCGATGATGGGCGTGCCGGTGATGGGATGTTTATCAAACACATTGCCCGCCTTGTCCGCGGCCACCGTCAGCAGCCTGCCGCTGGCCAGGTCCACCCGGGCCGCCATGCCGCCCTGGTCCACGTTGTCCATCACCTTGCCGTTGCCGATGCGCAGAAAGGCGTACACAATTCCCTCCTGCTTGTCGCCCAGCAGCGTGGCGATGCGCACGGTGTTGACGCTGGTGGGGCATAGGCGAGCCATGTCGGGATGCTGGATCAGCAGCTCTTCCAGCAGGCCCGCGCCCATATCCTGCACTTTTTTAAGGAAGGCGGGAATATCATTTTCCCAATCCTTTTTCTCAAACTTCACGATGCCCACGCCGCTGCTGCCTTCCAGGGGCTTATAGAGCACGCTGGGCAGATCCCGGAGAAAATCCGCCAGCGCGTCCGCGGTCAGGCTTTCATCCACCTTGATCCATTTGCGGCCCACCTGGTCGGAAAACAATGTGTTGAAGGTGGTTTTATCGTCAAAATTGTGCCAATACGCCTTGTCGTTCATGCGGCGCACGATGCTGTTGCTGATACCTCGGGTGATGACGGTGCGGCGCTGGGCGTCATTCAGGTTATACATGGCGGCGATCTTGTAATCCATGTAACCCGCGTTATATTTCAGGGCACACTTCACCATGTCCTGCAAAAGCCACATTTTGCTTTTGCCGGTTTTCTTGTGCAGCATGGACGCGGTTTCCAGCATGCGGCCCCAGTCCATTTTCAGGGCGCGCTTGGCGGCGTAGGAGAGCTTGCTCATTTTTTGCCTTTCTTCATTACACGTTGAAGCGGAACAGCGTAATGTCGCCGTCCTGCATCACATAATCCTTGCCTTCGGAGCGAATCAGCCCCTTTTCCCGGCAGGCGTTCATGCTGCCCAGCTCCTTGAGGGTTTCAAAGGGGACGATCTCCGCCCGGATGAAGCCGCGCTCAAAGTCGGTGTGGATCTTGCCTGCGGCCTGGGGCGCTTTGGTGCCGCGACGGATAGTCCAGGCCCGGCATTCATCCGCGCCCGCCGTCAGGAAGCTGATGAGGCCCAGCAGGTGATAGCAGGCGGTGATCAGGGAATCCAGGCCGCTCTGTTTGATGCCCAGTTCGTCCAGGAACATCTGCCGCTCGTCCGCTTCCATGCCTGCGATCTCCTCCTCAATGGCGGCGGAGATGGTGATGCATTCGGCTTTTTCATCCGCGGCAATCTTTTTGACTGCCTGCACCATGGGGCTGCTGTCGCTGTCCGCAATGGCGTCCTCGGCGATGTTGGCGGCGTAGATCACGGGCTTCATGGTCAAAAGGAACCAGCCATTCACGATTTCCCGCTCCTCATCGCTCAGATCGCAGGTGCGGGCAGGCTTGCCGGCTTCCAGATGCTTGTACACCTTGTCGGCCACCTCGGCTTCGGCGGCGTATTTCTTGTCGCCGGTCTCACCAGCTTGGCCGCCTTGTCCCGGCGCTTTTCCACCGCTTCCATGTCGGCGAAGATCAATTCCAGGTTGATGGTCTCGATGTCCCGGGCGGGGTCCACGCTGCCGTCCACGTGGATGATGTTGTCGTCCTCAAAGCAGCGCACCACGTGCACGATGGCGTCGCACTCCCGGATATGGCTGAGAAACTTGTTGCCCAGCCCTTCGCCGTGGCTGGCGCCCTTTACCAGACCCGCGATGTCCACAAATTCCACGCTGGCGGGGGTCACCTTCTTGGGGGCGTACATGTCCGCCAGCACGTCCAGCCGGGGATCGGGCACGGCCACCACACCGCTGTTTGGCTCGATGGTGCAGAAGGGATAATTGGCCGCCTGCGCGCCCGCGTTGGTGATGGCGTTGAACAGCGTGCTTTTGCCCACGTTGGGCAGACCGACGACACCTAATTTCATGTATCTTTACATCTCCTTAAGCTGAGGGTTCTTCTGTATTGCGAGCCACAAAAAGGCTCAAACCCTATTATAACAGATCGGACGCCGTTTCACAACATATTGTTCCTTGAAAGAAAAGGAAAGACCCCGCGACGGGCGATCCCTGCATACTTTTTTTCACGTTTTTGTCAAATAAGGATTGACTTTGCCGCGCTTCCGTGTTAAAATATCTCTCGCTGACGCAAGAGAGCTTCGACCGCTTTCCCAGATCAGCCGGAGATCACATCGCGAATATGGAGAAGTCGCCTAGTTTGGTCGAGGGCGCGCGACTGGAAATCGCGTAACGGTCAAAAACCGTTCAAGAGTTCGAATCTCTTCTTCTCCGCCAGGGGCTTTGAGATTGTGCCCCGCCCTTGAAAATGCTCGGTTTTTGCGGAACCGGGCATTTTTATTTTGCCAATTGTTACAAAAGTAAGAACAATTGTTCTTAATGTATAATTTGGTATGGTATTTTGACAAATAATGTGCTAAAATAGCCTCAGCAAAAATGCGAAAATGGCCCGTTTTGGGCCAAAAAGGGGTGAAAAACGTGTATAAAGACAGCATTGTCTACCGCAAAATTACGGCCAGGATTGCCGAGATGGGCATGACCAGGCGGGACGTAGCTGATCAGCTCGGGGTCAGCTATGGGACGCTGCACAACAAGCTATGCGGGATTACGCCCTTTCTCTGGGACGAGGTGCGCACCCTGGCGGTGCTGCTGCGCTTTGATAGCCTGGATCGGATGATGATCCGCTACGACCAGGAGCACAAAATACCGCCGCAGTGAGCCGCTACCGGCCCCAGGATCGTTTTTGAGGCTGGAGGATGGGGGGACATACCCCGCCCCCGCAGAAGGGCTACAAGGGCCGTTTCCGGCCCTTTTTTGTGTTGCTTGGGGTACGCGACTAAAAAACGCTCCGGATTTTTGCCCCCTGGGGCTGCGGAGCGCTTTTATCGGCTCCCTGGCCTGCTCCCGTCCAGGGAGCAGCCGCGAGGGGAGCCAGGGAGCCAGGACAAGCCCCATTGATCGGGGATGCCTTCACCGCCCCGGCCCTGCCAGTGACGCGGAAAAGAGCGCCGGGAGGAGGCGACGCAGACCACGCGCCGCCGCAGCGGCGCAACCCACGCGGGCGCCGGAGACGGCGGAGCGGGCGCCTCGGGAGGCCGCCGAAGCCACCAGACAAGGACGAGGACAGCGCCAGCGACAAACAGCGGCCGGACGGGCGCACGAGACGCCGCCCCCGGCCCCGCGCTCCCCGCGGGCGCACACGACAACCAACAAGGACGGCGACCCACCAAACAAGGACGGCGAGACAGGCAGGGAGGCACGCGCCGGACCGGGCGAGGACTACGGGCCCGAGCCCATCAGGGCCGGCGCGTGCCGGGTGGGCGGGCACCAACGGCAGGAGGGAGGCGAACCCAAACCCCCGCAGGCGGGAGAGCGGCCAACAATCGCGGGTGGGAGACGGACAGGCGGCCAGGCAGCGCCCCAGGGGTGGCAGCGCAAAGGCCCGAGTATCGACTAACTAATCATCTATTGCGCAAAAGACCGGCTTTTGCGAAGCGGTTGCCCCTGGCCGGGCCACTGCGTCTTGATTCATAGCCAAAGGCCCGGCCAGGTTCCCGGGCAACGCTTCGCAATAAGCCGTCTTTTGCGAATAGATGATCGAAGGGCCTTTTGTGCTGCCATTCCTGAGGCGCTGCCTGGCCTGGCTGGCCGTCCTGGGTGGGCAAGATATTAATAGCTGGGATCATCGGCAAGCCTGGAGAGCGTCTGCAGCTGGGCGCGTCGATCCTCTCACGCGCGCACGCGCACGCGCCAGTCAGTAAGTCAGTCAGTCAGTTTCAGGACATGAAACAGGGATACTATAAAAGCCGCCCCTCTCGGGACGGCTGATCATCAGAGCATGCGCAAGGTGGCTATCACGGTATCGGTGGTCATGTAGGCCAGTTTGATCATGTCGACGGTATCGAGTTCGGCCCCCTGGCCTTCACATCCTTTCCAGAGGGCTTCCATCAAGCCCTGAGCCTCCAACAAAAGCGAGATAGTCGCCCTGGCAAGCTGCTGCTGGCTGCTGTTCATGTGGCCGCCCTCCTCCACCTGGCATTTTGCAGCGCTCGGTGTTGCTGCTGGTCTGCCAGGTAATCCGATAGTGTGTTGATACCCCAAGCCCTGCAGCGGGTGAGGATTGCTCGGAGATAGTAATAGCTGGGCCGAGGTGCCTTGCGCGTGTCCTGGATGGCGGCAAAAATCACTTGCTCGTCCTGGTTGGCCTCCACCAGCTCCAGCAGCTGCCAGGGCTTCAGGGGATAGCCGATGGTTGATTCGTAGGTGCTTGCGATAAAGCGCCACTTGGGATGGTCCATCAGGTCATGCATGGCTTGGCGCTCACGTGCAGCAGCGGCTTCCGCTGCTGCTTCTTCTTCGGCATACGCCGAAGAATGCCAGATGACTGGCAGGGTTATGCAGTTGTTCATGAGATTGTTTCTTGCCCTTTCTGTAATATTTTCTTAACCCTTCTGTGCCGTATTTGCGGTACAATGCACAAAAGGAGCTGAGAATCATGACTGTTTCCGAATGGCTTGAAAATTGGCTGACGCTCCATGCGTCGAAGGTGCGACCGTCCACGATCCGCGGCTATCGCGCCGCCCTGGATCACCTGGGAGCTGCTTTCCTGGGCCTGGATCTGCTGCAAGTGACCGGCATGGATTGGGAAGCGGAGGTTTACCGCATCCGACAGGACTACCCCCGACAGGCGGAGCTGGCCCACGTGGCCCTCCGGAAAGCGTGGAAGGATGGACAGCGGCATCACTTGATCCCCTGGGACTTCCAACCCTGGCAATACGTGGAGCCGCCCAAGCACGAGAAGCGGGAAACGCCCTTCTTGCTGCCCGAGGAAATGCCCGCATATTACCGCGCAGCCATGAAGACGGAAGCCGCCCTTCCGCTGTTTTTGATGCTCTGCCTCGGCCTCCGGCGCGGTGAAGCGCTGGGCTTAGCCTGGCAGGACATAGATACCCGCTGTCGGGTGATCCATATATGCCGCCAGCTGATCAACGGGGTATCGTCGCCGCTGAAAACAAATGCATCATACCGCAAAATCCCCGTAGATGCAAATGTTATAGAAAAAATCTATAACTTGGGTTGCAGTGATGGATTTTTGTGTTATAATGGGTCGGTCAAAAGCCTCTATCGCTGCCACCAGCAAGCCTTAGAGGACGCCGGAATCGGTGCGGGCGTGACCCTCCACGGCCTGCGGCACACGATGGCCACCGCCGCCATGGCTGCCGGTGCGGATGTCAAAACAATCCAAGGCATCCTTGGTCATGCTTCGTACACGATCACGGCTGACACCTACGTCCATACGCTTATGGAGCCGGAGCGGGAAGCGATTGCGACGCTCTGCACGCGACTGGAAATCGCGTAACGGCCACAAACCGTTCGAGAGTTCGAATCTCTCCTTCTCCGCCAGAGAAACCCTTGAAAATCAAGGGTTTCTCTTTTGTTTATGCCGCCATTATGCCGCCTTTTACAAAGAGGCGATGAAAGCTTCCATCCGCGCGGCGCTTTCTTTTTGCATTGTTAACGAAACATGTGCATATTCATCCATTGTGAACGCCACCGTCGCATGCCCAAGATTGGTGGAGACGGTTTTGATGTCCACGCCGTTTTGTATCGCCAGCGTGGCGTAAGAATGGCGCAGATCATGGAAGCGCACCTCCGGCAATCCCATCCGGGTCACAATTTGCTTGAACTCCTTCCTGACTGTATTCGTTGCCAGATGGTTCCCATACTTATTGGTAAACACGAGATTGTTTGTGTTTTGAAACCCCTGCCCATAGGCCAGCTTCCATTCAGCCTGCTTGCGCCTGGCTTTTTGCAGGGCGGCCATGACGCTGGGGGGCACGGTAAAGGTGCGGTCCTGTTTGTTTTTAAGCGTCGTGAACACCCACGGCCCGCCTTTTTCACGGGAGCGCTTGAGCTGCCGATACAGGTGGATGGTTTCGTGATCCCAGTCGATACAATCCCAGCTGAGGCCGATCAGCTCGCTTTGCCGCATGCCCGTAAAGATGGCAACATAGAACAGCAGCTCAAAGGGGTGGCCTTGAATCACTTCCAGAAACGCGGGGATTTCCTTATCCTTCAGCGGGCGCTTCTCCTTTTGCGGGGCGTCATAGGAGGGTATTTCCGCGTCGGCGCAGGGGTTTTGTTTGATCAGCCCGTCCTTTCGCGCGCGGGTCAGGGCCTTGTTCAGCACCAGATAGATGTTCTTGACCGTTTTTAAGGCGAGCCCTTTTGCTTTGCAGTGGTTCAAAAACTTTTGCACCGTCAGCAGCTTCAAATCCTGAATCCGCTTTGTCCCCAATTCCGGCTTGATATGGCAGCGTATAAGCGACATATATCGATCCCGGGAGGAATCCTTGATCCGGGCTGTGTAGCACTCGACCCAGGTATCCATCCACTCGGCGACCGTGATTTTGTTTTCTTTCACGTAGGTGCCATCTTCGATTTCGGTTTTAAGCGCGGCCAGTTTTTGCTTCGCTTCCGCCTTCGTTTTGCCATATACATAATAGCGGTCACCTTTAAGCCGGATACAGCCTTCCCATGAATTGGCGGAGCGTTTTCTGAACGCGCCGTCGCCATTTGATCTTCTTTTCATCAGCTTACCTCCGTTTGTTCGTCCAGCCATCGGTTCAGCGCCTGGCGGGAAATGATCAACCTGTGTCCGATGCGGAACGCAGGATAGAAGTCCTTTTTCCTTGCCAGGCTGTAGGCCGTGGTCCTTGACACATTCAATTGCTGTGCCAGTTCGTCAACGGTTAGGGTAAGCTTGGTTTCTGCTGGATTGATTCCGTTTTCAAGGTTCTCGGCGGGGGGATTCCCGCCCCTTCCATTATAAATTTTAAGCATTTATTGTCAACTCTTTTCTTTTATGATTATACATTTTTACAGTCCGCTCATTTTTTTAGGATAAAGGGAACTGCCTTACAAAGCAGTTCCCTTAAAAAGATACGTTTATCTTTCTTCCCAGCTATGCCGCCTGGGCTTCTGTGCCTGCGGCTCCTGGGATTTCTGCCTGTAGTTTTGCAGCAGCTCAAGAATCGACGGCCTGGCCTGCTCCTTGATCTTGGCCTTGGCCGTATCCCGGGTGGCAGGCAAGCGCAGCGCTTCGACTACCTTTTCAAAGATCGACTTGGCCCGCTTTTTCAGCGTGTTGGCAGCTCTTATAAACCAGTCCGCCACAAGCTCCCGGTCTTTTTGCTTCATTTTGGTTTCCGGCGACATGACTTGCTGCCTGCCCTTTTCCAACACCATCAGGTCCTGCTTCTGCGTTTCACGGATGGCTTCGGCTGCAACGACCTTGACGGCCTCTCTGTAGGCAGTATCTGCAACGGCTTCCAGCACCGTATCCGCGTCAGCAAGCTTCTCCATCTTCTCATCCAATTCCGCAGATTTCTGAGCGATGATCCGGCTCTGGGCTTCATTGTCGGCGATAAGCTCCGCATTGCGCTGTTCCAGCTCTGCGATCCTTTCCCGCTGGGATTCAATGATGTAATCGTTTTTCTCCCGGTTCTCCTTGCCGCCATAGACCGCATCCCGTTCCACTTCCAGCCCATGCTCCTCACAAATGTTCAGGAGCAGTTCCCGGCATATGCTGTCGAAAGCGATCTTCCTGTTGTTCTGCCTGCCGGGCTTCTTCTCCGGGAAGGGGAGCGGAATCCCCAGGGCTTCCAGTGCTTTCTCCTGCTTCGGCTCAATTTCACCGTAGCGGTTTTCGATATCGAACACCTGCCTGGCGTGAATGTGGGGACTTGTTTCATCCAGATGGAGCGACCAGTCCAGAACATGCACATGGCTGCCGAAACGCTCCTGGATGGTTGCCATAAATTCCTGGATGATCTCCAGCAGCACTTCCGGCGGCGGGCAGTCGCCTTCTTTTCCGATTTGGTAGATTGTTTCCTCGGGGCAGATCCGCGCATCCGATAGCAGGTCATCCACGGTGCGGTTTCGTCCTGCGTGTCCGGCCTTCACATTGCGGGCTGCCTGCCCGGCCAGATAATCGCCGTAGCGCTGTACGTAGAAATCCCGCTCCACCTGGTTGAAGGTTGGATATTGACCGGATTGATTTTCCTCGTGGTTTCTCAGGCCATTCTGCCAGTCCCAGTAAAGGTTCAGACGGGTTCGATCTTGGTGGATGTTCTCCGCATGGGCTACATCGAACTGCCGGTCATTGTGTTTGGGGTTATAAACGCCGTGCTTTCCTGCGCGGCCATTGTGACGGGACACACGCGGTTTCTGTTTTGCCATGCCCCTCACCTCCGTTTCTTTTGTTTTTTTGACATTTCTTTTTTAAGTGCGAGTAGCTTCCGTTCCCCGGGCACCTGCGTTTTTCGACAGGTAATACCCAGTACAAAGTGTCGATGCTCAACACTTCACTGGGCCACGGGCGCTGCCCATTGGATTCCCGGCAAGGGCCTTCCCCTTGCATTCTGCGCAGGCGCTACGCCCTGCACCCGGCCACACAAAAAGCGGTATCAAAACGATACCGCTTTTTGTGTGGATTCGCCGTCCTGATACCGCTTTGGTGTCACCTTCAGCAGCCCAGGCCGCTCATGAAATCATCGGCAATGTCGAAATCTGCATCGGAGATTTCGCCTTTTCCGCTGCTTTCAGTTGAGACGCTGACCGGCTGCACCGGCAGCTCGTGCAGCGCCTCAGCCACAGCCTGTCGCACGATTCCCTTCAGTTCATCGACGTCAGGATAGACGGCAGAGAGACTCGCGTCCTTGATAAGCGCTTCCACGACGGACGCTGTATAGGAGCCAGACCTGCTCCGAAGTTTTTCCAGGGCCAGACGATGACGGGGATTGTTCAGGTTCAGCCGTACGGTGAAATTGAATTGGTGCTCATTCTTCAAAGTCAACACCCCGCTTGCGGAGCGCCTTTGCCGCCAGCCGCTGATATCCTTTGGCTGTTGCCTTGATATCGTCCAGAATGATCACC
>CACWUV010000075.1 GCA_902764185.1 uncultured Eubacteriales bacterium
AATATTATAAACGTAAACGCTATAAATTGCAACACTTTTGTCAGAAAACCAGCACCGTGCTGCCTTCGGACAGTATATTGTTGAGCAGCGGCACGATATGGGCCTCCCGGGCGTCCTGGCTGATGACGTCCACCGGCAGGAAATAGTTGCCGTCCGGCTGCACCACCACCACGCCGATCTGGCCTTCATCGGTGGTCAGGGCGTTGGCGGGCACGGTCAGAGTGTAAATGCTCTCGGACAATTGCACATGGCAGGAGCGGATGTAGAGCACCGGGGATACGTCGCCGTAGATGGTCAGCCGCACCAGCAGCTCGCCTTCCGCCCGGGTGATGGATTCCACCGTGGCGGACACCCGCGTGTTGTCAAAGCTTTCCAGCAGCAATTCATAGGAAGCGCCGATGGTGGGCGTCCACTCCGCATCGTCGCACAGCATCAGCACGGTGTAGCTGCCTTGACGCACGATGCGGTACACGGCCACCTCGTTGCGCCCCAGAGCGGCGGAGGCGGGCAGTTCGCCCCGGTACATGGCGCGCACCTCGGTGGGGGAGAAGCTTTCGTAGGTGTTGTTGTTCAGCACCCGCTCAAAGCCGTCCGTGTAAAAGCTGACGATGCCGCTGTCGCCGGCGGCAAAGGGCTTGGTCCAGGTCTCAATGCGCTGCAGCTGGGTTTTTTCGTCGTCATAGAGGCGGTTCAGCTTCTGGTCGTCGGCGTATTTCTGCTTGAGATAATAGGATCTCTCCTGAATGTCCTCGTCCAGCAGCGTTTCCTGGTTGATCAGGTTGCCCGCCTGGCTCTGCACCATGTTCTGGGTCTCCTGGGCGCGGGTCAGCACGGCGCTGTTCAGCCGCTTCAGCTGGCCGTCGGTCTCAATGTTGGTCTCGGCCAGCAGCGTTTTTTGATATTCCTTGATCTGGGTGCGATAGTTGTTCAGCGTGGTCCATTCCTTGTTGCTGAACCCGCTGGTGTACACGGTGCACACCTTTTCGCCGCGGCGCACCTGGCTGCCTTCCGTGGCCACGTAGTCGATCTGGCTGATACCCTCCTGGGTAAACATCACCTCGTTGCGCACCAGCAAAGCGTCGCCGGTATAGTTGGAGCCCAGGGTGCCGTTGGTCACCATGGCGGTGATTACCCGCTGCCGGTTCATCAATTGGGACACGGCAATAACGCCCAGCACCAGCAGCAGGCCCGTGATGATCAGGCCCAGCATCAGGTTAAGATGGTTGTAATTGCGCTGTTTGGGCGCGCGATAAGGCCGCTGCGCGCTCTGAAAAGGCGGCGGCTCTTGGGGCATATAGGCATCCTGGGCGTATTCGTCCTGGGCATAAGGCGCGTTTTGATATGCAGGCTGCTGCTGTCCGGGAGCCGCGTAGGGCGGCGGCATGCCCGGCCCCACCTGCTGCTGCACGGGAATTTCCGGCTGCTGGGGCGGGTAATAGGGCTGCTCCGACGCGGTGGGCGGATAAGCCTGCGGCACAGCGGTAAATCCCTGCTGCTCGTAGGGATTTTGCTGTTCATTGGTGGGTGGCTGCATGCAATCAAACCTCCGGGGGTTCGTCTCTGTATTTGGAAACCAGGGCTTCGGCCACGCGCAGGCCGTCCACGGCGGCGCTCATGATGCCGCCGGCGTAGCCCGCGCCTTCTCCCGCGGGATAAAGCCCGGCGATATTGCTCTCCAGGGTATTGCCCCGGAGAATGCGCACCGGGCTGGAGGAACGGGCTTCAATGCCCGTCAAAACGGCGTCCGGGTGGTCAAATCCGCGCAGGCGGCGCCCCAGCAGGGGAATGGCAGCCCGCAGCCCCGTCAAGGCAAAATCGGGCAGCACATCGGTCAGGTCCGTCAGGGTGACGCCGGGCTGATAGGTGGGCGTCACATCGCCCAGTCGGCTGGACGCCCGGCCGCATAAAAAGTCCTCGCTGCGCTGGGCAGGGGCGTAATATCCTCCGCCACCGGCAGCAAAGGCGCGTTTTTCCCATTGTCGCTGCATCTGCATGCCCGCCAGGGGATCGCCGGAGGGAAAATCCTCCGTCCGCACGTCTATCAGCAGCGCGGCGTTGGCGTTTTCGCCATCCCGGGCATAGGTGCTCATGCCATTGGTGCACACGCCGCCTTCCTCGCTGGCGGCGGCGATCACCTGCCCCCCGGGGCACATGCAAAAGCTGTACGCTCCGTGGCCATCGGGCAGCTTGCAGTTCAGATGGTATTCCGCCGCGCCCAGATAGGGACTGTCCGCAGCCGCGCCATACTGGGCCCGGTTGATCATCTGCTGGCGGTGCTCGATGCGCACGCCCACAGAAAAGGGCTTTTGCTCCATGTGAACGCCGCTTTGCTGAAGCATTTCAAAGGTATCCCGGGCACTATGCCCGATGGCAAGGATCAAATCGGACACGGGCAATTCATTTTCCTGCCCGCTTGTCCTGTATCGGATGGCAAAAAGGCGATCCTCCCGGATCAAAAGACCGGTGAGCTGCGCGCCAAAAATGACCTGCCCACCCAGGGAAAGGATTTCCCGACGAATGGAAGCGACGGTCTGAGGCAGCTTATCCGTGCCCATATGGGGATGGGCTTGATAGAGGATACTCTCCGGCGCGCCATGGGCGTGCAGAACCTCCAACACCTGACGGCATCGGGAATCCTTGATGCCCGTGGTCAGCTTGCCGTCAGAAAAAGCTCCGGCTCCGCCTTCCCCAAACTGCACGTTGCTGTCGGTGCGCAGGGTGCCATTCGCAAAAAAGCGCTGGACAGTCTGAGATCGATCCTCCACGCACTCTCCGCGCTCCAGACAAACAGGGCAAAGCCCCGCCCGTGCCAGATACAATGCGGCAAACAGCCCGCAAGGCCCCATGCCGATGACCACAGGGGCAGGCGCGCGCGGGGACAGCTGTACGGGGGAAAGGGGAAAGGCAGGGGCAACCAAGGAAGCAATTCCGGGTTTCAAATGAGAAAAGATTTTCTTCTCTTCACGAAGCTCAAGATCCAGGGTATAGACAAAGTGTACATCCCCTTTGTCCCGGGCATCAATGCTGCGCTTGCTGACGTGCCACGAAACCACCTGATCTTCCGTGATCCGCAGCTTGTGGAGTACGCTCCGCAGCGCGGCCTTCTCCGCCTCTGCCTGCAGCCCAATCTTGATGTTCCCAACCCGCAGCATGCCCTGCCTCCATTCCTTCATATCTTCTGTATCATATCATATTTTTAGTCATTTGTCATCTTTCTATGTTGTCTTTATTCAATAAAGGAAAGCAAAATGATTATATCTGACTGCAAAAAAAGAACGTCCCTTGCGGGACGTCCTTTTTTGCTTTAAACTTTGATTATTTGGCAGCCACGGCGGTGGGCAGGCTCTCGGTCTTCACGACGGCCACGATGGCGTTGGCGAAGGCTTCGGGCAGCTCGACAGCTTCGTTAGCGGTCAGAACCAGAGTGTTCTCAGCGGTGGGATTCTCGATGGCTTCGGCGTTGGCATACAGCACCAGGGATTCACCCTCAGCCAGCTTGGCTTCGACGGTGATCTTGCCATCAACAACGTTCACGGTCAGAACGATCTCTTCGCCGGCAACGTTCTTCACGACATACAGGTGCTTGTCAGCAACCAGCTGAGCCTGATTGGCTTCCAGAGCGGCGGGAGCAGCGGCCACGGTGGCGACCTTCTTGGTCTCGGTGGCCGGAGCAGCAGCCTTAGTGCTGGCAGTGGACTTGGTGCTAGCAGTGGACTTGGTGGACTTAGTGCTGGTCTTGGCAGTAGCAGTCTTGGTGGTAGTGGTTGGGTTCTTACCAACAGTCTCGCTGGTGGCCTTCGTCACGTTGGCAGCAACGGTGTTGGTAGACTGAGCAGCGCCAGTATTCACAGCACCGCTGGGAGCCTTCTCACCATAAGCTACGATCTGGGTACCAATGGTCTTGCCGCAACGAGTGCAGTTCAGGTTCCAGATACCAACCTGGGTGGGGGTAGCAGGCTGAGTCATCTGCCAAACAGCGGAGTGACCATAAGCGGGGACAACAGTCTTCACATAGTGCTTGGACAGATTGCAGTTTTCATTTACGCAAACGCCAACACGAGTGCCAGTGTAGTCGCAGGAAGTAGCATAAGTCATACCATAGTCAACTTCATTGGTGTTGGGATTCAACCAACCCCAAGTACCAATGTTGTGGCCGGTAGCGGGGGTAACGTCGCCACCCCGGGTGGCGCCGCAGCCAGGAGTAGTGCACTGATACACGGCAGTGCAGCCAGTGGTTTCGCAGGTAGCAGCCTTAGCCGGCAGGATGGGATCCTTGGACCAAGCATGACCAATCTTGGGAGCATCCATGTATTCCTTGGCACCGCACTTGTTGGCGCAAACACGATACAGTTTGCCGTTGGTCTGGCAGGTGGGCTCAGTATCAACTTCCCAGGTCTGGCCGCCGAAGTTATGGCCGGTAGCAGGAATTTCCTTACCACCGATCTGCTTGCCGCACCAGATGCACTCATAGATGTCAGTGCAGCCATTCACGGTGCAGGTAGCTTTACGACCAGGCAAAACAGGCTTATCGCCCTTCTTGTGGTCAACCAGGGGAGCACTCATGTATTCTTTGTAGGTGCAGTTTTCGCGGGTGCACTCACGAGCCAGCTGGCCAGGGGTCTGGCAAGTAGAGGGGCTCACGGGAGTCCACGCAACGTTGGTGAAGTCATGGCCGAGAGCGGGGATAATTTCCTGGGGACCCTGCTTCAGGCCGCAAACAGAGCAAACGACAGTAGCCTTCAGACCAGAAGCAACGCAGGAAGGAGCGATGGCGTCATTCAGCTTGCCAGTGAAGGTATGATTGCCGCTGGCGGGAACATAGACAGTCTTGATGTGGCCGCAGCCGGGGCGGGTGCAGGTGTACTTGTTGTAACCTTCAGTGCCGCAGGTCGCCTGCTTGATCTTATCCGCATCAGGAGTATTGGAGAAGGCATGACCCAGAGGAGCCATCTCGACATAGGAGATGCGGGTGCCGCACAGCTTGCACCAAACTTCCACAACGCCCTTGGTCTCGCAACCAGGCTGGGTGGTAATAGTGTTCAGCTCAGTATGCGCACAGTTAACAGTACTGAGGTCCGTGGCCATCGCGTTAATGCTCAGACACGCCATCAGCGCGACCAGCAGCGCAACAACCAGAAGTTTCGTGTGTTTCATGGTTTTTCCCTCCATAATTTTCTCGTCTCCTGAACTTACTCGCCCAAACGAAGCCCTGTTTCGTTTCTGCGTTTCTGTTCTTTGGAAACGGCCGGATTTCTCTTTTACGCATACGCGCAAAGATATCCGAATGGTTATCACACTGCCATTATAGCACAATGACAAAGATTGTCAATACAGATTCCACGCAATTTTTTGTTTTTTTTTGCTTTTTTACAAATATCTGACGCTCAAATGCGCCTTTTAATATAATGGAAGAAACTCGTGCTTTCTTTTTTAATTGGAATATGCTATACTCTGTTTCGGAACCAAAATGACAGGTCTGTATGGGGGAGAAAACAGCCTTTGCTGTGCCTGTTTACAGCGATTATATACCATTCTTGAATAAAAACAGACCAAAGTACAAAAGGGAGCCTATGAATTTGAATGAATTGAACCCTATGCAGCGCCGCGCTGCGGAACAATTGACCGGCCCGGTGCTGATTTTGGCGGGTGCGGGCAGCGGAAAAACCCGCACCCTCACCTATCGCGTGGCCAATTTGTTGGAGCATGGCGTGAAGGCCTGGCATATTCTGGCGCTGACCTTCACCAATAAAGCCGCCCGGGAGATGCAGGAGCGCATCGAGCGATTGGCGGGCGAAAGCGCCGGCGATGCCTGGATCGGCACTTTCCATAGCATCTGCTGCCGCATTTTGCGCCGGGATATTGAAAAGATCGGCTATGAGCGCAGCTTTACCATCTACGACGAGGATGATCAGCAGCGGGTGATCAAGGCCGTTTTGAAGCAACTGGACATCGATGAAAAGTTTTTGCCGCCCAAGAGCATCAGCGCCGCTATTGGGGACGCCAAGAACCGGCTGCTGAATCCCGATGAATGGCTGAAAAACAGCCCGGCGGATTATCGCAGCCAGAAGATCCACGACGTGATGACGGAATACGAGCAGCGGCTCCGGGCCGCCAACGCGCTGGATTTCGACGATCTGCTGATGAAAACCCTGCAGCTTTTCCTGGATCATCCGCCGGTGCTGGAATATTACCAGCAGCGTTTTCAATACGTGCATGTGGACGAATACCAGGATACAAACTATGCCCAGTATCAGCTGGTGCGGCTGCTGACCCAGGAGAGCCGCAACCTGTGCGTGGTGGGCGACGATGACCAGAGCATCTATGGCTGGCGCGGGGCGGACATCCGCAACATCCTGGACTTTGAAAAGGATTTTCCCGATGCCGTGGTGATCAAGCTGGAGCAGAACTACCGCAGCACCGCCAATATCCTGGATGCCGCCAACCAGATCATTGCCCACAATGAAGGCCGCAAGGAAAAGGAACTGTGGACAGAGGACGGCGAAGGCGAAAAGATTGCGCTTTATTCCGCCGCGGATGAGCGGGAGGAGGCCAACTGGATCGCCAGCCGCATCCGCACCCTTAATCGCCAGGGTGTGAGCTATGGCAATATGGCGGTGCTCTACCGCATGCACGCCCTGAGCCGCGTGCTGGAAGAAACCATGATGCGGGCAGGCATTCCCTATCGCGTCTATGGCGGCACCCGGTTCTATGACCGCAGGGAGGTGCGGGACATCCTGGCCTACCTGCGGGTGATCGAAAACCCGGCGGACGACGTGAGCCTGACGCGGATCATCAATGTGCCCAAGCGTGCCATTGGCGACAGCACGGTGGACACGCTGGCCCAGTTTGCCAGGCAAAACGATATGCCGCTCTATTCCGCCGTGGCCGCGCCGCCGGACTCCCTGCCCGCAAGAGCCAAAAAGAGCGTGCAGGGCTTCGCCGCCATGATGGCGGGTCTGCTGATCGCCCGGGAAACGCTGCCGCTGGGGGAATTCGTGCAGAAGGTGATCGACGAAGCCGGGCTGATCGCTCAATATGAGAAAGACACAGATAATAATGAAGAAAACCAGACCAGAATCGAGAACATCCGCGAGTTTATGGGCGCGGTGACGGAGTTTGAGCAGAAGAGCGAGGACAAGAGCCTGTTCGCTTTCCTGGAAAACGTGGCCCTGGTGACGGAGCTGGACAACCAGGAGGACGTGCCAAACTACGTGACCATGATGACCCTGCACAGCGCCAAGGGATTGGAGTATGACGCGGTGTTCCTCAGCGGCATGGAGGAGGGCATTTTTCCCAGCGCCCGCGCCTTGCAGGAGGAAAACCGGCTGGAAGAGGAACGGCGGCTGTGTTATGTGGGCGTCACGCGGGCCCGCAAGCTGCTGCATCTGTCTTTTGCCAGGCGTAGGCTGCTGTTCAACCAGATGCAGTTCAACGCTCCCAGCTGTTTTATCCAGGAGATCCCCAAGCGCCTGATCCAGGAGGAATTCAGCAGTCCGGCGCAGACGGGGGGCAGCAGCTGGGGCAGTTATGGCGGCACCGGCATAAAGCCCCGGCCGCAGTATGGCTACGGCGACACCGTGCCCGCCCGCAAGCCCGCGGGGAACGCCCTCAATATTCCCGGCGTGCAAAGGGGCTTTGTGGCCAGCCCGGCACGGAATATCAACGTGCAGCTGTTCAAAACCGGCGACCATGTGCTGCACCGAAAATTTGGCAAGGGCGTGGTGCGCGAGGTGAGCGGCAGCGGCGAAAACGCCCGCATCACCATCGTTTTTCCTGTGTTTGGCGAAAAAGTCTTTGCCCTCAGTATCGCGCCCATTGTGAAGGTGGAGGAATGACATGCAGGATAAATTGCAGCGCATGGAGGACCTGAAGGATCAATTGAACCGGGCGGCCTATGCCTATTACACCCTGGCCGAGCCCGTGATGGCGGACGTGCAGTACGACCGCCTCTACGACGAGCTGCTGGCTCTGGAAAAGGAAACCGGCACCATTCTGCCCGATTCCCCCACCCATCGGGTGGGAGGCGACGTGCTGCCGGAATTTCAAAAGCACCGGCATATCAATCGCCTGTGGAGCATGGACAAGGTGCAAAGCGAGGCGGAGCTCATGGACTGGCTGGAGCGCTGCCAGCGCTTGTACAGCCAGGAAAGCGGCCTGCCGGAGTTGTATTTCGGCATCGAATATAAATTTGACGGCCTGACCATCAATCTGACCTATGAAAACGGCGTGCTGGTGCAGGCCGCCACCCGGGGCGACGGCGAGGTGGGCGAAGCCATATTGCCGCAGGCCCGCACCATCCGGGATATTCCGCTGACCATTCCCTACCAGGGCCGCCTGGAGGTGCACGGCGAGTGCATCATGCGCCTGTCCACCCTGGCAAAATATAACGAAACCGCCGCCGTGCCGCTGAAAAACGCCCGCAATGGCGCGGCGGGCGCCCTGCGCAACCTGGACCCCAAGGTGACGGCGGAGCGCCGCCTCAGCGCCTTTTTCTATGATGTGGGCACCATCGACGATCCGCCCTATCACGATCAGGCCGGCATGGTGGAGTTCATCCGCCGGCAGGGTTTGCCCGTCAGTCCCTTCTTCCGCACGGCGCATACGCCCGAGGAAGTGGTGGCCTGCGTCCGGGAGATCGAAAAGAGCCGCGACAGCCTGGATTTCCTTATCGACGGCGCGGTGATCAAGATCCAGGACGCCGCCACCCGGGCCGCCTTTGGCTTTACGGACAAATTTCCCCGCTGGGAGGTGGCTTTCAAGTTCGCCGCGGAGGAGAACACCACCACCCTGGAAAAGGTCACCTGGGAGCTGGGCCGCACGGGTAAGCTGACGCCTTTGGGCCATGTGGCCGCAGTGGATTTCGCCGGGGTCACGGTGCGCAAGGCCACCCTCAATAATTATGGCGATATTCAGCGCAAGCAGCTGCAATTGGGCTGCACCGTGTGGATCAGGCGCAGCAACGATGTGATCCCGGAGATCATGGGCCGGGTGGAGGACGGCACGGCAGGCGCGCCCATTGAGAAGCCCACCGTGTGCCCGTCCTGCGGCCAGCCGCTGGTGGAGCGCGGCGCCAACCTCTATTGCGTCAACCGCGTATCCTGCCGTCCCCAGGCTGTGGCCAGGCTTTCCCATTTCGGCAGCCGGGACGCCATGAATATCACCGGCTTTTCGGAGAAAACCGCCGGTCAGCTCTACGATCAGTGCGAGATCCGCGATCCCGCCGATCTGTATCAACTGACCCGGGAGCAGCTGCTTTCCCTGGAGGGCTTCAAGGACAAAAAGGCCGACAATCTGCTGTCCGCCCTGGAAGCCAGCCGCCATTGCGGGCTGGATGAATTCCTTTTCGCCATTGGCATTCCCAATATCGGCCGCGGCACCGCCCGGGATATTGCGGGCCATTTTGGCAGCCTTCAAAAGGTGATGGACGCCACGCTGGAGGAGCTGACCGCCATTCCGGACGTGGGGGACATCGTGGCCCAGAGCGTGGTGGAGTTTTTCAGCTTCCCGGAGGATCGCCGCATGGTGGAGCGCCTTTTGGCGGCGGGCGTCACCCCGGCGGAAAAGGCCCAGGCCGATGAAAACGCGCCCCAGCCCTTGGCAGGCAAAACCGTGGTGGTCACCGGCACCCTGCCTTCCCTCAGCCGCAATGAAGCCGAGGATCTGATCCGGCAGATGGGCGGCACGGCGGCGGGCAGCGTGAGCAAAAAAACCAGCTACGTGCTGGCCGGCGAAAAGGCCGGCAGCAAACTGACCAAAGCCCAGGATCTGGGCATCGAGATCCTGGACGAGGCGGCGTTCATGCGCCTGATCGGAAAGTAAAACATTTTCCTGAATTGCACATTTGGAGGCGAATTTATGGCGGGCTCTCTTCTTGCTTTTTTGTATCCACATATAAAGGGTTCCCAAGAAGATGTGGCAACACTTTCACTTTGTCATATTATTTCGCAATCTGAGGATTTGCGAGCCGCGTTTACCGAGCAGATTCTTTCTAAATTAGGGTACGGGAAGCAAGAAAGCCTATTTTATAACACCCAAGTCGTTGGAGAGAAAAAGGAACGGCCTGATATTGTAGGCTTTTCTGCCAACGGTACAGAAAGAATTATTTGTGAGGTGAAGTTTTTTGCGGCCCTTACATATAATCAGCCCAACGGCTATTTGAATAGACTTGGACAAAATGAAAATTATGGATTGATTTTCCTCTGTCAGCAATCAAGAATTATCGGTTTATGGGAACAGTTAAAAAAACTGGTTGAAAATGAAGAAGTAGAAGCAGTTAATTCGTTTTGCGTAGCTGTAAACGGCGTTCATATGGCCATTATTAGCTGGGAAGATGTTTTGCAATCACTTTTGCAAGCGGCGTCTAAAAAGAATGCGGATAGTCTGAATGATATTTATCAGCTTGTTGCCTATTGCCGGGAAATTGAAAATGAGGCTTTTGTTCCCTTTAAACCGGAGGATTTTGGTGCTGATGTGGCGCGGCAAATCGATAGATATTATATGGTAGTTGATAGCGTAATTAGCCTATTACTGTCAAAGAAGGAATATAAACCGTCTACGTCGGGGCTCAGAGCGACGCCGCGCTGGAGCGGATTGGTGCGTTATATAAAGGTTTCTGACAACTGCCTCGGAGTCTTTTTCAATCGTATGCTGTGGAAAAAGGAAACATCACGTTGCACGCCATTTTGGCTTAGTTTGAACGACAGTAATTGGAAACAAACAGGTACTATGGGCGAGTTTCTTAAAACTATTCCACTCAGAGAGACGGAAAAAGATCAAGAAGGACATGTTTATATTGCATTACAGGCACCTGTTGCAAGAACATTGGAAGAAACTGCGCAGGAATTGTGCGATCAGATCTTGTATTATATAAATCAATACAACATTTATCGGGAAAGAAAATAATTGTTGAGTTGTGATTGCAATTTACAGAAAGGAAAAGGCATGAATATCGATCAGCTTTTAGGCGTGCTCCGGCAAAATCCCGAGTTCATGCAGTGCGTCACCCATTGGCACACCGATCCGCCGCGCCCGGCCCGGTACGCGGAGTGGCCGGCCTGCGTGGACGAAAAGCTGCCGCCCATGCTGCGTCAGCGCGGGGTGGAGAAGCTTTATACTCATCAGGCCCAGGCCATCGAGGCATCAGATCGGGGCGAGGACATCGTGGTGGTCACGCCCACGGCCAGCGGCAAGACCATGTGCTACAATCTGCCCGTGCTCTCGGCCATATTGAAAAACCCCAACGCCCGCGCGCTCTATCTC
>CACWUV010000076.1:0-1091 GCA_902764185.1 uncultured Eubacteriales bacterium
GCTCTCTTAGCGACTTTCAAGTTACAGGCGCTGATTGTTTGTAGTTGTTTTCAAGCCGGTTCGCCGGGATGGGTCCAGGGCCCAAGCGGGCCCTGGCGCAGAGCTCGAGGCCGCGGAGGCCTCGAACGTTCCCCCTTGCCAATTTCTGTTTCCCTAATCCTTCAGCACCTCCATAACCTCCTCCAGCGCCCCTGCCAGAAAGGCTTGGTAGACCTGTTCCTCCCGGCGCACGGCAGCGCGGCAGGCGGCGATCTCCTCGCTGGGCATGATCCGGGCGGAGAGCCAGCGGAGCTGTGCGGCGGCCTTTTCGCTCTTGATGGCCACCTGACGATAGGCGGGGCCATTGGACAGCACATAAAGGGCTTTTCCACGGCTGACGAGGCCGCTGGTCAGGATACCCCAGGTGTCGTAGAGAGTGTCATTGGCGATGGGCCCGGTGATCACGTCGTATTCCGCCAGGGTGTCAACAGCCCCGGCGCGGTTGTGGGACAGATAATCGTACCACTCCGCGTCCCGGCGGAAGCGCTTGACCTTCAATCCCGCCAGGTTCAGCACATAAGCGTTGATATAAGTCTGCACGCCCCGGTGCTCCCGGGCCCAGCGCTGGGAAAAATCCAGATCGTCCGACAGATAAAAGCCTTGGCCGAAGTCCGCGTTTTTGCGTCCATGATGGATGTCCGGCTGCGGGAGCCGGGCAAAACCCGTGTGCCACAGGCGCAGCTCCCCGCCGTCAAAGTACCCCTCCGCCCGCAGCAGCTCCAGCACCCGTGCCTCCCGCTCCAGCATCTGCTGATCCTTGGGGCCGTGATCGTGGGTGCGATTGACGGCGACGGCCTGCTCCGGCGTCACATATTCCAGGGTAAAGCGCTCCTCCGCCTCGTAATCATCCAGGCGCTGGGCTATCGGCTCCGGCGACAGGCGGCAGAGAAAATAATAATTGTCCTGCAATAAATATTCCGTATCCGGATGCTCGCTTTTTTGCGCCCGGCGCACCAGGCCATATTCCTCCACGGATTTCGGTACTATCCGCCGACCTGCTTCCGCCGCCGTCTCCCGCAGCAGCGCGTCCATCGGTTCTTCACCCGGCTCTA
>CACWUV010000076.1:1105-12286 GCA_902764185.1 uncultured Eubacteriales bacterium
AACTTGTAATAATCGTATTTCAGGCTGTGCACCATGGCCACGCGGCCGTCCTCGATGGCAATGCAGCGGGCGGACGGCCGAATAAAGGCCCGGCCATTGGGATCATAGTCCCTTTTGTCCATATCAAACAGCTTGCGCATATCCTCCTCCGGATTGAAAAAGCGCGCCCCGCAAAATGCGAGGCGCGTTGCAAAATATCCGTTATCAGAACTTGGTGGCGTTGACGCGGATGGAGGGGCCCATGGTGGTGCTCAGATACAGAGACTTCACATAGGTGCCCTTGGCAGCGGCAGGCTTGGCCTTGATCACGGCGTCCATCAGGGCGTTCATGTTCTCCACCAGCTTGTCGGCATCGAAGGAGACCTTGCCGATGGGGCAATGCGCGATGGCGGTCTTGTCGATGCGGTACTCCACCTTACCGGCTTTGATGTCGGCGATGGCTTTGGTCACGTCCATGGTCACGGTGCCGGACTTGGGGTTGGGCATCAGGCCCTTAGGGCCCAGGATGCGGCCGATGCGGCCCACAACACCCATCATGTCAGGAGTGGCAACGCAAACATCGAAATCGAACCAGTTTTCCTTCTGGATCTTTTCCACCATGTCCATCTCGCCCACGTAATCCGCGCCGGCAGCCTTGGCTTCCTCAGCCTTGGGGCCCTTGGCGAACACCAGGACGCGCACGGTTTTGCCCGTGCCATGGGGCAGGACGACCGCGCCGCGGACCTGCTGGTCAGCATGGCGGGGGTCAACGCCCAGACGGATGCTGAGCTCCACAGTCTCGTCGAACTTGGCTTTGCCAGTCTGCTTCACCAGCTCGATGGCCTCAGCGGGTTCATAGTACTTGAGGGGGTCGATCAGCTTTTTGCTGTCAATATATTTCTTGCCGTGTTTCATTTATCTTTCCTCCCCTCATTCTTCCACGGTGATACCCATGGAGCGCGCAGTGCCGGCCACCATGCTCATGGCGGCTTCCAGGCTGGCGGCGTTCAGGTCGGGCATCTTCTTTTCAGCGATTTCCTTAACCTGAGCCTTGGTCAGCTGGGCAACCTTGTCACGGTTGGGGCGCGCAGAACCGCTCTCGATGCCCAGGGTCTTTTTGATCAGAACCGGGACGGGAGGGGTCTTGGTGATAAAGGTGAAGGAACGGTCAGAATACACCGTGATGACCACAGGAATGATGTAGCCTTCCTGCTTGGCGGTGCGGGCGTTGAATTCCTTGCAGAAGCCGGGAATGTTGACGCCGTGCTGACCCAGCGCCGGGCCGATAGGCGGAGCGGGAGTTGCCTTCGCCGCTTCAACCTGGAGCTTGATGATACCGGTTACTTTCTTTGCCATGTGAAATGGCACCTCCTAAACTGTTGTGGTAATGGCGGCACGATTTTTCACGTACCTCCCACGTGGGGGGACGGGAAAAGCGGCTTATTCGGCCAGCTTTTCCACCTGGTTGAGATCGACCTCCACCTGCATTTCGCGGCCGAGGAACATCTTCACCTTCACGCGCATTTTGGCGCGATCCATGTCGATTTCCTCCACCGTGCCGGTGAAGTTCTCCAGCGGGCCGGAAAGAATGCGGACTTCCTCGCCAACGGCGATGCTGTAACGCGCTTCCCGGGACTGGCTGGTGAGCATCAGTTCGACTTCTTCCGGCGTCAGAGCAACAGGCTTGCTTTCAGGGCCAACAAACCCAGTCACTCCGCGGGTGTTGCGAACCACATACCAGCTTTCGCTGGTAATGATCATCTTGACAAGGACATAACCCGGGAACGTCTTGCGCTGGCTTGTGACGCGCTTGCCGTTGCGGATCTCGGCAACCTCTTCGGTGGGCACAGTGACCTCAAAGATCAGATCCTGCATGCCATTGTTTTCCACCGTTTTTTCCAGGTTGTCTTTTACCTTGTTCTCATAGCCCGAATAAGTGTGTACCACATACCACTGTGGGGTTCTTTCCGTCGTTTCGGCCATGGTTCGGTCTCCTTAATTGTTAGCAGGCGCTTCCTCGGTGGTGCCTTCGGTGGCCTGCTGGGTCTCGTTCTCAACGGTTTCCTGCACAGTTTCGGCGGCCTGTTCGGCGGCCTCGGTCACCTGCTGGGCGGCTTCATCAGCAGCCTGCTGGGCGGCTTCGGTGGCCTGATCGGCGGCCTCCTGGGCAGTTTCGGCAGTCTCGGTCGCAGCCTCGTCAGAGGTGGCCGCACTGTCTTCCGTGAGGATGATCTGTTCTTCAGTACCCTTCAAAGAACTGATAGCAGCAACGAGTCTGGACGATCCCATATCCAGCAGGCCGATCACGACGCCCATGAACACCATGAAAACAACCACGATGCCCACGTACTTGATCAGATCCGGCTTGGTGGGCCAGGTGACCTTCTTCAGCTCATGCCACATGTTCTTGAACGGTGTGGCGATATTCTGCGGGAGATTCTTGAAGAAAGCGACAAACTTGTTGGTTTTGCCGGTTTCCTGCGTCTCCTTGACGGTCTTTTTCTCGTCTGCCATACTGTTACCTCGTTTCGCGATGAGCAGTGTGTTTCCTGGAGATACGGCAGTACTTGGTCAGCTCAATACGGTCGGGGGTGTTCTTCTTATTCTTTTTGGTGTTGTAATTGCGCTGCTTGCACTCGGTGCAGGCCAGCACGATGTTAGCTCTGGCTTCCTTCGCTGCCATAATGGAACACCTCTTTCGGTTGGTATCCCTCCCGGGCCGAGCAGGCCCGGAAGGGGATCAATTGCTCTTGGGCTATTACTCGATAACGGAGGTAACAGCGCCGGAACCCACGGTGCGGCCGCCTTCACGGATAGCGAAGCGCAGACCAGCCTCGATAGCGATGGGGGTGATCAGGGTCACTTCCATCTCGATGTTGTCGCCAGGCATCACCATCTCAACGCCGTCAGGCAGCTTGATGTTGCCGGTCACGTCGGTGGTGCGGAAGTAGAACTGCGGACGATAGCCGTTGAAGAACGGAGTATGACGGCCGCCTTCTTCCTTGGTCAGCACGTACACCTGACCCATGAAATGGGTGTGGGGATGGATGGAGCCGGGCTTCGCCAGCACCTGGCCGCGCTCGATCTCGTTGCGCTGCACGCCGCGCAGCAGGGCGCCGATGTTGTCGCCAGCTTCGGCGTAATCCAGGGTCTTGCGGAACATTTCGATACCGGTCACCACGGTGCCGCGGGGCTTGTCCATCAGACCCACGATCTCAACCGCGTCATTCAGCTTCACAATGCCGCGCTCCACACGACCGGTGGCCACGGTGCCGCGGCCGGTGATGGTCATGGTGTCCTCAACGGGCATCAGGAAGGGCTTATCCTCGTCGCGCTCGGGGTTGGGAATGTAGCTGTCAACAGCCGCCATCAGCTCGTAAATGCACTGGCACTCGGGAGCATGCTTGGGGTCGCTGCCGTCGTTCATCATGTACTCCAGCGCCTTCAGCGCGGAGCCCTTGATGATCGGAATGTCGTCGCCGGGGAAGTCGTAGCTGCTCAGCAGTTCGCGCACTTCCATTTCAACCAGCTCCAGCAGTTCCTCGTCGTCCAGCAGGTCAACCTTGTTCATGAACACCACGATGTAGGGCACGCCCACCTGGCGGGCCAGCAGGATGTGTTCACGGGTCTGGGGCATGGGGCCGTCGGGAGCGGACACCAGCAGGATGGCGCCATCCATCTGGGCAGCGCCGGTGATCATGTTCTTCACATAGTCGGCGTGGCCGGGGCAGTCCACGTGAGCATAGTGACGGTTTTCAGTCTCATACTCAACGTGAGCGGTGTTGATGGTGATACCACGGGCGCGCTCTTCGGGCGCCTTGTCGATCTCGTCATAGCGCATCTTCTGGGCCTTGCCCTCAGTGGACAGAACCATGGTGATGGCGGCGGTCAGGGTGGTCTTGCCGTGGTCAACGTGACCGATGGTGCCAATGTTTACGTGAGGCTTGTTGCGCTCAAACTTTTGCTTAGCCATTGATATCCTCCTAATAATCTTGGATCGGGATAGTTATTTGCCGATGACCTTTTCCGCGATGGACATAGGCACGTCGGCATAGTGATCAAACTGCATGGTGAACACGCCGCGGCCCTGGGTCTTGCTGCGAAGGCTGGTGGAATAACCAAACATCTCAGACAAGGGGGCGACGCCGTGCACCACCTGCTCGGTGGCCCGGGATTCCATGCCCAGCACGCTGCCGCGGCGGGCGGTCAGATCGCCGATCACATCGCCCAGATACTGCTCGGGAACGATGATCTCCAGCTTCATCATGGGCTCCATCAGCTTGGGCCCGGCCTTAGCCACGGCGTCCTTGAACGCCATGGAGCCGGCAATCTGGAAGGCCTGCTCGGAGGAGTCAACCTCGTGATACGAGCCGTCGTAGACGGACACGTGGAAGTCCACCACTTCGTAGCCGCCCATGGGGCCGTTCTTGGCAGCGGCCTGGATGCCCTTGTCGATGGGGGCGATGAACTCCTTGGGGATGCTGCCGCCGATGGTGTCGTTACTGAAGGAATAACCGGCGCCGGGCTCCGCGGGGGTGAGCTCGATCAGGCAGTGGCCATACTGGCCGTGACCGCCTGTCTGGCGCTTGAAGAGGCCTTCGCCCTTGGCCGGGCGGCTGATGGCCTCGCGGTAGGCGACCTGGGGCTTGCCGACCTTGGCTTCCACCTTGAACTCGCGCATCATGCGATCCACGATGATCTCCAGGTGAAGCTCGCCCATACCGGCGATGATGGTCTGGCCCGTTTCCTGATCGGTCCAGGTCTTGAAGGTGGGGTCCTCTTCGGCCAGGCGCTGCAGCGCCAGGCTCATCTTGTCCATACCGGCCTTGGAGCGGGGCTCGATGGCCACCTGGATCACGGGGTCCGGATATTCGATGGATTCAAGGATGACAGGCTTTTTCTCGTCGCACAGGGTATCGCCGGTGGTGGTGTTGTTAAGGCCCACCACGCCGACGATCTCGCCGGCATAGGCTTCGGTCAGCTCTTCACGGTGGTTGGCGTGCATCAGCACGATGCGGTTCAGGCGCTCACGCTTGCCTTTGACGGCGTTGTAAGCCACGGAACCCGCGGCGATGTGGCCGCTGTACACGCGGATGAAGCACAGCTTGCCCACAAAGGGGTCCACCATGATTTTGAAGGCCAGTGCGGAGAAGGGCTCGTCATCGCTGGGATGCCGTTCCACCGCCTTTTCCGGGTCGTGGAGATCGTGGCCGATGATGGCGGGGATGTCCACGGGGGAAGGCAGGTAGTTGACGATGGCATCCAAGAGGGGCTGTACGCCCTTATTGCGATAGGATGTGCCGCACAGCACGGGCGTCATGCGGTTATGGACGGTGGCGAAGCGGATGCCCTTCATGATTTCCTCATTGGTCAGGCTTTCCGGATCGTCCAGGTACTTCTCCATCAGGTCGTCGTTCTCGGCAGCGACAGCTTCAACCATTTCATCATGCATCTGCTGCGCCTCGGAAAGGAGCTCGGCGGGGATCTCCTCCTCGCGGATGTCCTTGCCTTCGTCATCGTAGTACACCTCGGCCTTCATGCGAACCAGGTCGATGATACCGCGGAAGCTGGCTTCCGTGCCGATGGGAAGCTGGATGGGAACCGCGTTTGCGCCCAGGCGCTCGCGCATCATGCCGACAACGCGCATGAAGTTCGCACCCATGATGTCCATTTTGTTGACGTAAGCAATGCGGGGCACGTTATACTTGGTGGCCTGACGCCACACCGTCTCGCTCTGGGGCTCCACGCCGCCTTTGGCGCAGAAAACCGCCACGGCACCGTCCAGCACGCGCAGGCAGCGCTCCACTTCCATGGTGAAGTCCACGTGGCCGGGAGTGTCGATGATGTTGATCCGGTGGCCAAGCCACTGGCAAGTAGTGGCGGCAGACTGAATGGTGATGCCGCGCTCCTGTTCCTGGGCCATAAAGTCCATGGTGGCGGCGCCCTCATGAACCTCGCCTACGCGGTGTACGCGACCTGTGTAAAACAGGATGCGTTCAGAGGTTGTGGTCTTGCCGGCATCGATGTGCGCCATGATGCCGATGTTGCGTACCTTTTCAAGCGGATGGCTTCTGGGCATGGAATGCGTAATCTCCTTGTCTGAGTCTGTCTAAGACTGAATATGCTGGGATTACCAGCGGTAGTGGGCGAAGGCCTTGTTGGCTTCGGCCATGCGGTGCATTTCTTCCTTGCGGCGCACGGCGTTGCCGGTGTTGGCGGAAGCATCCAGCAGCTCAGCCGCCAGGCGCTCGGCCATGGTCTTTTCGCCGCGGGTGCGGCTGAAATCCACGATCCAGCGCAGCGCCAGGGTCTGACGGCGCTCGGGACGGATTTCCATAGGCACCTGGTAGGTGGCGCCGCCCACGCGGCGGGCCTTGACTTCCAGCTGAGGCATGACGTTGGCCAGGGCCTGCTGGAACACTTCGTTGGCGTCCTTGCCGCTCTTTTCGGCGACCATTTCAAAGGCGGAATAGCACACCTGCTGGGCTACGCCGCGCTTGCCATCCAGCATGATCTGGTTGATCAGCTTGGTGACAACAACCGTCCCATATACGGGATCGGGCAGTACTTCACGTTTGGGGATAAATCCACGACGGGGCATCTTGTTCCCTCCTTGATTTCGCGTCCTGCATCGCCGACCGTCGGCAGCATGTCAGCATCATGCCGCCCTTGTTTTAAGTGCCGTCGCCTTCTCGCGCACCCTGGCCGCGCTCGCCGTTCCAAGCGAGCGGGTGGTGGTTGTGTCGCGCGCAGGCGCAGGCAGCAGTCCCTGGCGATCAGGAAGCCCTACGGTAATAAATTACTTCTTGGGGCGTTTCGCGCCATAGAGCGAACGGCCCTGCATGCGCTTGGCCACGCCGGCCGTATCGAGAGCGCCGCGAATGATGTGATAGCGGACACCGGGCAGGTCGCGCACGCGGCCACCGCGGATCAGCACCACACTGTGCTCCTGCAGATTGTGACCAATGCCGGGGATGTAGCAAGTACCCTCGATCTGATTGGTCAAGCGGATTCTCGCAATTTTACGAAGCGCAGAATTGGGCTTCTTGGGCGTGGTGGTTTTTACACTCAGGCACACGCCGCGCTTTTGCGGGCAACCCTGCAGGATGGGCGCAGTCGATTTCTTAACGACGTCTTCTCTTCCCTTGCGGATCAACTGGTTGATCGTAGGCATGGAAGCACCTCCTGTTAATTAGATCGGAGCGGGAGTTGAGCCCGTCTCCTCCTATAAAACTTCCGCAACCCTCGGAAGCTATAGTCATAAAGTGGTTTCGGCGGCCACGGCGCAGGGCACCGCGATGCGGCACCTGCGGCCCAGGGCGGCCATGCTCTCGCAGCTTTCCACGGGCACGCCCGCAGCCTGCGCGGTCTTTGTCAGGGACGCAAGGAGCCGCTCGTCCGCGTCCTGCGCCAGCAGGATGCGCCTGGCCTTTCCCGCGTTCAGCAGCCGCTGCACCTGGCGCATGCCGGGCACCAGCCGTTCCTTGCCTTCCACGGGCGTCCCTCCTTTGGCTGCTTTTGCCGCCGGAATGTGTCAGCCGTCGGCCGCGCCAATAGCGCCATTGCCACACATTACTGACAACTATACCATTATATTATCCGTTTTCCTAAATGTCAACTATTAAAATCACCAATATTTACGGAATTTTCTTAACTTTTCTGTGACAATTCCAGGATGATTGACAATCTGTCCAAACAAGCCTATAATTTGGAGGTTATGTCCCATATATGGCATTTTTCGGAAGGATCATGGAACTGATGCGAAGCTACATCACCCGACTGCTGGCGCTGGTATGCGCGCTGACCCTCTTGTCCCCGTCCGTCCAGGCGGCCTCCTCCCACAGCGATTTGCAGCGGCAGATCGACGCCATCTGCCAGGAGTGCAACGCCGTGGGCGTCTCGGTGGCCTATGTGCGCGGCGGCGCGGTGGAGGATACCTTCGCCTGGGGCTGGGCCACCTATCCCCATGACCCCATGACGGCGGACACCAACGTGCGCATCGCCTCCATCTCCAAGATCCTGGTGGGCATCGCCGCCCATCTGTCCGCCCAGGCGGGCACGCTGGATCTGGACGGGCCCATCGATTACGCCCTGGGCTATTATCTGGCCCGCCGCAGCGCCGCGGACGTGGTGACGCCCCGGTCCATCCTGACCCATACCTCCTCCATCATCCCCAATCCCGCCGCCACAGGGGTGTTTGACGGGGTGATTGCGCTTTTGTCCAGCCCGGACAGCTTTTACCCCGCCATCTCCGGCAGCCTGAAGGATTGGGATTACAACAACTTCGCCTTCTACGTGCTGGGCCTGGCCATCGAAAAGGCCAACGGCCAAACCATGGACGAGATTCTGAACCCCGCGCTGTGCGATCCCCTGGACATCGACGCCTCCTTCTGGGCGGGAGACCTGCGGGATCAGAGCCACATCGCCACCCAGTACGACAAGGATCACGTCGCCTTCCTGACCGTGCCCATGCAGACCGAGATCCACAACCCCGGCGTGGCCGCCAACGGCTCGGTGTTCGCGGGCAACTATCACATCAGCGCCCGGGATCTGGGCAAGATCGTGGCCACCCTGGCGGCGGACGGCTGCTATGAGGGACGTCAAATTCTGGACCCCGCCATCGTGGAGGCGCTGGAAGCCCACGAGGACCGGCTGGTGCCGGATCAGAACTTCTATCAGTGCCAGCCCCTGCGCTGCCGGGAAGGGCTCTTTGGCCGGGAGCTCATGTATTACCACACAGGCAGCGCCTATGGCGCCCAATGCCTGATCTGCTATGACCCGGCGCTGGGCGACGGCGTGGTGGTGCTCAGCAGCGGCGGCTCCGGCGTGGACCGCTACGGCCTGTACCGGGTGTGCGGCAAGATCGCCGATCTGCTGCTGAACGACGCACTATAAAGGAAAGAAGATGCATTATGAAGCTGAATTTTCTGGATTCCTTTGATTTCTTCACCGGCGTGCCCGATTCCCTGCTCAACCCGCTGTGCAGCTATCTGTATAACCGGTTCGGCATCAGCGACCGCCACATCGTGGCGGCCAACGAGGGCAACGCCGTGGGCCTGGCGGCGGGCTATCACCTGGCCACGGGCAAGGTGCCGGTGGTCTACCTGCAAAACAGCGGGGAAGGCAACATCATCAACCCCGTGGCCTCCCTGATGAACGACCGGGTGTACGGCATCCCCTGCCTGTTCATCATCGGCTGGCGGGGCGAGCCCGGCGTGCACGACGAGCCCCAGCACGTCTATCAGGGCATGGTCACCTGCCAGCTGCTGAAAGACATGGATATTGCCTATTTTGTCGTCGAAAAGGACACCTCCGAGGCCGCGCTGGCGGAGCAGATGGAAGTCTTCCGGGCGCTCTTTGCCCGGGGCAAGCAGGCGGCGCTGGTGGTGCGCAAGGGCGCGCTGCAATATGACGGCCCCAAGCTCCATTATGAGAACGCCTTTCCCCTCACCCGGGAGGAAATCGTGCGGCGGGTGGCCGCCGCCGCGGGCGAAGACGTCATCGTCTCCACCACGGGCAAGGCCAGCCGGGAGCTGTTTGAATACCGCACGGCCACGGACGACACCCACGCCCGGGATTTCCTCACCGTGGGCTCCATGGGCCACGCCTCCTCCATCGCGCTGGCGGTGGCGCTGTATCAGCCGGGCCGCCGGGTGTGGTGTCTGGACGGCGACGGCGCGGCGCTGATGCACCTGGGGGCCATGCCCGTCCTGGGCAGCCGCCAGCCGGGCAATCTGATCCACGTGCTGATCAACAACCAGTGCCACGAAACCGTGGGCGGCATGCCCACCGTGGCGAACGCTGCCGATCTGCCCGCCATCGCCCGGGCCAGCGGCTACAAAACCGTACTGCGGGCGGAAAACGCCGACGAATTGGCCGCCGCGCTGGAAAGACTCAAGGCCGCGCCCTGCCCCGCCTTCCTGGAGGTCATGAGCAACAGCGGGGCCCGGGCCGATCTGGGCCGTCCCACCATCCCCGCCATGGAAAACAAACAGCATTTTATGGAGTATCTGCAAAAGAACAATGAGTGAGAGGCATCGCAAATTTCTGGCCGGGCTGGCCATCGCCGTTTTCATTCTGCTGTCCGCCGCCGTGGCCTGGTTCGTCGGCCGGCCGCTGATCGAGCATATCCAGGACCCCGAGGCCTTCCGCCTGTGGATCGAGGGCCACGGCTGGGCGGGGCGGCTGATCTTCGTGGGCATCAGCGTGCTGCAAATCCTGGTGGCCATCATCCCCGGCGAGCCCATCGAGCTGTTCGCCGGCTACGCCTACGGCTTCTGGCTGGGCACGCTGCTGTGCGAGCTGGGCATCGTGATCGGCGGCGCGCTGGTGTTCATCTTCGTGCACCGCTTTGGGCGCAAGGCCGTGGAGGTGTTCTTTCCCCGGGAGAAAATCGACAGCCTGCGCTTTCTGCAAAACGAGCAGAGGCTGGAGCTGTGGGTCTTTATCCTCTTTTTCATCCCCGGCACCCCCAAGGACATCATGACCTATTTTGTTCCCCTGACCCATATGAAGCTGGGCCGCTTTCTGCTGCTCTCCGGCGTGGCCCGCCTGCCCTCCGTCATCACCTCCACCATCGGCGGCAACGCCCTGGGCACCGGCAATTCGGTGCCGGGCTACTGCCCGACGGAGCAGTATCTGGCGATGATCGCGGCGGCCAAACAGGACCCGCCGCCTTTTTCTGTCATCCTGGTCCATAAATTCGACCGGTTTGCGCGGAACCGGGAGGACAGCATCGTCTACAAATCCATGCTCCGCCGGCAGTGCGGGGTCCAGGTCATCAGCATCACCGAGCGATTGGAAGACGACCGAATGGGGCTCATCCTGGAGGCAATGCTGGAGGCCATGGCGGAATACTATTCCGTCAATCTGGCCGACGAGGTGAGGAAGGGGATGGCAGAGAAGGCCAGGCGCGGGGAATTGCAGACCTCACCGCCGTTCGGTTATCGGGCGGAGGAAAACAGGTTGGTCCCGGTATCCGAAGAAGCGGCGTTTATTAGGGAATTGTTTCAGCGGTATGAAGGGGGCGAGTCCATTGCCTCTTTAGCCCGACTGGCCCGGGAGCGAGGGATATTGAGCCACAGAGGAAACCTCCTTGACAGCAGGGGAGTTCGATATATTCTCAGCAATCCGGTTTACATTGGAAAGCTGCGCTGGGGGATCGGAGAAGAAAAGGGGCGAGCCGCTTATCCGGGCGAGCAT
>CACWUV010000077.1 GCA_902764185.1 uncultured Eubacteriales bacterium
AAGCGCACAGCGAAAAACCGCTGGACAGACCAGAAAATGAATGCATTCATTTTCTGGCTGGCCATCGGTTTTTCTTATGCCCGGAAGCTCTCTTAGCGATTTTCAAGTTACAGGCGCAGACTGCTTGTAGTTGTTTTCAAGTCGGTTCGCCGGGATGGGTCCAGGGCCCAAGCGGGCCCTGGCGCGGGTTTGGGCGCGCGGAGCGCCCAACGTTCCCCCCTTGCCAATTTCTGTTTACCGAATACCATTCGGAAAGCAGCATGCACCCCTTTTCCCCTGCTCTGCCATATCCCGCTCCCGTTCCAATCTTGCCGTCATGTGCCAAGCGGCCATCATTTGGACAGATTTTCCTCTTTCTTGCATATATACATTTATTATGCATAAAACAAAATTTTTATTCGGTTTTTTTCCAAAAACCCCTTGACTTTTCGGTTTGACTATGTATAATAATGCGTGTAAACAAAATTTCGTCCTGGAGGTCAACGAAGATGAAGACGATGAAAAAGCTGTTTAGCATGATGATGGCTCTGATTCTGGCCGCCGCCGTGGCCGTGCCCGCCCTGGCTGACGAAGTGGACGACATCAAGAAGGCCGGCGTGCTCACCGTGGCCCTGTCCCCCGATTTCAGCCCCATGGAGTTTGTGGATTCCACCAAGACCGGCCAGGAGCAGTATGTGGGCTTCGACGTCTCCCTGGCGAAGTTCATCGCCAGCGAGCTGGGCGTGGAGCTGGAGATCCAGGCCATGAACTTTGACGCCTGCCAGACCGCCGTGGGCATGGACGCCGTGGATATATCCATCTCCGGTTACAGCTGGACCGCCGCCCGCGCCGAAAACTTTGAGCTTTCCGATTATTACTACGCCGGCGACAACGAGACCGAGCAGGTGCTCTTGATCCGTGCCGCGGACGCCGAAAAGTACACCTCCGCCGAATCCTTTGACGGCATCGACGTGGGCGCTCAGAACGCCTCCCTGCAGCAGATGCTGGTGGAAGAGCAGCTGCCGGGCGCCAACCTGAAGATTATCGGCGAGATCGGCGTGGGCGTCATGGAGCTGCAGGCCGCCAACATTGAAGCGCTGGCCGTGGCCAAGGGCAACGGCGAGCAGATCATCGCCAACAACCCCGACCTGGTCATCTGCGACTGGCAGTTTGAGGTGGCCGCCGAATACGAAGCCAACGTGGTGATGATGCACAAGGGCGAAACCGCGCTGCTGGCCGCCGTCAACGAAGCGCTGGCCAAGGCCTACGCCGCGGGCTACTACGCCGAATGGTACGCCGCCGCTCTGGAGCTGGCCGCCTCCGAAGGCGCGCTGGAAGTGTCTGTGGAATAAGCCCGGAGCAATCGGACTTGATCTTCAAAGGGGCGTTCTCCAGGGAACGCCCCCTATGCTGTGTATAAGGGGATTTTTATGAATTTTGCAACCATCGGCCAGAACATCGTCAAGCTGACCGCCAAATACTGGGATAAATTTCTGCTCACCGGCATGGGCTACACCCTGTCGCTGGCCGCCATCACGGTGGCCGTGGGCGCCATCCTGGGCGCGCTGATCGCCTTCATGCGCATGTCCAAGATTGCGCCGCTGCGCTGGATCGCAAGCATCTATACCGAGATCATCCGGTCCGGCATTCTGGCGGTGGACATCGGCCAGACCGAGGCCGCCCGCAGCCTGGGCATGAGCCACAGGCTGACCATGACCCAGATCATCCTGCCCCAGGCCATCAAGAACATTCTGCCCGCCCTGGGCAACGAATTCATCATGATCATCAAGGATACCTCCCTGGCCTCCACCTTCTTCATCGGCGACCTGATGACCCAGGTGCTGGTGGTGAAGGGCGCCACCTATCTGACCATCGAGCCGCTGATCATGGTGGCCGTCATCTACTTTGCGCTCACCTTCGTGCTGACCAAGCTGCTGGGTGTTTTTGAAAGGAGGCTTCGCCGTGGCGACGTCCGATAACAAGCTGATCCAGGTGAAGGACCTGAAAAAATACTACAATGGGGAGTCCATCAAGGCCCTGGACGGCGTGAGCGTGGACATCAACAAGGGCGACGTGATGGTGGTCATCGGGCCGTCCGGCTCGGGCAAGAGCACCTTCCTGCGCAGCCTGAACCTGCTGGAAGAGCCCACCAGCGGCACCATCATCTTTGAAGGCACCGACATCACCCAGAAAAAGGGGCCTGACGGCAAAAAGCTGAACATCGACCTGCACCGGCAGAAGA
This sequence comes from uncultured Eubacteriales bacterium, assembly GCA_902764185.1. Lineage (GTDB taxonomy): Bacteria > Bacillota > Clostridia > Christensenellales > Aristaeellaceae > SFMI01. Next base: position 2,222 of record CACWUV010000077.1, read on the forward strand.
TGGGCATGGTGTTTCAGCACTTTAACCTGTTTCCCCACAAGACCATCCTGCAAAACATGACCCTGGCCCCCGTGAAGGTGAAGGGCATGAGCCAGGAGGATGCCGACAAAAAAGCCCTGGAGCTGCTGGGCCGCGTGGGGCTGGCGGACCGCGCCAACGCCTATCCCATCCAGCTTTCCGGCGGCCAGAAGCAGCGCGTGGCCATCGTGCGCGCCCTGGCCATGGAGCCGGACGTGATGCTCTTTGACGAGCCCACCAGCGCCCTGGACCCCGAAATGGTGGGCGAGGTGCTGGACGTGATGAAAAAACTGGCCCAGGAGGGCATGACCATGGTGGTGGTGACCCACGAGATGGGCTTCGCCCGCGAGGTGGGCAGCCGCATCCTGTTCATGGCCGACGGAAAGCTGCTGGAGGAAGGCAGCCCCGACGCCATCTTCAACCATCCCCAGAACCCCCGCTTGCAGGACTTCCTGTCCAAGGTGCTGTGATATGAAAAACGAGCAATTGAAAAAGGCCGCCGTGGCTTCCGTGGAGGAAAAGGCGGACCTCTATCGTTCCCTGGCCGACCGGATATGGGAAAAGCCGGAGCTGAGCCTCAAGGAATTCAGCGCGGCGGCGCTCTACTGCCAGACCCTGCAGGAGATGGGCTTCACGGTGGAGGAGAACCTTTGCGGCATCCAAACCGCCTTTTCCGGCAGCTTTGGCAGCGGGCATCCCGTCATCGGCATTCTGGGCGAGTTTGACGCGCTGTCGGGCCTGAGCCAGCAGGCGGGCGTCTGCGCCCCCGAGCCCATCGAAAACGGCGGCAGCGGCCATGGCTGCGGCCACAACCTGCTGGGCGTGGGCTCGCTGGCGGCGGCGGTGGCGGTCAAAAACTATTTGCAGCAATCCGGCGCGCCGGGCACGGTGATCTATTACGGCTGTCCCGGCGAGGAAGGCGGCGCAGGCAAGGCGTACATGGCCCGGGAAGGACTGTGGCGCAAGCTGGACGCGGCCCTGTGCTGGCATCCCGGCGACGCCAACCAAACCGTCACGGGCACCAACAACAGCTGCATTCAGGTGCTGTATCAGTTTTCCGGCGTGGCGGCTCACGCGGCGGGCGATCCCTACAACGGGCGCAGCGCCCTGGACGCGGTGGAGCTGATGAACGTGGGCGTGCAGTTCCTGCGGGAGCATATGACCGAGGACTGCCGCATTCATTACGCCATCACCGACGCGGGCGGCATCTCCCCCAACGTGGTGCAGGCCAAGGCTTCCGTGCTTTACATGGTGCGGGCCAACCGGGTGGCGGATTCCATCAAGCTGCAGGCCCGGGTGGACGACATCGCCAAGGGCGCGGCATTGATGACGGGCACCGCCTATCAGCGCACCTTCATCGACGGCACGGCGGAGCTGCTGCCCAATTTCACCATCGAAAAAGCGCTCTATAACAACCTGTGCCAGATCGGCCTGCCGGAATATGACGCCGACGACTGGGCCTTGGCCAAGGCATTGAAGGCCACCTACGGCGGCAGCGGCATCCACGGCATTGACGGCGCGCGCTTCGACCCGGCCATCCGCAAGGAGGCCATGGCGCTGTCCGACAATGGCGCGAAGGCCATCAACGATTTCATCACGCCCCTGTATTCCGGCACCAACTTTACCCCGGGCAGCACGGACGTGGGCGACGTGAGCTGGCTCACCCCCACCTCCCAGATCAACACCGTCTGCTGGCCCGCGGGCGTGCCGGGGCATTCCTGGCAGATCGTGGCCTGCGGCAAGAGCGGCCTGGCCCACAAGGGCATGCTGCTGGCGGGCAAGGTGCTGGCCGCCACAGCCATCGACCTGCTGACCGACCCGGAGCTGCTCTCCCAGGCCAAGGCGGAATTTGCCCAGCGCGCCGCCGAGGGCTATGTGTGTCCCATCGAGCCGGACGCGGTGCCCATTGCGCTGTGACGCGGAAGGGGTACGAGGTTACGCGCTGAAGAAGCTGAGCAAAGACTTTTATTGCTTGGGTTGTATCGTGCTCCAGAAATACGCCGCAACACAAAAGATGACCGGAAACGAGCAAGCTCGATCCGGTCACTTTTGCTTATGTGGCTATAACGCTGCGCGTTTTTCCTTCGTTTCTTACTTTTCCAGCGCCTTATACACGCAGGCAGCCAGCGCGGAACCGACCATGGGACCCACGATGAACACCCACAGGGCGGCCAGGGGCTCGGTGTTGCCGTTGAAGGCAGCCATCAGCGCGGGACCGAAGGAGCGGGCGGGGTTGACGGAGGTGCCGGTGAGGCCGATGCCCAGGATGTGCACCACCACCAGGGTGAGGCCGATGACCAGGCCCGCAAAGGAGCCATGACCCGCCTTCTTGCTGGTGACGCCCAGGATGGCGGTGACGAAGATATAGGTGAGCACGATTTCCACCAGCAGGCCCGCGACGGCGCTGCCGCCCACGCCCGCCAGGCCGTTGGAGCCCAGACCGCCGGTCATATCGGCAACGCCGCCCAGCTTAAAGATCAGGCTCAGCAGCGCCGCGCCGATCAGCGCGCCAAAGCACTGGGCGATGACGTAGCCGACGAAATCCTTCACGCTCAGGTCGCCCCGGATCACCATGGCCAGGGACACGGCGGGGTTGATGTGGCAGCCGGAGATATTGCCGATGGAGTAGGCCATGGCCACGATGGTGAGACCAAAGGCCAGCGCGGTGAGGATATAGCCGCCGCCGTTCACGGCGTCGCAGCCCACCAGCATGGCGGTGCCGCAGCCCAGCACCACCAGCGTCATGGTGCCGATGCATTCCGCAAGATACTTTTTCATGATTCACAATCCTCCTTTGTTGGATGTCCGTCCATGATAGCATAGTTTATGAGCAAAAACAAGCCCGCATTCCCGGTTGCAATTTGGCCGGAATCAGGTATAATATTTTTGATCGAAGGAGCGTGAAAACCATGACCAAAGCCCTGATTTCCGTCACCGGCCTGGACGCCACCGGCATCATCGCCCGGGTGTCCACCAGACTGTACGAGATGAACATCAATATTCTGGACATCACCCAGACCATCCTGGACGGCTACTTTACCATGATGATGATCGTGGACCTGGACGGCGCCCACAAGACCTTCAGCGAGATCGACGAGGCTCTGACGCCCATCCGCGACGAGATGAACATGACCATCCACATGCAGCGGATGGATATTTTTGACGCCATGCACAGGATATAAGGGGATACAGCCATGATAGAAACCGGTGAAATACTGCAAACCCTGCGCATGATCCAGGAGGAAAACTTTGACATCCGCACCATCACCCTGGGCATCAACCTGCTGGACTGCGCCGACCATGACCCGGAGGAAACCGGGCGGCGGGCCTATGAAAAGATCTGCCGCACGGCGAAGAACCTGGCAAAAACCGGCGGGGAGATCGAGCGCGAGCTGGGCATTCCCATCGTGAACAAGCGCATTTCGGTGACGCCCGTCAGCCTGATCTGCCAAGACGACCCCCGGCCCATCGCAAGGCACCTGGACAGGGCAGCCCGGGAAATGGGGGTCAACTTTCTGGGCGGCTATTCCGCGCTGATGCAAAAGGGGGCCACCGCCGCGGATGAGCGGCTGCTCAGCTCCATCCCGGAGGTATTAGCCACCACGGAGCGGCTGTGCAGCTCGGTGAACGTGGCCTCCACCAAGGCGGGCATCAACATGAACGCCGTGCGGGAAATGGGACAGATCATCCGCAAAACCGCCGAACTGACGGCGGCTCAGGACGGGCTGGGCTGCGCCAAGCTGGTGGTGTTTGCCAACGCGGTGGAGGATAATCCCTTCATGGCGGGCGCATTCTGCGGCGTGGGCGAGCCGGAATGCGCCATCAACGTGGGCATTTCCGGGCCCGGCGTGGTCAAGACCGCCCTGGAATCCATCAAGGGCGCGCCCTTTGACGTGGTGGCGGAGACCGTGAAGCGCACAGCCTTCAAGATCACCCGGGTGGGCCAGCTGGTGGCCCGGGAGGCCAGCCAGCGGCTGGGCATCCCCTTTGGCATCGTGGATCTGAGCCTGGCCCCCACCCCGGCGAGAGGCGACAGCGTGGCCCATATTCTGATGGAAATGGGCCTGGAGATGGCCGGCGCTCCCGGCACCACCGCGGCCTTGGCTCTGCTGAATGATGCGGTGAAAAAGGGAGGCGTCATGGCCAGCAACCACGTAGGCGGCCTGAGCGGGGCCTTCATTCCCGTCAGCGAGGACATCGGCATGATCGAGTCCGCCCGCTGCGGCGCGCTGACCCTGGAAAAGCTGGAGGCCCTGACCTGCGTGTGCTCCGTGGGGCTGGACATGATCGCCGTGCCCGGCGACACCAGCGCCGCCACCAGCAGCGGCATCATCGCTGATGAAGCCGCCATCGGCATGATCAACAGCAAAACCACCGCCGTGCGCATCATCCCCGCCATCGGCAAGCAAGCGGGCGACCAGGTGGAATTCGGCGGGCTGCTGGGCTTCGCCCCGGTGATGCCCGTCAATCGGTACAGCTGCGAAGAATTCATCGCAAGAGGCGGACGCATCCCCGCGCCGCTGAACGCGCTGAGGAACTGACGGGAAAGGAACGCGCTTCCCTCCCGTAGCGCCGTTCTTCTTTATTGGGACTGGCAAGCAAAAGTTTGGCGGAGCGCCCTTTGATGATGCGCGGCAATAATCAATAAAAATCAATCATATAAACGATTGCCCCGGATGTCCGGGGCTTTTTTGTTGCCATTTTCATTGCCATTTTAGATGTATTTACATGTGCTTAGATGTACTGCCGCCCATTTTGACAGCTTCGGAAAAACGGGCGAATTTCCGTTGATTTATAAGGAAAAACCGCCCCGTTTTGGGGCGGCCCTTGTGGTGGAGGTGAGGAGAATCGACTTTTTCTGCGGAAAAAGCTCTTCGCGGCTCTAAGGCCCCATTGGGGCCTCATTCACTGCCGCTCTGTTCGATTCTCCTTTTTGACCATGAAAAAAAGGCCCATAAAGGGCCTCATTTTCATGGTGGAGCAACCTGAGATAAATCCGAACCGAAAGCCGCTTCGATCTCTTTGAGGGTGATGGTTTCGGTACCGTCGTGAAAGTTGTAGGTGAAGGCTAGCTTATCATCGAAAACGTAGATGGCGTTGATGAATGTGTCGATGATCTGGCGCTGGTAGTTGGGATCGTTGACGTTGCCATACTTGAAACGGGAAATCCAATCCACGATTTGGGGCTTGGTGTAGCGCGGGCGGGCGATCTGCGCTTGCAGGATGCTCAGTTTGAGATCTTTCTTTTGCACCTCCAGCTGCTCCAATCTTTCCTTTGTGGACTCGGTGAGAATACCCATTTGGATGGCGTTGAGCATATTCTCAATGGCTTTCTCGCAATCGGATAATTGCTGGTTGAGAGCCGGAAGCGTTGGGTCTTCCTTGGCTTGCAGCGCCACCGCCGCATCCGCGATCCGGTCAATTTCCTCATCCTTCAACACCCTGTTGACCGTCACTAGCACGGCAGCACGCTCGATCCATTCTTTTTTCAAGGCTTTACGCTTGCAGCCCAGCTTCCGTTTGGCCCCGCCGCACTTGTAATAGCAGTGCTTGACGCCGTTGGAGGAGCTTTTGCCGCTTTCACCTGCCATCATGCGCTCGCAGGTGCCGCAAAACAGCTTGGTGGTCAGTAGATATTCGTCCGTCGCCTTATAGTGAGCGGGCGCCTTTTTGTTTTTGGCAAGCCGCTCCTGTACACGGCCAAACAGGTCAACCTCAATGATGGCAGGGACACCGTCGGGAATGACAACATCCTTATACCGATATTCGCCGATGTATTTGCGGTTTTTCAGCATCGGGCCGATGCTGGCCACCCGGAATTCGCAGCCTTTGCTGGTTTTCAGCCCCCGTTGATTGAGCGAATGGACGATCTCGGTGAGTGTTTCTCCCTCGTCATACCGGGTGAAAATCTCCGTTACCAATGGAGCAGTCAGAGGGTCAATCACCAGCGTTCTGTCCGGGCCGATCATATAGCCCAGCGGTATATTGCCGCCATTGCTCTTGCATTTCAGGGCGTTTTCCTTCTGCCCGCGATGGATCTTTTCTGAAAGCTCTGCCGAATAATATTCTGCATATCCCTCCAGCATGGATTCCAGGATGATGCCCTCCGGCCCTTCAGAGATATTCTCCTTGGCTGAAAGAACCTTCACACCGTTCTTTTTCAGAATATGCTTGTAATGAGCGCTGTCATAACGATCACGGGAGAAGCGATCCAGCTTCCATACCAACACAATGTCGAATAATCCCTTTTCGCTGTCCCGGATCATCCGTTGAAATTCTGGCCGATCAGCCGTACGGGCGGAAAGCGCGCGATCAATATAACTGCACAGCACAGTAATGTCGTTGCGCTCTGCGTACTCTGTGCATTCTCTGATCTGCCCCTCAATGCTCTCTTCCCGCTGATTGTCGGAAGAATAGCGAGCGTAAATGACGGCCTTCATTTTCTCCTCCATGGTATTATTGGATCAGCCAATCCGCCACATCCACGATTTGAATGCCCTCATGCTGATAGGCTTCCTGGTGAGTGCGGGTGAGAATCATTTTGGGGTAGTTATCCTTGATCCGCATGAGTGGATCAATCTCCCGCTGAAAGGTATCGGGATCATCAACACTGTTGGCAACCTGGATGTAGAGCTTCTCATTGCGTTTGATGGCAACAAAATCAATTTCCTTTTTATAAAGCACCCCAGCATAGAGTTCATATCCCCGACGCAGCAATTCAATGGCAACGATATTCTCGATCATTCGGCCATAGTCGGCATTCTTGGTGCCCAGCTTGGCATACTTGAAGGAATGATCGCTCAAATAGTATTTATCATTCGATGCAAGATAACGCTTGCCCTGAATGTCATAGCGGCGCACCTTATAGAATGCGAACGCATTGCACAGATATTTGATGTAGGCGCCGATGGTACGATCATTGGTGGTCACTTGTTCTTTATTAAAGTTGGCTGCCACGCTGCGGGTGGAGGTGAGATTGGAGATATTGTCGATGAGGAAATCGCACAGGCGCTCCATCAGCGGCATATTCCTGATCCTGTATTTCCGTTGGATGTCACGAACGATCAGCGTGTTGAATACATCAGAGATATAGCTGTATTTGGTCTCCGGCGTCTTATACAGATAAGAGCCGGCCATGCCGCCTTCCTGGATATAACGGGTGAAGGCAGCATAGGGATCATTCAGCTCAAAGTACTGCATGAACTCCGCAAAGGAGAAGGGATAAACCTCGATTTCAAAGGTGCGGCCTGTGAACAGCGTTGCCAGGTCGCTGCTCAGCAAGAAGGCGTTGGAACCCGTGATATAAATGTCATATTTCTCGGAGGCATGGAGACTGTTGATGGCCTTCTCAAAGCCATCACACATCTGCACTTCATCAATAAACACATAATTGTTCTTGCCATCCACATAAGCATTCTCAATGTATTGATTCAATGCGTGATGCTCCATAAGATTCTCATGGAGCTCCAGATTGAAATTGATGTGAATCACATTGGCATTCTCATCAGAAGACGCAACATACGCCATGAACGATTCCAGCAGCTTGGATTTTCCGCTGCGGCGCACGCCTGTGATCACCTTGATATCGGGCGTCCCCATTACTTCTTTCAGCTTGTCCAAATAGAAATCACGCTGGATCAGACGCATACTGCATCACCTCGATTCTTATTATACCATATTATTTCGCAAAATCAAGATAATCATAAAAACGCGAATTGAAGTTCAAAGCAGGCAATTATCTTTTAAAAATTGAGCGTAATCTCTATCAAATTGAAGAAAATGAGAAATCTGAGCTCATGTATGAGGCGCATACATATTTGAATAACCATAAATTTTTTTCTTTATCCGAAAAGAATAAACTAAGTCAACAAGCAAAAACCCAATCTGAAATAGACGATCTCATTTCATCTTTTGACCGGAAGAATGTAGATTTATTGAGTAAGATTCTTGTTTCTTTTAGAATCTTTTCTGATATTGATATAGCAAAAGCAAACAAGTATTTAGAAACCTTTGTTAAGAATTTAGAGTGGGATAACAGTTTTACTATGGCATTCCTTGGTCTTCCATTCTATGATCTCAGTGCTATGGGATATACTGCTAAAAAGCAGATGTTAGTTGAAATACAACAAATAATAGAGAAATACAAAAATCTCCCTGCTGCGCAAAAACAAATTGAAGTATATGAATAAAACAGGAATCGCTGAAGATTTGTTATGCCCTATAGCATATTGATACAAAGAAAGTATCAAATCGCTTGAAAATGATTGATGAGAAATGCTTCATTATAAGACTAAACATCTATATTGCTGACAGAAATAAGAAATCCGAACCCTCCGCCTACCGGCTGAAAGTTCGGATTTCTCATGTTTGGTGGAGCAGATGCAACCAACGGAGAACACCCGCCCATATCCGTCATACTTGATTCAAAGTAGGTTTCGATTTCATCCAGCAGGATATTATCGATGGTGATGGGCCTGTCGCCGCCGTTCAGCACCAGCGTCATGGTGTCATCAAATAGCGCCGTTCAGCACCAGCGTCATGGTGTCATCAAATAGGTAGATGGCCCGGACAAAGATATTGATCATACCGCGGCGGTTAGTGATGTCGTTGATGCTGCCGCGTTTGAGAAAATAAAGGAAGCTTCTGACCTGCGGGGCGGTGTAGATGACTTGCTTGTTCAGTTCTTCCGCCAGCTGTGCGTTCAGTTTATCCCGTTCTTTGGTGCGCTTTTCGATGCGCTCGGTGATCATCTCCACCGATTGGCCGTGCTCCAGAGCTTTCCACAGATTTTCGATGGCGTTGTCTGCTTCTTGAATACTGGCTTTGAGGCGCTTGACTGTGGAACTGTCATAATCCGCTTTGCAGGCTTCCGCAACGGCGGCGACGATCTTCTCGATGTTCTTATCCGTCAACAGCTTTCGGCATTCCTGGATTACGCGATCCTCCAGCTTTTCCTTGTTGACGGCTTTCTTGCTGCATTTCTGCTTTTTGAAATTGTTGCAAGCGTAGTAGTGATACGCTCTACCGGATTTGCCGGTGCCGCCGTAGCCGGTCATCATCTCCCGACAATAGCCGCAGAACAGCTTTGTGGTCAGCAGATATTCTTCCTTGCCGCGGCTCCTTGCAGGGGCCTTTTTGTTGCGATCCAGGATGTGCTGCACCCGTTCAAACAGTTCATCGTCGATGATCCGGGGCATGGCATCCGGGTATTCCTCGCCTTTGTAGATGTAATAGCCGATATACCGTTTGTTCCGCAGCATCCGGTGCAGACTGTTTTTGTTAAAGTCCTTGCCGATGGAGGTTTTGATCTGCCGGGCGTTCAGGCTTTTCGTTATCTCGGTCACCGTCTTGCCGCTGGCATACTGCTCAAAAATTTCCCGGACAATGGGCGCGGTTTCCGGATCTACATGGAATTGTCGATCAGCATCTACATAATAGCCAAGGCCCGGATTGCTGCCGTTGCTTATATGCTTTTCCGCGTTGATGTTCATACCGCGACGGATCTTCTGGGATAACTCAGCGGAATAGTATTCGGCCATGCTCTCCAATACGCCTTCCACCAGAATGCCGCTGGCGTCGTCGGTGATGTTTTCCCGGGCGGAGATCACCCGGACACCGTTCTTTTTCAGCCTGGCTTTGTTGATAGCGCTGTCGTAGCGGTTGCGGGCAAAGCGATCCAATTGATATACCAGCACGGCTTCAAAAACATGCTTTTCACTGTCGGCGATCATTCGCTGAAAGTCGCTGCGGTTATCGTTGGTGCCGCTCTGCGCGCGATCTATGTATTCGCCGATCACCACATGGCCGTTGTTCTTGGCGTATTCATAGCAGGCTTGCAGCTGACCTTCGATGGATTGCTCAGTCTGGTTGTGGCTGGAATAGCGGGCGTAAATGACGACGTTCATAGATCATTCCTCCGGCAATGCCCGGATGCGCTCTGCTTCATTCAATACCCGCAGCTGATATTGGGCAATCTCCCGCAGCGTTTTAAATCGTTCAGCTTTGGAAACACCACCTTTGATTAGTTCGGCATTGTGCGTTTC
>CACWUV010000078.1 GCA_902764185.1 uncultured Eubacteriales bacterium
AACGCTCGAGGCCTCCGCGATCCGGGGCCTTCCGGCCCGCTTTCCGCTGAAAGCCTGCCACAGGCAGCCTTTCCGGGCGCTCCAAGCCCTCGAGCTCTGCACGAAAGGCCCGCTTGGGTCTCTGGACTCCAGTGGGCGAACTGGCTTGGCTGCACTTTCAAGCAACTTCCGCCAGATACAAGCAAGCTTGATCTGCCGTCAGCGCCTTTTTCGAAATCGCTGCGCGATTCTCGGCCTGCTGCGCATGCCGACCCCAGACTTGCGTTAGTTGTAAACCAAACTCGGAGAAACCCAACCGCTCCAGAAATGACGGCTTTAGCCGCCAATAACGCGCAGCGTTATAGCCGCATAAGCAAAAGTCCCAGCTTGAGCTTGCTCATAGCTGGGATCTTTTGTGCTGCGGCGTATTTCTGGAGCGCTTGACAAGTCAAGCCTATTCAATCGTCTGGCGAAAGTTGTTTGAAGGTGTAATCAAACCGGTTCGCCAGGATGGGTCCAGGGTATGAAATACCCTGGCGCGGGTTTGGGCGCGCGGAGCGCCCAACGTTTCTCCTCGCTAATCTCTGTTTGTAAGCTATGAATCCCGCTTTCACTGGTACCGCGGATCAACGGGCAGCCGTTCCAGATCGAAGGAATTCTGGTTGAAGTAATCCACGCGAATCCACATGTGGTCGATTTCGTAGGTCTCGCCCCAGCATTTGAGGGTGCCGCTGAAGCAGATCCACCAGGTGTTATCATTTTGCAGAGATTTGGCCTTGGAGTGGACGGTGACCTTCTGGCCGGCCGCCTCATAGTTGAAGGTGTTTTTGCCCTTGCCGGGCTGGGGACGGGGAAAGATCTTCTGCGCGCCGATGATGGCGGTCTGGTTGGTGGCGGCCTCGTTGAGCTGCGCATAGGGGGAGGGGGTGGCGGTGGCCACGGCCTGCTGGTTGAAATAGAAGGTCAAATCGCTGACGCTGGCCACGCCTTGATCGTTGACGGATACCTGATAGACGGCGGGTCCCACGAAGGAGAGGCCGGGAATATCGCTGTACCGGGAATCATAGCTGATCTGGTGCTGACCGGCGTAGAGCACCCGGGTCTCATAGGAGAGGGTGACGCCGCTGAGCAGCTTATAATAGATGCGCACGGCGGCGGAACGCGGCACGGCGGTGGGTGCGGGCGTGGGGGTGGCGGCAGGCCCCATGCCGTTATACTGGAAATAGAAGGTGACGTTGGGAACGCTGGCCACGCCGTTGGCGGACACCGTCACCACCTGGTAGGATTGGCCCACCAGGGTGAAATAGCCGCCGGTCAGGTCGTTGGTGATGTAGTGGGTGCCGGGGGCCAGCTCCTGGGTCTTGAAGGTGATCAGAGAGCCGTCCGTCAGCCGATAATATACATAGATTTTGGCTTTCAGATTGGGCTGCGGGGTGGCGGTGGCGTACCACCAGGGGTTGGGCGTAGCCGTGGGCGCGTACCACCAAGGGGCAGGCGTAGCCGTGGGCGCGTACCACCAGGGGTTGGGCGTGGCGGTGGCCGCATACCACCAGGGCGTGGGGGTGGCGGTGGGCGCGTACCACCAGGGGACGGGCGTGGCCGTGGCGTACAGGGGCGCGGTGCTCACCTGGGCGCCGCCCGCGTTGGTCAGGCTCCATTGGGCCGGGGTCTGCCAGCCGGTATAGGCGCCGGGATAGCCCAGGTAGGAATCCCGGCTCTTGAGGCGCTCCAGGGTCCAGGGCGTCACCCGCACGGTGTAGGAGCCGCTGCCCAGACGAATGGAGGCGCTGGCCTTGTCCAGGGGGACGGTCTGGGTGGCGTAGGACTGACCTGCGGGATACCAGCTGATGTCAAAGCCGCCGTACAGGGTGGCCTTGCCCCCCACGGAGCGCAGGATGGTTCCCTTGTCCTGGGAGAAGGTCAGGGTGGCGCCGCTGGGGGCGTACACATAGAATTCCACGGCCTGGCTGGCGCTGCCGCTGATTCCGGAGCCGTCCGCCTGGGCGGATAGGAGCAGGCACAGCATGAGCAGGAGAAGCAGGGCGCATTTTGCGTATTTCATGGGCGGGCCTCCTTTTGTGCAAGGATCTTGGCTTCATTATATATGATATTCGCCGCAAAAGCAAAGGAATATTGACTTTTTACATCCCGGGGGATAGAATGAAACCGGAAAAGCCTCAAAATAACACAGAAAAAGGGAAGATGGCCATGAAAGTCGTACTGCAAAACCTCACCAAGCGATTTCCCAACCGCAATAAGAAGGGCGACGACGTGATCGCGGTCAACGATTTCAACTTTGAGATCCCGGACGGCAAGCTGATCGGCCTGCTGGGGCCTTCCGGCTGCGGCAAGAGCACCACGCTGAACCTGATCTGCGGCCTGGAGACGCCCACCAGCGGCAAGATCTTCTTTGGCGACGACGATGTGACCCGCCTGCCGCCGGAAAACCGCGGCGTGGGCTTGGTGTTTCAGAATTACGCCCTGTATCCCCATCTGACGGTGCTGGACAACATCCTCTTCCCCCTGCAGAACCTGCGGGGCGCGGAGAAGCTGACCCGCCAGCAGATGCAGGAAAAGGCGCTGACGGCGGCCAAGCTGGTGCAGATCGACGGGCTGCTGGAGCGCAAGCCCAGCGAGCTTTCCGGCGGCCAGCAGCAGCGCGTGGCCATCGCCCGCGCCCTGGTCAAGATGCCCAGGGTTCTGCTGCTGGACGAGCCCCTTTCCAACCTGGACGCCCGCTTGCGGCTGCAAACCCGCGAGGAGATCCGCCGCATCCAGCAGGAGACGGGCATCACCACCATCTTCGTCACCCATGACCAGGACGAGGCCATGAGCATCAGCGACATGATCGTGGTGATGAAGGACGGCGTGGTGCAGCAGATCGGCCAGCCCCAGGATGTGTACGACAGCCCGGTGAACCTGTTTGTGGCCACCTTCCTGGGCACCCCGCCCATCAACGTGCTGGACGGCCAGGTGCGGGGCGGCAAGCTGTATCTGGGCGGCGCCGACGTGCTGGAGGTGCCCGGCGTGGCGGATCAAAAGGTCACTGTGGGAATCCGCCCCGAGGCCTTCACCCTGGACCCGGAGGGACCCTTGGAGGTGAACCTCAGCCGCGTGGAGGTCATGGGCCGGGATACCAGCGTGGTGTCCATCCATCCCGCCAGCCGCAATCCCTTCATCCGTTCCATCATCCCCGCCCGCAACAAGGTGGACCGCAGCGCCAAAACCGTGCGCTTCTCCCTGATGGCGGAAAAGGTGTTCCTCTTTGACGCTAAAACCGACGCGCGCATCTATTTTGACGCGGAATGAGGGGGCGGCCATGAAAAAGAAAAGCATGAAGGGCTGGCTTTATCTGCTGCCGGCCATATTGTTCCTGGGCTGCTTCATGGTGTACCCGCTGATCGACGTGCTGGTCTATTCCTTTGAGGAGGGCTACAACAGCGCCTCCCAGACCTACACGGGCATCGGGCTGTATAACTATTCCTACGTGCTGCGCGATCCCTACTTCCTCCAGGCGGTGCGCAACACCTTCCTGCTGGTGATCATCACGGTGCCGCTGTCCACCGGCATCGCGCTGCTGATCTCCCTGGGGCTCAACGCCATCAAACCCTTGCGGAACCTCTTCCAAACCATTTATTTTCTGCCCTACGTCACCAACACCCTGGCGGTGGGCCTGGTGTTCATGATCCTGTTCAAAAAGACGGCCTACTCCGACGGCCTCATCAACCTTTTGATCCAGTGGTTTGGCGGCAGCTCCGTGGACTTCATCGACGGTCCCTACTGGGCCAAGATGTTCGTATTGTGCTTCTATACCGTCTGGGTGGTCATGCCCTTCAAAATTTTGATCCTCACCAGCGCCCTGGCCAGCGTGAACCCGGAATATTACAGCGCGGCCAAGATGGACGCCACCCGCAGCTTCCGGGTGTTCTACAAGTGATCTCGCCCATGATCTTCTATCTGGTGATCACCGGCTTCATCGCGGCCTTCAAGGCGTACAGCGACGCGGTGGCGCTCTTTGGCACCAACCTGAACGCCGCGGGCATGAACACCATCGTGGGCTACGTGTACGACATGCTCTACGGCAACAGCGGCGGCTATCCCTCCTTTGCGTCCGCGGCGGCGCTGATCCTGTTTGCCATCGTGCTGACCATCACGGTGATCAACCTGATGATCAGCAACAAGAAAGTGCATTACTGAGGAGGCGGCCAAAATGGAAAACAAGATCGATTTTGACCGCATCGAGCGGCGGGCCGCGGCCCGGGAAAAGACTTTCCGCGCCGTGGATTACTTTTTCCTGGTAATCTGGGCGCTGATGGTGCTCTTCCCCTTCTATTGGATGCTGTTGACCTCCGTCAAGAGCTACAGCACCTACAACGCGGAATACATCCCCAAGTTCTTTACGCTCTCGCCCACCCTCCAGAACTATGTGGACGCCTTCACCACCGTGTCCCTGGGCCGGTATTTCCTCAATACCATCATCTACACCGTGATCACCACGGCGGTGATGATGGTGGTCATCATCCCGGCGGCCTTCGCCTTCGCCCGGCTGGAATTCCCGGGCAAAAGGCTGGCCTTCACGCTTTTCCTGTCCCTCATGATGATCCCAAACGAACTGGTGGTCATCACAAACTTCGTCACCATCACCAACCTGCACCTGCGCAACACCTTCACGGGTCTGATCCTGCCTTCGGTGACGTCGGTGTTCTACATCTACCTGCTCAAGGAAAACTTTGAGCAGATCCCCGACGAGCTCTACCGGGCGGCCCAGGTGGACGGCACCAGCGACTTTAAGTACCTGACCCGGGTCATGCTGCCCATCTCCAAGCCCACCTTGGTGACCATCGTGATCCTCAAGGTTATCGAGTGCTGGAACGCCTACGTGTGGCCCCGGCTGATCACCGACGACGCCCGGTATTTCCTGGTGTCCAACGGCATCCAGGAGATCCGCGAAAACGGCTTTGGCCGCGAGAACATCCCCGCCATGATGGCGGCGGTGGTGGTCATCTCCGCGCCGCTGATCGTGCTGTTCCTCATCTTCCGCAAGAAAGTCATGGCTGGCGTGTCCAGGGGAGGCACAAAAGGATGAAAAGCATCAAGAAATTTGCGGCCGCGCTCATGGCGGTCCTGCTATGCCTGACGCTCTCCGGCTGCCACGGCTCCAAGGATTCCAGCGCCTTTGTGATCCCGGAGTCCTTTGACGAAAGCCGCCATTACACCGTCAGCTTCTGGGCCAAGAACGACACCAACAAGACCCAGACCGCCATCTACGAAAAAGCCATGGCGGATTTTGAAGCCCTGTATCCCAACATCGACGTCAACATGCGCCTGTACACCGATTACAGCCGCATCTACAACGACGTGATCACCAACATCGCCACCGGCACCACGCCCAACGTGTGCATCACCTATCCCGACCACATCGCCACCTACCTGACGGGCAGCAACGTGATGGCTCCGCTGGACGATCTGATCGCCAACGCCAGGTATGGCCTGGGCGGCAGCGAGGTGCGCTTTGACGGGCCCACGGTGGACGAGGTGGTGCCCCAGTTCCTGGCGGAGTGCAGGATCGGCGAGCACTATTACGCCCTGCCCTACATGCGCTCCACCGAGGCGCTGTACATCAACAAGACCTTTGTGGAAAAGCTGGGCTACACCGTGCCCGACGTGCCCACCTGGGACTTTGTGTGGGAGGTGTCCGACGCGGCGGCGGCCAAGGATGCCGACGGCAATTTCCTGCTCAACGGCCAGAAGACCATGATCCCCTTCATCTATAAGTCTACGGACAACATGATGATCCAGATGCTGAAGCAGCTGAACGCTCCCTATTCCACCGCCGAAGGCGAGGTGCGGATTTTCAGCGACACCACGAAGGAGCTGCTCTTCACCATCCGGGATCATGTGGCCACCGGCGCTTTCTCCACCTTCAAGATCTCCAGCTACCCCGGCAACTTCCTGAACGCCGGCCAGTGCGTATTCGCCGTGGACTCCACCGCGGGCGCCACCTGGATGGGCACCCAGGCGCCCCATATGGACATCGCCGCCGATCAGGTGGCGGATTTCGAGCTGGTGGTGCGGCCCATTCCGCAGTTTGATCCGGAGCACCCGGCCATGATCAGCCAGGGGCCCTCGGTGTGCGTGTTCAACAAGGCCGATCCCCAGGAGGTGCTGGCGTCCTGGCTGTTTACCCAGTATCTGATCAGCAACGACGTGCAGATCGCCTATTCCGAAACCGAGGGCTACGTGCCCGTGACATTGAAGGCCCAGCAGGACCCCGCCTATCGGGAATATCTGTCCCGCAAGGGCGAGGACAACGACCAGCATTATTATGTCAAGCTGGACGCCGCGCAGCTGCTGATGGACAACACTGCCAACACCTTCGTGACGCCGGTGTTCAACGGCTCCGCCTCCCTGCGCGACGCCGCGGGGCAATTGATCGAGGAGGTGGCCAAGTCCGTCCGCCGCAAAAAGACCGTGGACGACACCACCATTCCCGCCCTCTACGACCAGATCAATTCCCTCTACCGCCTGGATCAGATCGTGCCTGCCAAGGGCGCGGCCAGCGCGGACATGGGCCCCCTGCCCGGCACGGCGGTGACGCTGCTGTGTGCCCTGGTCGCGGCCTGGGTGCTGATCGGGCTCTATGCGCTGCGGGGGGCGATCAAACGGAAAAAGAGCGGCAGATAAAAGGAAAATGGCACCATCTTCAGATCCTTCGACTTCGCTCAGGATGACAATGTAAAGTGAGTTTTGGGTTTATTTGCTGCAAAATCGCCAACAAATAAGGGAAAAACACCCCAACGATGTCATCCTGAGCGGAGCGCAGCGAAGCCGAAGGATCTCGTATTCTCTGCCTTATAAGGCGCTGTTTTACGCTCCAATCTGAACGAAGAACAGCAGCAGCTTTTACATTCCCCCCCGCAAAAACAAATGATTCTCTCTTTACTTCTTGTGAAAAGTTGGGTATAATAATTACGGTTCCCAAATAAAGAAAAGGAGATACAACCATGAAGAAGATTCTTGCGATTGCTCTGGCCATGCTGATGCTGTGCCTGACCGCCTGCGCCGTGGCCGAGGATGTCCAGGTGATGAGCTACGAAGAGTATGTGGCTGCCGAGCTGGACAGCGAAGTGACCGTGGAAACCTATGTGCAGGCCAAGCAGAGCTGGTGGGACAACAAGGGCACCATCTACTGCCAGTCTGAGGACGGCGCTTATTTCCTGTACAATATGCCCATGAGCCAGGAAGAATATGATCTGCTGGTGCCCGGCACCAAGATCCGCGTTACCGGCTACAAGGCCGAATGGTCCGGCGAAGTGGAAATCACCGAAGGCACTTTCGAAATCCTGGATGCCGAGCCCTTCATCGCCGAGCCCAAGGACGTCACCGACCTGCTGGGCACGGACGAACTGATCAAGTATCAGAACCAGCTGGTCATCTTCTCTGGCATGACCGTGGAAGCCAAGAAGGACGCCAACGGCAACGACGTGGCCTTCCTGTATAACTGGGACGGCTCCGGCCAGGCCGGCAGCAACAACGACCTGTACTTCGATCTGTCCATCAACGGCCAGACCTACACCTTCACCGTGGAATCCTATCTGTGCGGCGAGGGCACCGATGTGTACACCAACGTGACTGACCTGGCCATCGGCGCCAAGATCGACGCGGTGGGCTACCTGTATTGGTACAACGGCGCCAATCCCCACATCATCTACATCCAGCCCGCTGAGTAAGCAGAACATGGCTGCGTCCCCTCCTTCGGGAGGGGATTTTTGTATGGCGCAGCGCTTGAAAAAATTCTATTTTGTGATAGGATATACGCAAAAAGAAAAACACAGGAGGCCCGTTATGAGACTGGCGAACATGACCTGGCCCCAGGCAGGGGAATATTTTCAGCAGAATGATACCA
This sequence comes from uncultured Eubacteriales bacterium, assembly GCA_902764185.1. GTDB lineage: Bacteria > Bacillota > Clostridia > Christensenellales > Aristaeellaceae > SFMI01. The sequence goes on from CACWUV010000078.1 coordinate 7,886, forward strand.
TTCTTTTGTCTGTGGGCAGCATCGAATGTCACGGCAAGCATCTGCCCCTGGGCACGGATACCCTGATCCCGGAAAAGCTGCTGGACCTCATCGAACCCCTGACCGACGTGGCCATCGCGCCCATCATTCCCTTCGGGGCCTGCGACAGCCAGGTGGATTATCCCGGCACCGTGTCCCTGGGGCAGGACGTGCTCTATCAGGTGTTTACCAAATTGACCCAGGGCTACCGCGCCCACGGCGTGCGGCGCTTTGCCGTGCTCAACGGCCACGGCGGCAATGTGCCGGTGCTGGACCGGGTGGCCCTGGATCTGCAGCGTCAGGGCTGCATGCTGGCTCAGCTCAATTGGTGGCTCATGGCCTGGGATCTGGATCCCGCCTGGAAGGGCGGCCACGGCGGCGCGGAGGAGACCGCCGGGGTGCTGGCGGTGGACCCCAAGCTGGTGGACTGGGACGCGGTGGAGGATATGGTGCTCAAGCCCGTATCGCCGGAGATGGAATCCACGGGCTTCAAGACCGTCAGCTACAAGGGCGTTTCCATTCCCCTGGTGCGGCCGGTGCTGGACATCAGCGACAACGGCTGGATCGGCCCAGATCACCCCAAGAACGCCACGGAGCAATGGGGCCATGACATGCTGAACGCCTGCGCCGAGTATATTGCGGACTTTCTGGCGGCCTTCCGCCGCATTCCCTTGAAGGAGGCATAAAACATGGATTATTTGCGGATGATTGCCGATTTTTCCAACGCCAACGGTCCCTCCGGCTTTGAGGACGAGGTGGTGGCCGTGGCCCGGCGCTATGCGCCCGCCGACGCCGCGCTGGAGGAGGACAGCCTGCGCAATTTCTATATCCGCCGGAGCGTGCACGCGGGCACGAAGCCCGTGGTGCAGCTGGACGCCCATTCCGACGAGGTGGGCTTCATGGTGCAGGCCATAAGGCCCAACGGCACCCTGAAATTCCTGCCCCTGGGCGGCTGGGTAAACAGCAACATTCCCGCCCATAAGGTGCGGGTGCGGGATCGCTGGGGCAACTGGATTCCGGGGATCACCGTGGCCAAGCCGCCGCACTTTATGACCGCCGAGGAAAAGAATCGCATGCCCGCCCTGGAGGAGATGTCCATCGACGTGGGCGCCTCCAGCATGGAAGAGGCGAAGGACGAATTCGGCATCCGCGTGGCCGCGCCGGCGGTCCCGGACGTGCAGTTTGAATACGACGAAAAGCACGACCTGATGCTGGGCAAGGCCTTCGACAACCGCCTGGGCTGCGCCGCCATCCAGGCTACCCTGGATGCCCTGGGCGGGGAGGAGCTGCCCGTGGACGTGGTGGGGGCCATGGCGGCCCAGGAGGAGATGGGCACCCGCGGCGCGGTGGTCACTGCCCGGCGCGTGAAGCCCGACATCGCCATCGTGTTTGAGGGCTGCCCCGCCGACGACACCGTGGTGGAACCCTGGCTCAGCCAGACCGCCATCCATAAAGGCCCCATGCTGCGGCATATCGACGCCCGCATGATCACCAATCCCCGGTTCCAGCGCTTCGCCCTGGACCTGGCGGAGAAACTGGGCATTCCCGCTCAGGAAGCCGTGCGCAGCGGCGGCTCCACCAACGGCGCGCCCATCCATCTGAGCAACCTGGGCGTCCCCTGCATCGTCATGGGCCTGCCCGTGCGCTATATCCACAGCCATTACGGCATCGCTTCTCTGGAGGACTTCAAAAATGGCGTGCGGCTGGCGGCGGAGATCATCCGGCGGCTGGATAGGGACGTGATCGGGAGGTTTTAAGGGGTTAGGCATTTTGTTTATGCATGCCTGATAAAACGAAAAACAGAAATTGGCAGGGGGAACGTTCGAGGCCTCCGCGGCCTCGAGCTCTGCGCCAGGGCCCGCTTGGGCCCTGGACCCATTCCGGCGAACCGGCTTGGCAACAATAACAAACAATTTGCGCCTGAAACTTGAAAGTCGCAAAGAGAGCTTCCGGGCATAAGAAAACCGGCGGCAGTCCGGAAAAATGAGTTTACTCATTTTCTCCGGCCTGCAGCCGGTTTTCGCTGTGCGCTTTGCGCACAGCGCGCCAGCGAAGCTGGCTGCCCGGAAGCGGTGGGCTGCGTTATCCAAGCAACTGTGGGAAGTTGCTCGTTAGAGAAGTTGTGCAACATCCGCCGATGCCGGGTCCAGGGAGGGGCTTCCCTCCCTGGTGGGGTTTGGGGCAAAGCCCCAACGTAACCTTTTCCCCGTCAAATTTCTGTTTTTCGTGTAGGTAACAGCATACCTACCATCTCCCCCGTTTATTCCCGATACAGCGGGTTCCATTTTTCCCGCCGGAAGTGCAGCGTCAGCAGCAAAAACAGCAGCAGGTTGTGGGCGATCATGCAGCTCCACGCGCCGATGAGACCCCAGTGGAGCACGCGGGTGCACAGGAAGGTGCCCAGGATGCGCACGCCCCACATGCCCAGAATGTTGAAAAAGAAGGGGGTCATGGTGTCGCCTACGCCTTGCAGCATGCCTTCCAGGATGATGGCCACGCCATAGAAGGGCTCGGACACCGCCACCATGCGCAGCACCGTGGCGCCCAGGGCGATGACGGCGGCGTCGGCGGTGAAGAGGCCCATCATGCCGATCTCCAATGTCAGCAGCATTTGGGAAAGATCCCGCATGCGTCCTTTGTCCTTCGCGCCTAGGGCGTTGCCCGTCAGGGTGGCGGCGGCGGTCTGCATGCCGTAGCCGGGCACGTAGAAGGCGCTTTCCACGGTGTTGGCGATGCTGTGGGCGGCCAGGGGCACGGTGCCCAGGGCGTTGATCATGGCGGCGAAGGCCACGTAGCCGAAGCTGGTGCCAAACCGCTGCAGCGTGGAGGGCAAGGCCACCTTTAAGCAGGGCTTCAAGATTTCCCAATCGGGCCGCAGCCGCTGTCCCCTGGGGCTGATGACCGGGTGCCGCCACAGGGCCAGGGTGATGCCGATGCCGCCGGCGGCATAGCTGATGGCGCTGGCGATGGCTGCGCCCTCCACGCCCAGCCCCGCGCCGGGCACGGTGACGCCCCACACCGAATGGGTGGGATAGATCAGCAGATAATTGAGCACGACGTTGATGACGTTCATCATCACGCCCACCCGCATGGGCGTTTTTGTATCCCCGGAGGCGCGCAGGGCGGTGCCGAAGATGATGCTGGCCGCCCGCAGCAGCATGGGGGTATAGAGGATAAAGAAATAGCGTCCCGCGGTGTCGCGGATGCCCTCGTCGGCCTGCATCCAGCGGGGCACCTGGCGGTGGAGGGCCAGGGGCAAGATGGTAAACAGCAGCCCCGACACCAGCACCGCCAGCACGGCCTGGCTGGACACCCGGGCGGCCCGCTGCCTGTCGCCCGCGCCGTAGGCCCGGGCGATGAAGGACAGAAAGCCCACGCCCAATGCGGACACCGTGCTGCCGATCATCCAGTTGATGGTGGTGGTGACGCCCACCGCCGCCGTGGCCGCCGCGCCCAGACGGCCCACCATGGCCGCGTCCACGTATTGCACGGCGGTGTTCATGGCCTGTTCCAGCATGGTGGGCCAGGCCAAGGCCAATATAACGGGCAGCATGGCCCATTTGCCGCCCCTGAAAAGCTTTTTGCCCATAAAACGCCTCGAAAAAAACATTAGTAACGGGTTATTTTCGCACATTCTCTGGAATTATGTCAAGCCCTGTGCTATACTATCCCAAGCAAAAGGAGGCGAGGACGCTTGCGTTGCGGATGTATCGAATGCGGCGCGTTCATGATTCATGCGGAGGACCAGGCGGTGTGCGTCTGCCCGGAGTGCGGGCATAAATGCAGCGCGTGCCTGGGCACCAACACGGTGGTCAGCCGGGACAAGCTGAAGGATCTGAAATTTGTATCCTGGATCAGCCGGGACATCGAAAAAGCCCAGGATGCCTTGGAGGGGCGGACGGAGGATGAGGAAGGATGGCAGTAAATCTGCAGATGTACCTCATCGTGCTGCCGCTGGTGTTCGCGGCCTCTGTGGTGGACGCCATCGGCGGCGGCGGCGGGCTGATCTCCCTGCCCGCCTACATGGTGGCGGGCCTGCCCAGCGATCTGGCCTCGGGCAGCAACAAGCTGTCCGCCAGCTTTGGCACCCTGATCGCCACGGGCAAGTTTTTTCGCAGCGGAAAGATCATGCTGAGGCCCGCCTTGTACGCGGCGGTTATGGCCGTCGTGGGCGCGTTCATCGGCGCGCAGATCAACGAGCGCCTCAGCGACGCCGCCTTTCGGGTGGTGCTGCTGATATTGGTGCCCGCCATCGCGCTGCTGATGGCCCTGCGCCATAACGCCCCCGACCGCGCTCTGCCCATGACGAGGAAGCGGCTGGCGCTGTGCGCGCTGATTGGCCTTTTGGTGGGCGCCTACGACGGCTTTTTCGGGCCCGGCACGGGCGTGCTGCTGATCCTGGGCTTCACCTGGGCGGCGGGCATGGACACCGTGACGGCCTCGGGCAGCAGCAAGGTGGTCAATCTGGCCTCCAACATCAGCGCCCTGGTGGCTCATTTTCTCAACGGCAACATCGTGTTCGCGCTGGCGGTGCCCGCCATGGCCTGCTCGGCCGTCGGGGGCTATATCGGCAGCTATTTGGCCATCCGCAAGGGGGCCAAATTCATCCGCTGGGTCATGATGGGCGTCACGGTGCTGCTGCTGGTCAAACTGATCGTGGATTATCTGTGAGGAGAGCGCTATGCAAAAACTGATCGCCGTGGTGGGCACCAACGCCTCGGGCAAAAGCGGCCTGGGCATCGCCCTGGCCCGGAAATATGGGGGAGAGGTGATCTCCGCCGATTCCCGGCAGGTTTACCGCGGCCTGGACCTGGGCAGCGGCAAGGTGACGCCGGAGGAAACGGCGGGGGTGCCGCACCATCTGCTGGACGTGTGCGCGCCGGGCACGTTTTTCACCATGGCGGATTTTCAGCGACTGGCTTATGAAGCCATCGACGATATCCTGCGCCGGGGCAAATTGCCCTTCCTGGTGGGAGGCACGGGGCTTTATGTGGACGCGGTGTGCGACGGCTATGTGCTCAGCAACATCGAGCCCGACCTGGACTATCGCCGGGAACTGGAGCAGCTGCCCACGGAAAAGCTGTGGGAGATGCTGGAGGCGGCCCAGCCCGGCTCCGGCGTGGACCCCAAAAACCGCAACCGCGTGATGCGCAGGCTGGAAAAGCTCCACGACGGCGACGATGGCGGCGTGCGCAAGGAGCCCCGCTACCAGGTGCTCAAGCTCGGCGTCACCTGGGATCGGGAAACCCTGTGCCGCCGCATTGATGAACGCCTGCAAACGCGCATGGAGCAGGGCATGCTGGAGGAGGTGCAGGGCCTGCTGGACGCGGGCGTCAGTGAGGACTTCCTCTATCGTTTGGGCCTGGAATACCGCTATCTCAGCCAATATCTGCTGGGCAAAGGCGGCAGCGAGGCATACATGCTGGAGGAATTGGCCAAGGCCATCAAGCGCTTCGCCAAGCGGCAGATGACCTGGTTCCGCCGGGACAAAACCATTCACTGGCTGGACATGCGGCAGGACCCGCAGGCCCAGGCCGAAAAACTCATTGATTCCTTTGTGGGAGGCAGCCTTTGATGCATATTCCGGATCTGTCCGGGGTGCGGCTCATCGCCAGCGACCTGGACGGCACCCTGCTCCTGAACGGGGCGCAAACCCTGCGGCCCGAGACCTGCGGGCTGATTGAACAATTGATGGCCCGCGGCATCGTGTTCGTGGCCGCCAGCGGACGGCAGCTGGCCAACCTGCGCAGGCTGTTCGCACCCATTGCGGATAAAATCGGCTTTCTGTGCGAAAACGGCGGTTCTGCCTATTACCGGAACAAAAAGATCCATCAGGAGCTGATGGACCAGGCGCTGGCAGCGGAGATCATCGACGCGGGATTGCAAATGCCCGACCTGGAGATCGCCATTTCCGGCCAGCAGTACAGCTATATCTGCCCGCATACCCCGGATTTTTACGGCTACATGAAGGACACCATCGACTTTGACGTGGCGGTGATCCCCGATCTCAAGCGCCCGCCGGAGCCCATTTTGAAGGTGTCCATGCACGCCGCCGGCGGCGATTGGCACGAGGATTACTGGCAGTCCCGCTTCGGCAGCCGGTGCAAGGTGGTTTCCAGCGGCAACAATTGGATCGACCTCATGCCTTCCTGCGTCAATAAAGCCTATGGCCTGGAAAAACTGGCCGATGCCCTGGGCATTCCCATGGCAAGCGTCCTGGCCCTGGGCGATAACGACAACGACCGGGAAATGCTCCAGGCCGTGGGCTTCCCCGCGTCCATGGACAGCGCCAAGCCGGAGATCCGCGCGCTGGCGGCCTTTACCACGGATACGGTGGAAAACCTGTTCCGGGAAATGCTGAAAAAAGAATACGTTGTATAGAAGTATAAAATATAGAAATTTGACGGGGAGACGATAAGGGCCTCCGCGCCCCTTATAATCCTGCGGCAAGGGATTTCATCCCTTGCATCCCAGTGGGCGAACTGGCTTTGTTACACTTTCAAGCAGTTTCCGCCAGTTTAGCTTATGGGGTGGCTGCAAAGAGTCGTCTGGGGCAATGAAAAAGTCATCTGCCGTCAGATACAAGCAAGCTTGATCTGCCGTCAGCCGC
>CACWUV010000079.1 GCA_902764185.1 uncultured Eubacteriales bacterium
GCAAAAAGCCAACAGACAAAGGGAAAACAACCCATCACTGTCATCCTGAGCGAAGCAAAGCGGAGTCGTTCGCCTTGCCCTGGCCGAAGGCCAGCAGGATCTATGCATGACTATCTCTAATCCCGCCAAATTTCTGTTTCCCGTTTACCTCCCCAATATCTCCTGCGCCCGCTCCTCCTCAAACTGGCTCATGTACAGCTTGTAGTAGGCGCCCTTCTGCCGCAGCAGCTCCCGGTGGGGGCCCATCTCCACGATTTTGCCGTCCTCGATCACCAGGATGCGGTCGGCGGAGCGGACGGTGGAGAGGCGGTGGGCGATGATGAAGGCGGTACGGCCCGCGAGCACCCGGGCGATGGCGTTTTGGATGATGACCTCGGTTTCGGTGTCCACGGAGGAGGTGGCTTCGTCCAGCACGAAGATGCGCGGATCGGCCAGAATGGCCCGGGCAAAGGAAATCAGCTGTTTTTCGCCGGTGGACAGGCGGCTGCCGCCTTCGCCCACGTCGGTGTCGTAGCCCTTTTCCATGCGCAGGATGAAGGGTTCGGCGTTGACCAGCTGGGCCGCCCGGCGAATTTCCTCGTCGGTGGCGTCCAGCTTGCCGTAGCGGATGTTGTCGCGGATGGTGCCGCTGAACAGCCGCGGCTCCTGGAGCACGTAGCCCAGGTGGGATTGCAGCCAAAGCTGGCTCCGCTGGCGGTAGTCCACGCCGTCGATTTTGATTTCGCCCGCGGTGGGCTCATAGAAGCGGCACATCAGGTTGACCACGGTGGATTTGCCTGCGCCCGTGGGACCCACCAGGGCGATGGTCTCGCCCGCTTTGACATGCAGGTTAAAGTCCCTGAGCACCTGCTCACCCTCCTGATATTTGAAGTCCACGTGCTCAAAGTCGATATCCCCGTGGATTTCGGGCCAGTTTTCCCGCTTGGGGCGGAAGGCGTCGCCAAAGGTTTCGATCACCTCGGGGCTGTCCACGATGTCGGGGGCCGTTTCCAGCAAGGTCATCACCCGCTCGGCGGCGGCCTGGGCGCTCTGCATTTCGCTGAACACCCCGGCGATGTTGCGCACGGGCTCAAAGAACTGCACCGTGTAATTGACGAACACCTGCAATACGCCCAGGCTCATGGTCCCGATGGCCACCAGGGTGCCGCCCTGCCACAGCGCCCAGGCCGTGGCCATGGAGCCCAGGGAGATGACGATGGGCAGGTACAGGGCGTTGAGGGAGGCGGCGTGGACGGAGGACTTGCGCATCTCCTGGGCCATTTGGCGAAATTCCTCCATGTTCATGTCCTCGCGTACCAATGTCTTGGTGGTCTTGGCGCCCATGATCCCCTCATTGAAAGCCCCGGTGATGCGGCTGTTGGTCTTGCGCACGCTGCGCCAGGCCTTGAGGATGCGCCGCTCAAACCATACGGAAATGACGCCCAGGGGTGGCAGCACCAGCATCACCGCCAGGCCGAGCTTCCAGTTGATGGACAGCATGGTCGCCGAGCACATGACCAGCATCACCACGCCCCAGCACAGATCCAGCAGGCTCCAGCCGATGGTCTCGGCCAGACGCTGGATGTCGCTGGTCATGCGGCTCATCAGATAGCCCACGGGCATGCGGTCGTAGTAGCTGAAGGGCAGCTCCTGCAATTTCTGAAAGCCTTGGCTGCGGATCTCGTAGCACACGCCCACCTCGATGACGCTGCCCAGATAGAGAAAGGCGTAGATCGTGGCCACGGACAGCGCCACCAGACTCACGTATAATATGATGAAAGCCGTCATGGCCGGGCAATGGAACAGGCTTTGCGTGATCTCCACCGCCCGGGACATGAAGAAGGTGGGCGCGGCCCCGTTATCGGTGATCAGATGGTCGATGGCGTAACTGGTGAGCAGGGGGAAGGCCACGTCGATCAGGGCGTTGACGCCCATGAAGAAGGCCAGCGCCGCCAGGTGTTTTTTGTATCGCGGGGCGCAGCGCAGCAGCTTGCGCCACAGCGACAGGTCAAATCTTTTCGTATAATCCTTTTCCTGCTGCAAGGTTAATTCACCTCCTCCTGGAATTCCGCTTCCAGGGCGGTCTGAATGCTGAAAATGCGGCTGTACAGGCCATCCTGATTGATGAGCTCCCGGTGGGTGCCCTGCTGGGTCACCCGGCCGTTCTCCATCACCAGGATCAGGTCGGCCTGGATCAAGGTGACGATGCGGTGGCTGATGATGATGGTGGTGGTATCCCGGCTGCGCGCCTGCAAGGCCCGGCGGATCTCCGCGTCGGTCTCGGTGTCCACGGCGGACAGGGAGTCGTCGAAGATCAGGATGTCGTTATCCTTCATCAGCGTGCGGGCGATGGCCACCCGCTGCTTCTGTCCGCCGGAGAGGGTCACGCCCCGCTCGCCCACCAGGGTATCCCAGCCGCTTTCGCTGTCCAGGATGAAGCCCAGCGCTGCGGCGTCCCGGGCGGCCTGTTCGATCTTGGCCGCCTCCGGCTCCCGCACGGCGATGCCCACGTTGTCCCGCAGGGTTTTGCTGTACAGGAAGGGTTCCTGGAGCACCAGGCCCACATGGCTGCGCAGATACCTGCGGTCGATGGTCTGGATGTCCACCCCGCCGATGGTGATCTTGCCGGACTGCGGCTTAAACAAGCGCTGCATCAGGTGCACCACGCTGCTCTTGCCGCTGCCGGTGGCGCCCAGGATGGCCACGGTTTTGCCCGCGGGAATGGTGAAGCTCATGTCCTTCAATACGTCCCGGCCGCCGTCGTAGCCAAAGGTCACATGGTCAAACACGATGTCGCCATGAAGCGGCGGCCGGACGGCCTCCGGCTCCTCGGGCTCCACGGGCTGGCGCAGGATTTCGTCGATGCGCTCCAGGGATACGAAGCTCTTGCCCGCGTCGCTGAGGATGCGCCCCAATTGCCGGATGGGCCACAGCAGCTTGCCGATGAAGCTGGTGAACACCACCAGCGTGCCCACGGTGATTTCGCCCCGAACGGCGAAGATCACGCACATGGCCAGGGTCAGACAGCTTTGCAGCATGCTCATGCCGTCGCTCACCGACCAGTACACGTTCAGCAGCCGGCACAGCCGATAGGTCTTGCGCTTGAAATCCAGGCTCTTTTCCCGGAATTTGTCCACCTCGTACTGCTGGCGTCCGAAGGCCCGCACCACCCGCACGCCCGTCAGGTTTTCCTGCAGGACGGCGCTCATGGCGCCTTCGGCCTCGTCGGAGGCCTGGAAGGCCTTCACCACCCATTTGAAAAACAGATAGGCGAACAGAAACAGTCCCGGCACCATGATCATGCTGTACAGGGCCAGGCGGGCGTTGCGCCGCAGCAGCACCGACAGCGCCACCGCGATCATCAGCAGCGCGCTCAGAATGGCCATCAGCTGGTTGATCAGGAATTTGCGCACGGTGTCCACGTCGCTGGTGCAGCGCTGCACCAGATCCCCGGTCTCAGCCCGCACATGGTAGCTGAAGGGCAGGCGCTGGATGTGATCGTACAGCTGGGTGCGCAGATCCCGGGCCACGTTTTCGCCCGCCTGGCTCTGCCAGCGTCCCCGCAGGAAGTTGCAAAGCCCGCTCAGGGCGCTGAGCGCCACCAGCACCAGCCCCATGATCCACAGGTGGCGGGCCATATATTCCGGGCCGCCCAGGGCGTTCACCCAGCGGTTGACGAAGGCGGGCATGGTGCTGGGCAGGCCGCTGAGATAGTGATCCAGCGTTTCCGCCAGCAGCAGCGGGGTGCAGTAATCCGCCGCCACCGCCACCAGCGTGCACAGCGCCGCGCCGGAAAAGAGCTCCCGGTTCTTTGCGATCAGCCGCCCCATCAGGCGAAGTCTTCTCGAATGCATAACGGTTTTTTCAGTCCTTTCTATAAACAGACACGCAAAAAGGCCGTCCGCGCCCAAAACGCAGACGGCCTTTGATCCGCCGGGTCAAAGCTCCGGCGTTATAACACAGGCGGCTGCGCACAGGCAGAGTTCTTCCGTGCGATTGCAAACACTTTGAGCATGGTCATGGCGCAGCCTCCTTTCTGAAAGTTTACTTTGGAAACGGTTGGATTGTAGCACAGTTATACGGCGGTGTCAACCCCCGGATGGAAAAAATGAAAACCCGCCGTGAGCGGCAACGGGTGTGAAAGCCGCTCCGGTTATTCCGGCGAGCTTTCCTGATATTGCTGCATGCTGATCATCAGATACAGGGTGATGGCGTCCCGGAAGGAGCGCAGGTCGTAGCCCGTCAGGCGCTGCAGGCGGTCCACCCGGTAGAGCAGGGTGTTTTTGTGGATGAACAGGGCGCGGGCGGTGTTGGACACGCTGAAGCTCTGCTGGCACCAGGCGCGGATCATGTGCTTGATCTCCTCCGCGTCCCGCTGCTCCTGAATCACCTCCATGGCGTGGGTGGCGGCGCGGCTGTACGCCTTGTCCGGAATGGCGGAGATCATGCGCTCCAGCACCACGTCCTCGCTGAACAGCACCGGGGCGGCGGGAATGCTGCGCCGGGCGATGCGGGCCGTCACCAGCGCTTCCTCGCAGGAGGTTTGCAGGGCGGCCAACCCGGCGCAGCCGGAGCCCACGCCGATGACGCAGTCGGGCTGGAGGGCGCACAGGGTGCTTTGCAGGGCCCGGCAGCGCTCCCGCAGCTGCTCCATGCCGGGTTCTCCGTGGAGACCGCCGCCGGCGGCGGCCAGCACCAGGATCTGCCGGGGGGACAAGGCCGCGGCCACGCTCTGCTGAAAGTCGAAGGCCTGGTCGATGGCGTCCTGGGCCGCGTCCATGTGCTCCGCGGGAATGTCGGCGTCGATCAGCACCGCCGCCCGGGGGATGGTGAGGTCGTAGCCGATGGTGCTGGCCCGGGCGATAATGTGGGCTTTTTGCTCCTCCGCGCCGCTGAAATACAGGATTTCCCGCAGCAGGCTCAGGCTTTCCTGATCCCGGATCACCCGCTGCTTCTGCCCGGCGCGGTAGCGCAGCAGCATTTCCGCAAAGGCGCGGATCAGCTGACCGTATTGGGCCACCCTGGCGGGATCGCCGGTGATGCCCACCGTGCCCACCAGCCGTCCGTCGAATTCCAGCGGCAGGGTGACGCCGGCAAAGGTACCCTGCAGGCTGCGGGCGGCGTCCCGGTCATGGGTGCCCACGTGGCCTGTTTGCAGCACGGCCAGGGAGGCTTCATGCAATTCGCCGATGCGCTCCTCGTCAGAACAGCCCACAATGATGCCGGAGGTATCGGTGATCAGCACCTTTTCGCCGATGAGACGGCCAGACAGCTCCACCAGTTCCTGACTCAGATCCCGTATTTTTTCCATTGTCCATGTTCCTTTCCGGCCTGCTGTCGTCCTGTCCAATGTACAAATATTTTCGTATGTTCAGCACAATGCTTTTTCTCCACTCCCATGATATAATAAAAATAGCCAAATGTCAAACATGCAGAGATTCCATAATGATCTTTCATTTTAATACAATGAAAAAACATACAGGGATTGCTGCATATTCGCTAAAAGAAACAGAATATGGAGGAAAAGGTCATGAATCCCAAGAAAATCGCGGTTCTCGGCGGCGGCAACGGCGCGCATGTGATGGCGGCGGAGATGACCCTCAAGGGGCACACCGTCAATCTGTATGAAATGCCCAAGTTCAAACAGAACATGAAAGAGGTTTTTGAGACCCGGACCATCCATTTGAAGGGGAACATTCCCGAATTGCAGGGTCCCGTGACGCTGAATATGGTCACCGACGACATCGCCAAGGCGGTGGAGGGCGTTCATTACATCTGCCTCACCACTCCCGCCTTCGCCCACGCGGACTACGCCCGGCTGCTGAAGGGGCTGGTGCACAAGGATCAGATCATCGTCACCTTCCCGGGCGCCTTTGGCGCGCTGGTGCTGCGCAACATCCTGGGGGATGAGGACTGCCCCGTGCTGGCCGACGCCAACAATCTGCCCTACGACGCCCGCCTGGTGGCCAAGGGCTCCAGCACCGTCAACGTGTTTGGCCGCAACCCCATCAACATCGCCTTCCTGCCCGCCGAAAAGGGCCCGTCCCTCATCGACGAGATGCGGGAGGATCTCTTCCACTTTGAAAAGATCTACCACGACGTGCTGGAGTGCGGCCTGGCCATCGTCAATCCCGACTGGCACGCCGGCCCGGTGCTGTTCAACATTTCCAACATCGAAAGCCCCCATGTTAATTTCTACCTGTACGAAATGGGCTGGACGCCTTCCGCCTGCCGCCTCAACCTGGCGCTGGACAAGGAGCGCAAGGCCGTGGGCAACGCCCTGGGCTACAACCTGCGCCCCATGGAGGATTTTGCCGGCCGTCCCGACGATTACACCTGGACCTGGCAGGATCTGTATAAGGAAGGCCACGGCTCCATCGGCCTGACACCCATCTGCGGCCCCAACGACATCAACAGCCGCTATCTCACAGAGGATGTGCCCTACGGCCTGGTGCCCTGGGCCGCCATTGCGGAATTGATCGGCGTGCCCATGCCGCTGACCAACGGCTTCATTGACATTATCAACGTGGTGCATGAAAAAGACTGGCGCAAGGAAGGCTGCGGCCTGGACGAGCTGGGCATCGCTGGTATGGATAAAGATACGCTTCTTCGGTATGTTAATACAGGCAAGCGTTGATAAAGATTAACAAAATTTGTCAAAATCTTGATTCAATTTTGCCAAATTGGGCTTGACGAATCGTCTTGGGTGGTATATACTAAATATATCGACAGGTTTGAGTGAACAGTATTTTTTCATGGTTTTGTGGCGCTTTTCCCGCAAAATCTAATGAAGTTTCTGTTTGCGGTTCGCTTCATGGCACCAATTAAAAAACGAGGAGTTGAAAAGCGTATGTCTGCATCCCGCGCATCCGCGTCTCCGGCGAAGCTCAGAAGGAGCAGCGGCCTGACCTTTTACGACAAGATCGAGCCCTGGCTCTTTCTTCTTCCCGCATTGCTGGTGTTTGGCGTTTTCCTTTACTATCCTTTTGTAAAGACAGCCTACCTGAGCACCTTCCTGACCAATAAATACGGCGAAGCCAAAGCCTTCGTGGGCTTTAAGAACTACATGGACATCCTGACCGGCAGCCGTTCCCGCGAGTTCTGGAACAGCATGTGGGTCACCATCCGCTTCGTGTTCTTCGTCACCATCGGCGGTTTGAGCATGGGCGTCATCACCTCCATGCTCATTGATAAAAAGTTCCCCGGCAACGCCTTCGCTTCGGCTATCTTTGCCATGCCCATCGCCATCGCCTCCTCCGCGGCCTCCATGAGCTTCAAGATGATCCTGCACCCGTCCATCGGTCTGCTCAACAAGATCCTGGGTACCCAGATCAACTGGCTTAACGACATCCGCTACACCTTCCCGGTGATCTGCTGCCTGGCCGTGTGGCTGGCAACGGGCATTAACTTCATCTTCATCAGCGCGGGCATGCGCAACATCCCGGAAGATCTGTACGAATCCGCCTCCATCGACGGCGCCAACGCCTGGCAGAAGTTCAGGTCCATCACCCTGCCCTGCCTGAGCCCCACGCTGTTCTTCCAGATCATCATCGACGTGATCAACGCCTTCCAGACCTTCAACATCGTCAAGATTCTGACCCTGGGCGGCCCCTTGGAATCCACCAACACCATCGTGTATTCCATCTACCTGGACGCCTTCCGCAACTTCCGTTTCGGTTCGGCGGCCGCCCGATCCATCATCCTGTTCCTGATCATCATGGTGATTACGCTGATCCAGTTCAAGGCTGAGGGAAGGAGCGTGCATTATTCATGAGTAATGTCAGTGTTTCTTCCGCCCGTTCCGGGCTTACCCGCCGTCAGCGCAATGCCCTGTGGACGTCCCTGCGCATGCTGGTGTGCCTGCCCTTCGTGCTGCTGATCATGGTGCCGCTGCTCTACACCTTCATGATGAGCGTGCTGCCCGCGGATGAGCTGTACTACCGGCTGTGGCCCTCGCACTTCGACTTTACCAGCTATCTGCTGGTGTTCACCAAGACCAAGATCCCGCGCCACATCATCAACTCCTTCGTCGTGGCAGGCAGCGTTACCATCCTGCAGATGATCACCTGCTCCATGGCGGCCTTCTCCTTCTCCTTCCTCAATTTCAAGGGCCGCAACGTGGTGTTCATGTGCATCCTGGCCACCATGATGGTGCCCTGGGAGGCCACCATCATCTCCAACTACCTGACCGTGGCCAAGTGGAACTGGCTGGACACCTATCATGTGCTGATCCTGCCCTACGGGTGCAGCGCCATGGGTATCTTCCTGATGCGCCAGCACTACCTGACCTTCGCCAAGGAACTGCATGAGGCTGCCCGCCTGGACGGCTGCAACAACTGGCGCTTCCTGGCCACCATCGTGGTGCCCCTGAGCCGTCCCGCCCTGGGCGCCCTGGGCGCTTACATCTTCCTGCAGCAGTGGAACAACTACCTGTGGCCCCTGCTGGTCACCAGTACCGACAATGTGCGCACCGTGCAGATCGGCGTGGCCTCCATGTACGATATCGACTCCGAGCAGATCAACCTGATGATGTCCGCCGTCATCATCTGCCTGGTGCCCTCCCTGTCCATCTTCGTGTTCATGCAGAAGAACCTGATCAACGGCCTGATGGCTGGTGCTGTCAAGGGGTAAAATTTTTCGATCCTCCTGTGGAGGATATATCGAAAAATTTTACAGAGCCCGTACAGAGCGGAGGCCCCATGAAGGGGCATCCGCGACAATACGGGCGACCGGGCTCTTTTCGATCCTCCAGTGGCGGATCGTATCGGAAATTTTTACAGAGCGCACACAGAGCAAAGGGCGCATGAAGCGCCGTTT
Organism: uncultured Eubacteriales bacterium; assembly: GCA_902764185.1. Lineage (GTDB taxonomy): Bacteria > Bacillota > Clostridia > Christensenellales > Aristaeellaceae > SFMI01. The sequence continues at coordinate 8,797 of CACWUV010000079.1, forward strand.
GCGACAATGTGCGCGACCGAGCACACCTATTCCTTGTTCCCAACGTCTTTGTAAAAGGCGTAAAATAAAAAAAGGAGGAACCCTCATGAAGAAACTGTTAGCCCTCGCGCTCGCCCTGATCATGGTGCTGTCCATCGGCAGCGCTCTGGCGGACGACAAAATCACCGTCACCTTCTGGTACTCCCTGTCTGGCGCCAACGCGGACGCCATCAAGGACATCGTGGATCGCTACAATGCGTCCCAGGACAAGATCTTCGTTGACGCTCAGTATCAGGGCGAATACGATGACGCCATCAACAAGCTGAAGGCTGCCGGTATGGGCCAGCTGCCCTGCGACATCGTGCACAGCTACGAGATCGGCACCCGCTTCATCATCGACTCCGGCTGGATCAAGCCCATGCAGGACTTCATCGACGCTGACGGCTGGGACACCAGCGTCATCGAGCCGAACCTGCTGGCCTACTACACCGTAGACGGCAAGATCAACTCCATGCCCTTCAACTGCTCCACTCCTCTGCTGTACTTCAATGCCACCGCTTTTGAAGAAGCCGGCATCACCACCGACGACGTGAAGACCATCGACGGCGTTCTGGAAGCTGCCAAGAAGTTGACCACCTACAACGCGGATGGCACCGTGGATCGCTATGGTCTGTATATCTCCAACTACGGCTGGTTCTTCGAGCAGTGGGTTGGCAAGATGGGCCGCGAGTATGTCAACAACGGCAACGGCCGTGAGTCCTATGCCACCAAGGTTATGTTCGGCGAGAACGGCGCCGCTCTGGACATCTTCAACATGTGGAAGAAGTTCGCCGATAACAAGGAGTACGTGATGTACGCCGAGCGCGGCGGCACCGCCCAGGGCCGTGCTGCCTTCGTGGCCGGCAAGGCTGCCATGGCGTTGGCCTCCACTGCCAACATTGCCGGCACCATCGCCAACGTGGGCGATTCCTTCAAGGTTGGCGCTGCTTACTTCCCCTATGTCAATGCTGACGATAAGGGCGGCGTGTCCACCGGCGGCGGCACCCTGTGGATCATCGACAGCGGCGATCAGGCCCGCATGGATGCTTCCTATGACTTCATCAAGTTCTGCGTCAATCCCGAGAACCAGGCCATGTGGAGCACCGTGACCGGTTACTTCCCCATCAACGTTGGTGCGCAGGATACCGAAACCATGAAGAAGACCCTGGCCGAAAAGCCCCAGTTCCAGGTCGCTCTGGATCAGCTGCATGATTCCGGCCCCGACTATGTTGGCTCTCTGCTGAGCGTGTTCCCCGAAGTTCGTCAGTATGTTGAGGAAGTCACCGAGAAGGTGTACAACGCTGAATATACTCCCGAGCAGGGCGTCGAAGAGCTGGTCAAGCTGGCCGACGAAGCCATCGAGAACTACAACCTGGTCAACTATTAATCCAAACGCAAAGGAGCGCCTTCGGGCGCTCTTTTTTTATGTTCATATGGAGCTGACAAACAGAAATTGGCAGAGGAGAACGTTAGGGCCTCCGCGTCCGGGGCCTTCCGGCCCGCTCTCGCTGAAAATGATCCACTGGATCATTTTCCGGGCGCTGCGAGCCCCTAAAACCCGCGCCAGGGCCCGCTTGGGCCCTGGACCCATCCCGGCGAACTGGATTGAAAACAACTACAAACAATCTGCGCCTGTAACTTGAAAGTC
>CACWUV010000080.1:0-10319 GCA_902764185.1 uncultured Eubacteriales bacterium
GGAACTAACAGATGACGACATGGAACTAAAGCAACTAAGCGAGCTCCTTGAGGGAAGCGAAGAGAAGGCCTCTGCTATCTGGAAAGCTTGGACGAGTTTGGACTTGGAGGATATCGAATTTCGCAAGGTGCAAGAGGTATTAATGGAGAAATGAAAAGAGATATAGATATAGACACAACTAAGGCTTGTTCCTTCACCGGACATAGGCCGGAAAGATTGAGGTTTCCAGAGTCAAAGGTGATTCCTTGGCTTGAGAGCGAAATACGGGAGGCCATAGATGAGGGCTATACTACATTCATTTCAGGTATGCAAAGGGGTGTAGATCTATGGGCTGCTGAGATAGTAATCAAGATTAGGAATGAAGGAGCAGACATAAGATTGATAGCGACATCTGCTTTCCGAGGAATGGAATCGCAATGGGAACATGCTTGGAAGAAATGTTACAAGAGTGTCTTTAAGGACGCGGACGAAACAGTATTTGTTTCAGACACTCCAGGCCGAGCGGCTTTTTTCAAACGAAATCACTATATGGTTGATCGTTCGTCCTTACTAATCGCGGTGTACAGCGGAGGTGAAGGTGGTACAAAGGAAACTATACGGTATGCCGAAGAAAAAGGTGACCTTATCAGAAAAGAAACTATATCAGTACTTTCCACCGCATTACTCGGAAGCACAGATGGAGGACATTATTGAAAAGCTTCTGATGGAATACCACGTGATTGGGTAAGTTACTGTTGCCCGCTGGCTTTCATGATGGTCAGCGGGCTCTTTTCCTATTTTGGATTCCACTTCTGCCAGCGCCTGACACATGATGCGGAGCCTTGACAGTTGATAGATTTGTATCTGGAATCACATAGCAGCGACAGCCAGACGCATGCCGCAGAGTGTTCGCTGCAACTTGAAAGGTGGATACAATCTGCGAAGAGATACCTGCCGGGACATATAAAATATATTTCAGTGGAACCACTACCTCGCGTGTTCGTGTCTTCCAGGATGCTAAGGAGGCAAGCAATACCTTCAACAAGGGTAAGGAGACCATCCTTGATTGGAATAATACCGAAGGAACCGTTACCCTAAGCGATGGCAATGTTCTGCGGGTAGAATACACGCCAATCATCATGACAAAGGGCGGAGGTTTTACTTTTGACTGATATGAAGCGTCTTTCAACTAGGCGGTAGCTCAAGCACCTTGAAAACAAAATAAAGGATGTCGGGAAGTGGCTTGAAATAAGCATTTTCAGGCATTTCCCTTCATGAACAGTTGGCTGGGTTTCTGCGCCATCTAACGATTCTGCTAACGACTGTCACATTTGTTTGCTTTGAGCTCTTTTCCTGTCTGCCACATTTCAGGCGGGCGATGCCCAATCTCTGTCCAAAGCAGATGTTATGGCGGAAACTGGCTCTACAAAAGGATTCCGCGCCTCCTTCAGATCTGGAGGATGGGCATTATCCCAGCTGCATAATTGTTAGATTGCTAACGCTGGAACGGGCAAACGAAGAAATCCCCAGCAATGATTCGTGGAAAACTCAGCTAACAAAAGCGGCAGATTCAAATATTTCTGCAACGCCTGCATTGCCTTTCACTTTACGGAGGGACAAAAACGCTGATCTGAATATCCGAAAATGCCCCAAGAAATATGCAATGAATATTCATTCATGATAGGACAGCCATTTGACGCATTACGGGGATAAATGATGATGATTTCATAGTCTCCAGCTAACGATTTGGCGGTAGATGTGAAAGTCGAACACGCCGCCATTGTTAGCTGTGCTAACACCCAGCTAACAGCACTGGGGGAAAACGGGGGTATTTTGAAGGCAAATGCGAACAGTGAAAATCGTTAGAAACCCAGTAATGGCAAGGCTTAAAGGCACTTCAGGGAACAGCAAAGGCGAACGCTTTTTCGATCTCCTAAGCGGAACGTCGCGCGTTCGAATCGCGCCGGGATCGCCAAAAAAGCCCGTTTTTGAAGCAAAAACTGCTAACAGCAGCCTGCTGACAAAAGCGGGCGGTTTTCTTTTTCTGTCAAAGCTTTATAGTCTTCATTAACGCGTATGCCAGGAATCCGGCACATGTGGCAAATGCTGCACCGGTTGTACATTCCCCAGTATCTTCATGCACGCTCTCGCATGCAATTCCGTTATCCATTTTTGTCGCCTGCAGATGCCGAAGCGTTTCTTCTGTATATCCCGTCAGAAGACTGTTGCAGATTGAGAGAATCCACGGGTGCGGCGCATGCTTGCAGCCGATTTCAGCAACGGGATGCCCGGCAAAGGACAGGGGATAGCTTTCATCCCGGATGAGGGATACGGTGGCTTGCCAGACAGGATCATCGGCAGCACAAAAGCCGTAAAACGGCAGCAGCTGCAGGCTGCCCGGCGGTTCATCGTAAACATCCCAATGGCCTTTCAGATCCACCGACCAGGCAAAAATGCGCCTGCCTTCGTGCTCAAATATGCAATTTGCCTGGATGGCTTTCCTGACCTTTTCCGCCTGCTCTGCCAGTTCCGGCCGATCCAGCCAGCGAGAAAGAGCGTGTAAGGATCTCCAGACCAGCACGTTGTCATATGTCAGATAGGGATGATTGTGCATATCATCCGTGGGCTGGAGGAAGGTGCTGTGCAGATCGATTGTCGGATGTTTCCGGAAATTCAGCTTTTGCAGGATGATTTCCAGCGCGTCATGGATTTCCGCGTAACGCAGGATCGCCGCATCCTGTGTTTTTTCAATGTATCGCTCCAGCGCGATCACCGGGGCGCACAGCTCGTCCAGTTCAAAGCCCGGCTCCAGCACCGTGCCGTCGATGTACCGACTGTGAATGCCGAAGTTCCGGCCTTGCCGATGGAAAACAGACAGGAGCAATTCTTTTGCGTAAATCGGATCCGCTTCTATGATTGCGGGAAAAGCCCACAGCAGGCTGTCCCGGTCCCAATAGGCGGCAGAAACATAATACCTGGGGCTGCGGGAGGTCATCATGCACAATTCCTCTGTGTCAATGGTGCGGCCGGAGGCATAGAAGAACGCAAAGAACAGGTTGGTATTCAGCAGGGTTTCGATTTTTGAGTCCTCCGTATGCTTTTCCCGCAGAGAAAGCCAGGAAACGGTGCGCTCCCGCAAGGCTTCAAACCCCTGCCGCAGCATTTCCTTGGCGCTGGCGGCAGCGGCTACTTCCTCATAACCGATGCCGAAGAAAATATCCAGCCCCATGGCTTCACCAGGCTGCAGACAGGCAGTTTTGTGGATGCTGTAAGCAAAGCCGTCCTGCTTCCATGCCGCACCCTGATCGATCTGGCTGTAAGGCTGATCGTCGCTTACGATAGGTGCAAAGGAGATGAGCGGCGTGCCGGGCACCTGCTGAAAAACAAACATGTGATTCCAAGCGGAGCGCTTCACGCTTTTTCCCGCCGTCAAGGGGATGCTTTCATTGACGGTATGCAGCGTTTCGTCCCAGGAGCCATCCACGCCGATCCTGATTTCATGGGCGGAGGATGTTCCGTTCTTCGCTTCCAGCCGCAGGCAGAAGCCACGCTCTCCGATGGGCGTTAAATAGGTGCAACGAAAGGATATTCCCCCTTTGTCCGAAAAGAGAGACGGAATCCAGAAATGCTCCCGCTGCCAGGAGTGAGTCGCTGCTTCTGCTTCTCCATCGCATTGCAAAAACGGACGGATAAAGCCATCCTTTCCCGTCATTTCAATCATGCCCTTGACGCCCATATACAGGCAGGAGATGCCTTCGATAGCGCCGTCGCTTTCCCGGATTGTGGGCAGAGATACATATTCATTGCCTGTAACCTGGTATTGTTCCATGATGCATTTCCTCCGAAAAAGGGGGAAGGCGCCGGGCCTTCCCCCTTGAGATTCAGCCGATTGCCCGATGATCCTATCACAGAAGGCCGGCATCTTCCAGCTGGGACTGGATATCGTCCAGCGCCTCCTGCGCGGAAATATCGTTCATTTCCAGGGTGCTCAGCACGTTGCCGATGATCTCGCTGGCCGCGCCGGATTCCTTCAGGGCCGGAGGCGCGGCGGCGTAATCCATGCTGTCAAACACAGCGGCGCGATTGGCGGGCGGCGTCACTTCCAGATACTGGCTCAGCTTGCTCTGATCGGCGATGGTGGGCAGCTCCCAGCTGGCGTCCAGGCGCAGCTGCACGATGTCGGGATCGGAGCCCATGGCGTCGATGAACCTGGCGGCGGCTTCCTTTTTGTCGCTGGAGGGGGACACGCAGTTCACGTTGGCGAAGAAGAAGGTGGATTTGGTCTTGTAGCCGGGTTCCACCACGATGTCCCAGTCAAAGGCGCACTTTTCGGTAAAGGTGGGGAAAGCCCAGATGCCGGTGATGATCATGCCCAGCTTGCCTTCCGTGAACAGATCCCAGTCGCCGCGGCCAGCCATTTCCTCGGCGGTGGGCTGCACGTGGTTTTCACCGCGGACGCGCTTGATCATGGCGTCCAGCACTTCCACGTTTTCAGGGCTGTTGGCGGTAAAGGCCGTGTAGTCCTCATTCAGCAGGCTGCCGCCGTTGCCCTTGACAGACTTGTAAAACTCGTTGTAGCTGATGGGCTGATAGAAGCCCCAAATGTCGTCGCCCAGCGCCTTGATGGCCTCGGCTGCCGTCTGAATGTCCGCCCAGGTCCAGTCGTTGGTGGGATAGGCAATCCCGGCCTGATCGAAGAGCGCCTTGTTGTAAATCAGGATGCAGGTGGAGAAGCTCATGGGCACGGCGTACAGCTTACCGGCGGAGGAAACCGCCTCCAGCGTACCGGCAGAGTAGTTTTCGGTGTTGACCAGACCGGTCAGATCGGCGCAGGCGCCGCGCAGCATGTAAGCCAGATAGTTTTCCATGTTCATCTCAAACACGTCCGGCGCGTTGCCGCCGCCCACCGTGGTGGCCAGCTTGGTGAAGTAATCGTCGTAACCGGTGATTTGCAGGTCGATCTTGATGTCGGGGTTCTTCTCCTCAAAGACGGCGATCATCTTTTTGAGGGTTTCCTCCTGGGCGCCGGCGCCGGAGAAATGCGCATAGGTGAGGGTGACAGGCTCTGCCAGGGCGGAGACAGTCAGAGTCAGCACCAAGGCCAGCGTGAGGAACAATGCAACGATTCTTTTCATGGGAAAGCCTCCTTTTATATTTGCAAACGCGCGCGCAGCGTTTACATTCCGTTTGATTGCCGGACGGGGATCATTTCAATCCGCCCAGGCTGATGCCCTGATCCACATATCGCTGGGAGATCAGGTACACGGCGAGAATCGGCAGGATGGTCAGCACAGCGCCGGCCATGAGCACATGCTCGTTGTTCTTATACATGCCGTTCATATTGCCCAATACCACCTGCAATGTCTGTTTGCTGGTGGATGTGAGCACGATCAGGGGCCAAAGATAGCTGTTCCAACTGCCCATAAAGGACAGCAGCACCATGGTGGACAGCGTTGGCATCACCATGGGCAGCATGATTTGAAAGAAAATACGATACAGCGACGCGCCATCCAGGTAAGCGGATTCCATATAGGCGTCGTTTACGCTCATCATGCTTTGGCGCATCAGGAAGACGCCGAAGGCGTTGGCCAGGGACGGCAGGATCAAGCCGGTATAGGTGTCCAGCAAGCCCAGCATGCGCAGGATGATGTAGTTGGGCACCATGGTGACGGTGCCGGGGATCATCATGGTGGCAAGGTACAGGCCGAACAGCTTGCCGCTCCCTTTAAAGGGCAGCTTGGCAAACACAAAGGCCGCCATGGCGGCGGAGCCCACCGCAACAACGGTGCAGGCAATGGCCAGGACCAGGCTGTTCAGGCTGGAGCGGGCAAAGGAGAACCCCTGCATGTTGAATACCCTTTGGTAGCCCTCCAGGGTGGGATGCTCCGGTATCCAACGGATGGGGATGGTGCGGATGGCTTCCGCGCCTTTGAAAGAAGAAGAAATCATCCACAGGAAAGGCAGGACGGTGAACAGCACGATGATCAGCAGCATCAGATAGAAAAGCGCGGTCCGAAGCGTTTTCCGTGCAGCCGGTATTTCACGCATCATAGTTCACCCACTTCCTTTGCAGCTTGAATTGAATGGCGGTAAATACCAGGATCAAGGCGAACAGGATCCAGGAATAAGCGCTGGCCAGGCCCATTTTGTATTGCTTGAAGGCGTATTTGTAAATGCGCTCCAGGAATACGGTGGTAGCGCCGCCCGGCCCGCCGTTTGTCATGATCAGCACCGAATCAAACACCTGCAAACCGTAGATGATGTTGATCACGATCAGCAGAAATAACGTGGGGGAAATCAGCGGCAGCGTGATTTTTGTCAGCTTTTTCCAGCCTGTCGCGCCGTCTATATCCGCCGCCTCATAGCAGGAAGGATCAATGGATTTGAGGGCGGAGAGCACCATGAGGGCGTAATAGCCTGTGTCCTTCCATACGGCGGCCAGCACCACGCCCGGCATGGCCCATTCCTTACTGTTCAGCCAGGCGGGCCCCGCGATGCCAAATATGGAAAGCATCTGGTTCAGCAGCCCGTATTTTCCGCTGAGCACCCATTGCCAGACCACGGCGGCGGCAACCCAGGAAGTGATCACCGGCGTATAGCATACGGTGCGAAAAATGCCGTGGCCTTTGAAGGATTTGTTCAGGATCAGCGCTTGTCCAACCGAAGTGAAAAGAATCAGCGGAAGGTACAGGATCAGATAGGTGAAGGTATGGCCCAGGACCTTGGGAAATTCACTGCCTGTCAGGATCCGGGTGTAATTCCGAAAGCCCATATACTCCATGGTGTTCATGGGCATCAAAAGATCGTAATCCATCACGCTGAATATGGCGGAGGCCAGGATGGGCAGCAGGCAGAAGCCCACTACCCCGATCAGCGATGGCAGCAGCAGGAGGACGGTGGCCCGCTTTTTACTGGGCGTATTGGGGATATACACGGCATTATTCCTCCTTTACAAGACTGATCTGATGATGGTCGGCAGTCAAACGATACCTATCGCCCCGGAACCAAAGCGGAAGAGAGACGGAACGGATCATATCCGGCAAGTGCGGAGCGGCGCGAAGCGTTTCACCATCCGTCCATACGCCCAGCGCGCCGTAGACCAGCGCCTGCCAGGCTGCGCCCAGGGCGGCCATGTGCACCCCTTCCCGTCCGGTATTTTTGAGTTCGTCTCTGAGATCGAAGAACAACGCCCGGGTGAAATAGTCCCACGCCTGTTCCCGAAGGCCCAGCTGAAACGCCAGCAGCGCATGCACGCCGAAGCTCAGGCTGCTGTCGTGAACAGTCAGCGGCTCATAGGTCTGCCATACCGCCTGCTTTTCCTTTTCTGTAAACCGCTCCGGGAACAGCACCATCAGCTGCACCAGATCGGCTTGCTTCAGGGCTTTATAGCGCTGCATCCGGTCAAAGCAAATGGTGCGGTACATCGGCTCGCCCGCGTCCCGACTGCCCGGTAGCGGCTCCAGCCGGTCAAACAGCTCGTCCTGCATGTACAGATGCTGTTCCGGGTCGTACAGGATTGCGATATGCTCGGCAAAAAAGCGCAGCGCTTTCTGCTCCTGGTCGTCCATCAGGTCAGCCGCATATTGCAAAGCAAGCTCCACATTATGCCTGGCCAGATAATTTGTGTACGTATTGTTGATGGCGGCCCCGCAGTATTCATCTGGACCTTTTACAAAGAACGAGGAGTACTGCCCCTGGTTTTCTTCCCAGGTAAAGCGGCTTTTCCAGTATCGCGCGGTCTCCAGAAACAGCCTGCGCATATCCTCCGTGGGCGATGCGCCGGTAATATCCAGCATCCTTTTCAGCGCGTAGGCCACGTCCGCCGTGATATGCACTTCGCACAGGCCGATATCCCAGCTTTCGCATTGCTCCGTGCCGTCAAAGGCGCACATCCAGGGGAAACGGGCCCCGGCAAGGTTTTGCTTTTGCGCCAGCTGCATTGCCTGGGGCAAGTGGTTGATCCTGTATTGCATCAGATTGCGGGCCGCCCCTGGCCGATGCCAGCAGAAGAAGGGCAGCATGAAAACGTCGGTGTCCCAGAATGCGTTGCCTTTATAGCGGCCATGGGTCAAGCCCCGCGCGCCGATGGATACACGCGGGTCATCCGCGGCATTGCCGCACAAAAGCTGGAAGATATTCCACCGCATCGCGCCTTGAATTTCTTCATCGGCATCCATTTTAATATCGCAATCCCGCCACAGCGCGGCCCAGGCGTCGGCATGGGCTTGCCAGGGGTCGTCCGATGGGGCGTTTGGCGTCTCCTGATCCAACAGTATCCGCACCCGTTTTTCGATCATGGTCTGTTTTCCCGCACGCAGGGGAACCGCAAAGGAGCAACCGCAAACCGGCTCTCCATTGATCAGCACCTGCTGGAGGAAGCGGAAGCAGCGCCTGGAAGAAACGGCCTGCATGGTCAGCACGTTATCCGTTTTTTCCAGCGTTTTCAGCAGCGGGACTGTTTCCGTTTCTTCCGCCATTTGGTCGTCATGCACAGGCAGATTTGCCACCCGATCATCCAGCCGCGCGTGAACGGTGACGGTATGATCTTTTTCCGACATTAGCGTCATCTGGACACATAGAAGCTGCGGATCACCCATGCTGGCCATGCGCCGCGCCGATACGGCCAGGCCATGATCCTGCCAGCCTTGGGTGAAAATCCCCCGGCGCAGATCAAGAAATTGATGATAGCTGGCTGGGGCATATCCTTCCACCGTCAATCCCAGCACATCCGGCAGCTGCACCATATCGGTGATGCCGGGCTTCACCGGCTCAAAAAAACCTGCCCGAAACAGCGCGTGCTGATCCTGTCTGGCTTTGGGCGTTTGCAGATCAAATCCGCGCATGCCCAGGTAGCCGTTGCCGATGGAAAAAATGCTTTCGGTATAGTCGGTAACAGGGCCTTCCGTTTCAATATGCCAGGCATGGATTTCAGGCTTCATTCTCTTTCACCCTTTCCAGCGCGATCATCTGATCCAGCGGGCAGGCAAACTTCCTGTATTGCCCGCCGGCATAGGTTTCACCCGTGAAATAATGCCTCCACGTTCCCTGGGGCAGCCATACCCTGCGGGTATGAGCGCCTTCTTCCACGATGGGGCAAACCAGCAAGTCCCTGCCCAGCTTGTATTGATCCGCGCAGGCGCAGGCATTCTCATTCTCCGGGAAATCCAGACACAGATGCGCCATCATGGGCCGCCCGTTTTCCGCGCACCAGGCCGCTTCCCGCACAAGATAGGGCTGCAGGACTTTCCGCAGTTTGGCAAATTTCACGCCAATCTCCAGGATGCGGGGATCATGCAGCTTTTCCGCCAGGTTCCACGGGCTGCGGTCATTGTTGAAGCCGTCCTCGTGAGTGGCGTAGAACTGTCCGCTCCGGGGCTCGGCATGCCATTGCATGATGGGGCAGAAGCAGCCAAGGGCCGTCGCTCGGAGATACAATTCCGCGCTGGGCAATTCCCCCGCAAAGCCGCCGATATCAAAGCCCCAGAACAGCACGCCGCTGCATCCAGCGCTGATTCCCGCCCGAAGCTGGGCGCGCAGCTCGCTCCATGAACTCAGCTGATCGCCTGCCCAATGGAGAGGGCGCGTTTGCGCGCCGGTGGAATCGGCCCGGCTGAAGGTAACGCCCCGCACGCCGTTTTCCTCCATGAATCGGTGATAGGCGGCGATGTATTGACCGGGATACCGGTTATGCGCTTCCAGTCCGCTGCTGCCGTCGTGCAGAACCGCGGTATCGTCCAGCAGAAATTCCCCGCCATCCGTTTTGAAGCCCTCGACGCCCATATCCAGCAGGTATTTGCGCTTTCCAAACCACCAGGCAAGCGTTGCCGGGTTGGTGAAATCGGGCAACAGACTGCCGCTGAACCACACGCCCTCCGGGATACGGTATGGCGTTCCGTCTTTCTGGAAAATACACAGCTTTTTTGCAATGGCCTCCCGTTCATCTGCCAGCAGCTGAGCGCCGGGCGCTCCGTCACGCTCCTGCTTGATCACCGGAATCTGCCACAGGACCAGATGCAGTCCGGCATCCCGGACGCGGCGCACGGTTTCGGCAGGGTTTGCCCAATGCGCCGCGTCATTCCAGCGGTAAAAGGTGCGCTCGTCACTCCAGGCTTCCAGCACCATCACGTCGGCGGGATAATCGTATTTTTTCAACGCCTCCAGCTGGGCGTCCACCTCGGCGTCGCTGTTCCAGCCGTTGGCGCTGATCCATACACCGAAGGCCCAATCGGGAGGAAGGACGGGCTTCCCGGTGCGCGGAATGAACTGCTTCAATAGATCTTGCAGCGCGCCAAAGAACCAGATTTCATGCAGCAGCGTATGATCCGTGGCTTTTTTCTCCA
>CACWUV010000080.1:10373-20614 GCA_902764185.1 uncultured Eubacteriales bacterium
AGAAGGGGATGGGCAGGTAGGTCTGTTCGCCTTGCTGGGTGAATTTTTCTGTTACCATGCCGCTGGAAAAGCTGCCGCGCAGATCGACGGCATGATATCTTTCTCCCGTGCCCCAGATATGCTTGGCATCCAGCTGCCCTCGCTGCAGGATCTGGGTGATCTGCCCGGCTTCTCCTGCTTCAAGCGAAAAATCGTCGATGGAAAAAACGAGGATTGCTTCTCCATTGTTGCTTAAACGTTTCAGTAAACAGCCTTTTTTATTGCCGGTCAGGGTTATTTCATACCCCTCCGGCAATTTTACAGACACTTCATGGATTGGCTTTCCCTGGGGCGGATTGCTTTGTTCAGCGATGATTTCCAGCGCCGGTCCGGCTTTGTACAGCACGTAAAACCGAGAATAAACCTGACACCAGGTAGTATCACTTACCTGGATCAGCCCCAGCAAAGGGGACGAAATCATGATTTTTCCCTCCGTTCGCATACAGACTCCCGCTCCACAAGGCGCAGGGGCAGGATACATTCTGAGTGATGGTGTTCCTTGGAGCGGGCGGCGTCCAGCACAAGCTGTACCGCCTGCTTCCCCTTTTCTCCGATATCCTGATGGATCGTCGTCAGGGCGGGATGCGCCATTGGGGAAAGGTAAACGTCATCAAAGCTGACGATGGATACATCCTCCGGGATACGGATATGATTTTGCTGCAGCCCTTTGACGAGCCCCATGGTGATTACATCGGCTGTGACGAAGGCAGCCGTTTGCTTTCTGCCGCGGGCAAGGAACTCATTGGCCGCCTCTATGCCATACTCATAATCCACGGTGCCGGAATAGACCGCCTGTTCCTCCACCGCAAGCCCCGCTTCCCGCATGGCGTCGCAATACCCCTGATAACGCTTGATATTGACGCCGTTTTCGCGGATGGAGCCGCTGACGAAGGCGATGCGCCGGTGCCCTTTTTCAATCAGATAGCGGGTGGCCATTCTGGCGCCCTCTTTATCCTCAATGCCGATCGTATGGAAGGCGTCATCCTTCACATAACTGTCCACCAGCACGATGGGAACGCCCAGGGTTTTCAGGGCGTTCAAATTTTCGCCCGGATAGGTGCCCACGATGATGACGCCGTCCACGCCCCGGTTCTGGGCAATGCTCAGATAGTCCTGATCTTCTTTTGTGCCGGAAAGAAGCAGATGGTATCCATGCTGCCGGGCGGTGTATTCAATGGAGGAAAGCAATTCGCCATAGAAAGGATTGGAAAACATCAGTTCTTTGCCGGGCTCTGTTTGGGGGATCAGCACGCCAATCAGGTTGCTGTGGCGGCTGGAAAGGCTGCGGGCATTCAGATTGGGAACATAGCCTAATTTATTGACAGCTTCCATGACCCGCTTTTGGGTTTCCTGGCTAATGGTTTCGGTCGGGGTGCTGTTGAGAACATAGCTGACTGTAGAAGCAGATACGCCTGCTTCCTTTGCCACATCCTTGATGCTTACCCGTTTCAAACCAATGCGCCTCCGAACATCACTTTAACGTTTCAGTAAATTCAGTATAGCAGGACCATGAAAGCTTGTCAAGTCTATTTTTTGATATTCAAAAAAAATGCGGGGAGAATAACGCAACCGCTTTTCGTAAGCGCTTCCATTCATTTTCATTGACCTTTCTGTATGTTCAGGTCATAATGAAGCCAGAAAGCATAGCTTGCTGAAGCTGTGTAAAATAAACAAGGAGGCTGAAAGCACATGAAGAAGTTTGCTGCAATAATCCTCGCGCTGGTGCTTTGCTGCACCGCTCTGTCTGCTCTGGCCGAGGACATCACGCTCAAGGTATGGGACGGACAGGATGACCAGGAGCTGCTCAAGGAGCTGTGCGAAGCCTACGCGGCCGCTCATCCTGAAAACAGCTACACCTTCCAGTACGGCGTGGTGGGCACCGCTGACGCCAGCGCCCGGTATCTGGAAGACCCCGCTGCCGCCGCGGATGTGTTCGTGTATCCCGACGATCAGCTGATCCGTCTGGCTCAGGCCGACGCCCTCTATGAGGTGACCCGCAATCATGACGCCATCGTGGCTGCCAACAGCGTTGGGTCCGTCAACGCTGCCACCTATCAGGGCACGCTGCTGGGCTATCCCATGACGGCTGACAACGGCTATTTCCTGTTCTATGACAAGTCTGTGCTGACCGAAGAAGACGTAAAGACCTTGGACGGCATCCTGGCCGCGGCAGAAAAAGCCGGCAAGCAGTTCAACTTCGACGTAGCCAATGGCTGGTATCTGGCTTCCTTCTTCCTGGGCAATGGCTGCACCATCACCCTGGATGAGAACGGAAAGCAGGTATGCGATTTTAACAATGAGAAGGGCGTGGAAGCGGCCAAAGCCGTGGCCGCCCTGTGCGCACATCCCGCTTTCCTGCCCGGCGACCAGAACATCCTCACCGGCACCATTGGCGACAGCGTGTGCGCCGGCGTGTGCGGCACCTGGGTGGCGGACGCCATCAAGGAACGGCTGGCGGACAACTACGCCGCGGCCAAGCTGCCCACCTTTACCGTCAACGGGGAACAGGTACAAATGGGTTCCTTTGGCGGCTGTAAGATCCTGGGCGTGAACACCCAGAGCGCTTATCCAGTGGAAGCCATGAACCTGGCTGAATTCCTGACCAGCGAGGAAAGCCAGCTGCGCCGTTTCTAGGCGCGCGGCTATGGCCCCTCCAATATTAACGTGGCCAAGAGCGAAGCCATCGCTTCCGATCCGGCTCTGTCGGCCTTGGCCGCCCAGAGCGACTATGCCGTGACCCAGCTGATCATCGGCGATTTCTGGACGCCTGCCACGGCCTTCGGCAACGCGCTGATTGCCGATCCCACCGTGGATGTGCAGCCCCTGCTGGATCAGTGGGTGGCTCAGACCATCGGCCAATAACTAACTTATTGGGAAAAGGCTGTCGCAAATACCGGCAGCCTTTTCCGGCATCCTGGAGGCGTGCGTATGAAGCGATTTTGGAAGGATTTCATGCAGGGTGATCTATGGGTCAAGGGCTCCTGCGTGGTGATGGGTCTGGGGTGCCTGAAGCGCGGGCAGATCGTCAAGGGGTTATGCTATCTCACCGCTGAGGTCCTGTATTTCCTGTTCTTCTTTGGCTTCGGCTGGAAGTATCTGAGCCATTTCCTCACCCTGGGGGAGAACGCTCAGCTTCGAGTCTGGAATGAGGAGATGCAGATTTATCAGCGGGTGCCGGGCGACAACAGCATGCTGATCCTGCTGTTCAGCGTTTTGACTATCGCGGTGACGGTGCTGTTCATTTGCCTGTGGGTCATGAATATCAAAACTGCCTCCAAGTTGTATCAGCTGGAGCAGGGAAAAAAGCACATTCCGTCCCTCCGGGAAGATGGGGAGGCGCTTTTGAATGAACGCTTCCATGTGACGTTGCTGGCCGCGCCCATGACTACGCTGCTGCTGTTCACGGTGTTGCCCATCATCTTTATGATCCTGATCGCTTTCACCAACTTCGACGCCAATCATCAGCCGCCGGGCAACCTGTTCACCTGGACGGGGATGCAGAACGTGACCGATATTTTTCTGGGCAACGCAACGAAGACCCGCACCTTCACCGGCATCCTGAGCTGGACCATCGTGTGGGCTATCTTCGCCACCTTTACCAACTATATTTTCGGCATGATCCTGGCCATCATCATCAATAACAAGCTGGTGAAGGCCAAGAAAATGTGGCGCACTTGGTTCATGATCCCCATTGCCATCCCGCAGTTCGTATCGCTCTTGCTGGTGTCCCGCGCCCTGGAACCCACTGGTGCGGTCAATGTGGCGCTGATGGAGCTTGGATGGATCCAAACGCCGCTGCCCTTTCTGACGGATGTGACCCTTTCACGCATCGTGGTCATCGTGGTCAATATGTGGATCGGCATCCCATACACCATGATGACCTTCTCCGGAGTACTGATGAACGTGCCGGAGGAGCTTTATGAGAGCGCGTCCATCGACGGAGCAGGCCCTGTGCGCCGCTTTATCAGCATCACGCTGCCCTATATGATCTTCGTGACGGCGCCCGCCACCATCACCACCTTTGTGGGGAATATCAATAATTTCAACGTGATCTACCTGCTGACGGCAGGCGGACCGGCCAGCCTGGATTATTACCAGGCGGGCAAAACTGATCTGCTGGTCACCTGGCTGTATAAGCTGACCGTGGATCAGCACGATTACGCCTTGGCTTCCACCATCGGCATCTTTATTTTCATGATCGTGTCCATTTGCTCCCTAGCGGTCTATAACCGCACTGGCGCGGTGAAAAAGGAGGATATGTTCCAATGAAACATCCTGTGAACAGGCGGAAACTCCGCGCCTCCATCGGCCTGCATACCCTGCTGACCGTTCTTTCCATCCTGTGGATGCTGCCGGTGTTCTGGCTGCTGATTTCCTCCTTCCGCAAGGAACCCGGCGCGTATACGCCCTACCTATGGCCCAAGGCGTTTACGCTGGATAACTATACCCGGCTGTTTACCGATACCAGGCTTTTCAACTTCCCGCGGTGGTTCATGAACACCCTGTTTGTGGCCATCTGTTCTTGTCTGATCACTACCATCCTGACGCTGATGGTGGCCTATGTGTATTCACGGCTGCGGTTCAAAAGCCGCAAAGCCATGATGAACATCAGCCTGATCCTGGGCATGTTTCCCGGTTTCATGAGCATGATCGCCATCTATCACTTTATGAAGGCCATTGGGCTGGATCAGACGCTGCTTGCCCTGATCCTGGTGTATTCCGGCGGTGCGGCGCTGAATTACTATATTGCCAAGGGCTTCTTTGACACCATCCCCAAATCGCTGGACGAAGCCGCCACCCTGGACGGAGCCAGCAAGCACACGATTTTCTGGAAAATCATCCTGCCCAACTCCAAGCCCATCGTGGTGAACACCGCCATCAATGCTTTCATTGCGCCTTGGGTGGATTTTATCTTCGTGTCAGTGATCATGAAGGATAACTACAACAATTACACGGTGGCGAAGGGCCTCTACACCATGGTGGACAAGGCCAACATCTACCAGTATTACACCGTGTTCTGCGCCGGATCGGTGGTGGTGGCCATCCCCATTGTGCTTCTGTTCATTCGGCTGCAAAAATACTATGTCGCCGGGGTCACCGGCGGCGCGACGAAAGGATAAGGACCATGCGATACGCTGCGATTCTTCACCGTCCCATGAGCGAATACGCTTTTCCGCTGGATGAAGGGCGTTTTGTGTTCCGTCTGCGCACAGCAAAAGGCGATTTGAAAAAGGTTACATTCTATTATGCCGACCGGGCGGATATGGCTTCGGAGCTGACCTTTTATCCGCTGGATATGCCATTGATCCGTACAGATCTTTTCTATGATTGGTACGAAGTCACACTGGAAACACCTTGGCAGCGGATCGCGTATTATTTCCTGCTGGATGACGGAAAAGAACAGAGCCGCTTTGCTGGGGACTGCTTTGAGAGAATGGACGCGCATATCGAGCGCAGCGAGTTTTTCCAGTACCCATTTAATCACAAAGCTGACGTGGCCGCAGTTCCCGATTGGGTGCACGATGCGGTAGTCTATAACATTTTCCCGGATAGTTTTGCGGATGGGAAAGGGCAGATCAGCAGGCATGGCAGAAATGAAGTCTATAATGGTTTTCCATCCACATCCACTTATGGTGGCACCCTCCGCGGCATACGGGAGAACCTGGATTATATCCAGGAGATGGGCTTCAACTGTCTGTACCTGAACCCGATTTTTGCGGCGGGAGCCTATCATAAATATGATGTGATGGACTATCTGCACATTGATCCCTGCTTTGGAACGGATGCCGATTTCAAAGCGCTTGTCCAGGCCGCCCATGAAAAGGGCATTCGAGTCATTGTGGATGGGGTGTTCAATCACGTCAGCTGGCATCATTTCTCTTTCCAGGACGTGCTGAAAAATGGAAAAGAATCACAGTATTATGATTGGTTCTATGATCTTCCTGACCCGCTGACGCTGCCCGAGGAGAGCGAAGCGCCTGCCTACACCTGCTTTGCTTATGTCGCCAACATGCCCAAGACCAACACAGCCAGCCCGACTCTGCGGGATTATTTCTGTGAAGTGGGCAGGCATTGGATCAGGGAATACGATGTGGACGGCTGGCGACTGGATGTGGCCAACGAAGTGGACGATGGCTTCCTGCGGGCTTTCCGCCAGGCAGTCAAGCAGGAGAAAAAAGACGCGGTGATCATCGGGGAGATTTGGGAAAACGCCGAACACTATATGACCGGCGACATGGTGGACAGCGCCATGAACTATGATTTCCGCAGGTTCTGCACCCAGTATTTTGCGGAAAATATCCTGACCGCTTCTGAATTTGATCTGCGTTTGTCCTCTTTGCTGATGCGGTATAAAAAACAGATGCTGCCCGCCCAGCTGAACCTGTTGGACGGACATGACACCTGCCGCTTCCTGGCCCTATGCAAGGGCGATTTGGATAAAATGGAGCTGGCGATCCTGTTCCAGATGACCTTTATCGGGATGCCCTGCGTATTTTATGGCGATGAAAAAGGCATGATGGGCCTGACGGAGCCGGAATACCGCAAGCCCATGCCCTGGGATACCGCTTCGCCCTTGACGGACGTCTATAAGCGGCTGATCGCACTGCGCAAAAATCATCCGGCTTTGATGCGAGGCAGCTTTGAAACAGTCGCTGCGCGGGATATGCTGCTGCATTACGCGCGGACCGGACAGGATGAACGCATCGAAATCGCCGTCAATCCCAGCGCTGTGCCGGTATCCTGCGCAGTTTCCGGCGATATCCTCTTGAAAAAAGGCTTTGCTTGTGGTTTACTGGAGCCATCCGGTTATGTTGTCACAAGGAGCGTTCTTCATGGCGAACACGATCTATGATCTGGCAAAGGCGGCGGGCGTATCCATCGCCACGGTATCCCGGGCGCTGAACGACCATTACGCCGTATCGGAAGAGACAAAGGAGCGCATTCGGGCGCTGGCGGAGGAGATGGATTATCGTCCCAACGCCCGGGCGCGCAGCTTTGCCAAGCAAAAAAGCGGAATTGTGCTGTTCATTACCGATCTGCATCGCAATGTCGCCTTTGAAAATCCCCACATGTTTGAAATCATGACGGGGATTTCTCAATATCTGGATGAAAAAAACTATGCGCTGCTGGTCAAACACGTCACCACTAAGGACGCGCCGCAGCTCATCAAGGAACTGATGATCCGGGAGCAGGCGGACGGGGTGATCATCCATGCGGCCGTTTTAAGCAAAGCACTGGCCGGGACGCTGCACCATCTGGACCTGCCCCATCTGGTGATTGGCAAGCCGGATTTTCCCACGCCCATATGCTGGATGGATGTGAACCATGAGCAGGCAGGGCAAAAGGCGGCCAGCTACCTGCTGGACAAAGGCTATCGCCGGATGGCGTTTCTGATGGGCGACCGGGAAACAGACAAGATTTCCGCCGCCCGCAGGGATGGCATGCTGCACATGTTTGCGGAAGAAGAACTGTCCTTTACCACCCTGTATGGAGACAGCACGTATGAATCAGGGATCGCACTGTGCGAGAAAGCGCTGTCTATGCCGGAGCGCCCCGAGATATTGCTTTGCACCAACAACTATCTGGCCATGGCCTGCCTGCAGGTGCTCCGACAAAAAGATCTTTCCGTACCGCAGGATATTGCCATCATGACCTTTGATAATTATCCATTTTCCATGCTGACCCAGCCCCAGCTGACCGCTGTGGAGGCCGATATGTTTGATATGGGCCAGGAGGCGGCGCGGTTTATCCTCCGAAAAATCCGGATGCCGGAATTGCAGACACAGAGCTATTGCACGATTCCCAGAGTGATTGAGAGAAAATCGACATAAGCTTATCATGTTTTCGTCTCGCAATATACAATACTTCAAGTGCCAATCGTGGCAGCACAAAAGAACCGTTTAATAGCTTACGACAAAAACGGGCTTATGTTTTATCATCTATCCTGGACTGGCCCATGTATAAAAACGTTGGAGCAATTTCTTCTGCGAGCGCCGCAGGAATCAAGCGCAAAAATCTCCGTTTCTCCAGGGGGAGAGCAATTTGTTTATTTCAGCAAATTCAAGCCGGTGAGCCAATCGGTCAGCAGTGTGCGGGTGCGCTCTTCGTTCTCCTGGGCGATCTTACCTTGGATGGCGAGTCCTTGCAGCACAGTGCAATCCGGCAAAGCGTTTTTGATCACCCGCTGGGTTCCGCTTTGGCCGCTGCCCTCATGGGTATTGAAGGGGATTACCGTTTTACCGGCCAGATCATAGCTCTCCATAAAGGTGTAAATCGCCTGCGGCATCCGGCCATGCCAGATGGGATAGCCGATGAAGATCACATCGTAGTCCGCCATGTTTTCAACCTGTGCAGCCAGCTCAGGCCGGGCGTCGGTGTCGATCTCTTCCTGCACTATCCGCAGCATGGAGGCGTAGTCCTCCGGATAAGGTGTAACGGTGGTGATCTCGAACAGGTCTCCGCCGGTCAGTTCGGCAATCAAAGCCGCCATGATGGCCGTGTTGCCTTTTTCAATGTAACCCGCGTAAGCGGCGCTTGCTGAGCCCTCCCGAGTTTCGCCAACATTGTAATTCTCTCCGGCGCGGGAAAGATAAGCGATCAGGATGCGGGGCGCTTCTGCCTGTTCTTCTGCAAAGACGGGAACAGAGAAACAGACAAGGGATAATGCCATAAGCAGAGCAATCACTTTTTTCATTTTCATTTTCCTCCTAATCCGATCAATAATCGGCAAAACGTTCGTCCCGCTCCAGTGCTTCCATCTGTGCCATTTCTTCGTCGGTCAGCTCAAAATCCCACACGTCGTAATCTTCGATGATGTGCTGCTCATTGGAGGAGCCGGGGATGCAGATGTTCCCGGCCTGCAGGTGCCAGCGAATGATCACCTGGGCAGAGGACACGCCATGGGCCTGGGCGACGCCTGCGATCACCGGATCATTGAACAGGGTCCGTGTGTTTCCACGTCCGCCCAGGGGAAACCAGCTTTCCAGCACGGTACCGTACTGGGCGATGTGCGCTTTCATCTCGCCGCTCTGGTGGTAGGGATGGGTTTCGTTCTGCAGCAGGGCGGGGCGGATAGTAGTAGCGTTCACCACACGATCAAAGTCCTCCGGCTCGTAGTAGTTGGACAGCCCGATGGAGCGCAGCTTTCCGGCTGCCACCGCCCGCTCCATGGCCTGGTAAGCGTCCACGTCATTATGGGGCTGGGAATGATGCAGGATCATCAGGTCGATGTAATCAACGCCCAATCGCTGCAGGGAGGCATCGATGGCCGCGTCGCCGTTGCTGAAATCGCTGGTCCACATCTTGGTGGTGATGAAGACCTCTTCGCGCGTGACGATGCCCTCATCAATGGCCCGGCGCAGGCCCCGGCCTACGGCGGCTTCGTTGCCGTAGATGCGAGCTGTGTCGATCAGCCGGAAACCGGCCTTCAGCGCCCAGTAGGTGGAGTTCTCCGCCTCGCTGTCGGACAGGCTGAACATGCCCAGCCCCAGCACGGGCATTTCATAGCCGCTGTTCAGCGTGACGGTGCGGGTTTCAAAATTGAATTCGGGATAGGATTCCGCCAGCGCGGGCTGTGCCAGCATCAGCATTGCCGCCAGCATAACCGTCAGAATACTTTTCATACGATTCCTCCTTTTTATTTGTTCACGGCGATCCATGCACCGTTCCGGTTTTCATAGTGATGGCTGCCCTTCATGCGGAAGGTGCCCCGCGCGCCGTAGGCGTTGGCATTGAGAATAGCGGTGTAGGTAACGACCGCGTGATCGCCGTCCATTTCAATCACCGGATCGGCCATGCCGATGGTGTAATAGGTCAGGCTGCCGTCTGCCACGTCGGCAAAATATTCCTCCCGGGTTTGCCGCATGCCGCTCATGTGCACAAAGACCATGTCCTCCGAAACGATCTCCCGCATTGTATCGATGTCCTTGTCCGTTATGGCCTGGCAATAACGAGCCGCCTGATACAGCACGGAGAGTTCTTCCTTTGTCAGTGAATCCAGATCAATCCCCGTGATCTCCACATGGGGAAAGGCTGTGAAGTCATACTTAATCATGTCATTTTCCTCCCGCGTTGTTACAGCTGCTGCGCCTGAACATGCGATCATGCAGCAAAACAGAAATAGGATTGCTGCCAATCGGCTTCCAGCTGGTCTTTTCATTCATCCGGCCTCCTTTCGGTCCATGGCTTGGAAACTTCCGTTT
>CACWUV010000081.1 GCA_902764185.1 uncultured Eubacteriales bacterium
CGTGCGCTGTTAAGCGCACAAGAAAATTTGCATACCGAAGAAAATGATCTTTCATTTTCTTCGGGGCATCGACTTTGCCGATGCCCTGACAGAGCGGAAACAAAATTCCGCTCTGTTTTTTACTATGACGCAATCAGAACCGTTTGATCCCCGTCTAATAAGTGCAAGAGCTCAAGCAAAGGAAAGGGGAAAGCACTTTGACCAAGGAAGAGTTCACCGCCCGGGCGGAGGAGCTGCGCGGGCCGCTGTATCGCGTGGCCTGCGCTTATCTTCGCCGTGAGCAGGATCGGCTGGACGCGGTGCAGGAGGCATTGCTTCATGCCTGGGAATCCCGGCACAAGCTGCGCCAGGAGGCATACTTCAAAACCTGGCTCACCCGGATTATGATCCGCGAATGCGTCAACATCCTGCGCCAGCAAAAGCGATTGATCCCCACGGAATCCATACCGGAACCTCCGATGGAGGAGCCTTCCGGCAACCCGGCCCTGCGGGATGCCATTCTGGCTCTGCCAAAAGAGCTGCGTATCGTCATTGTGCTTTTCTACATGGAAGGCTATTCCACCGAGGAGATCAGCCGGATCCTGCGCACGCCCAAGGGCACCGTGTGCTCCCGGCTCTCCCGCGCCCGGAAGATGCTCAAGGACACTTTGCAGGAGGAGGCGGACATATGAAACGGGAAGATTGGCAAGCGGCCTTTGGCACGCCCACTGCCTCCTTCGACGCGCGGTTTCAGCAAACGCTGAACCATCTGGAGGAGGATAGGAAAATGAAACGGTTTACCTTACGCACAGTCATATTAGCTGTTGCTTTGCTGCTGGCCACCATGGGCGTGGTGTACGCCGCAACCAACGGCAAGACCTTGCAGGATTTCATCCTGGGCCGAGGCGACGCTCACCTGCCGGAAAACTTCGCCACCGGCTACGATCAGGACCTCACCCAAACGGTGGGAGACGTGCGCTTTCGCATTCGGGATGCCTATGTGAACGGCAATACCCTCTATGCGATCATTGAGGCGTCCCGAACCGACGGCAGCCCCGCACTGTTTCTGCCGCAGGATTATACGGAGGAAGACTTGATCGGAAACCTGTACCGGGAAATGCTGGAGGATCCCCGCACCATCGCGGAATACGCCCGGGAAAAGAACCTGCCCATCTATTGGGTGGACAGCTGGTTCAAACGAAACGGGGAGGTTATGGAAGGTACCTTCGATATCGCCATGGAGGAGGACCGGCGCGGCGCGCTCTTTGCGGAGGTTTTCGAGGTTGGTGTTCAGGATGGCTTTGCCGCTCTGACCTGGAATGTGATGGCGTGGCAGGATGCGCAAGCGATTCAGCAGGCGGATAAGGAAATCACATTGCCTGTGGAGGAAAGCAAAACCTGGGAGGTGCCGGTCAACCAGCGGATCGAAGGCAGCCGGATCACTGTTGATGCGATTTTCTTCCGTCAAAACCGTATGGACATTCAGGCGGATGTGACCTATCATATCGATCAGGCCTCCGACTGGCACGCCAACGATCACTATTCCTTTGAATTCCTCGATCCTGCCACGAATGAGCTGATCCCAGGCGGCGCAGGCGGTTCATCCACCATCGCTTCCACCAACGAGGAGGATACCGCCTTCATCCATAAATTCATCACCCTGTCCGCCGAATTCACCGGCGATACGGTGCTGCTGCGGGCCACAAATCCGTTTTCAGAGGAGGAGCCCACGGGCACGATACAGGTAAAAATACGATAACAAAAAAGAATCCGCGCAATCGTGCACGGATTCTTTTTTTTATGCGCTTATTTGTCTGTATGCTCGCCCATCTTATGCTCGGTATGGCTCAGCAATCGCTGAATGTTGGTCCTGTGCCGCCAGATCACCAGCCCGGCCAGGGCGCAGGCCCACAGGCCCAGGGGCCAGAAGCCATAGCGGATGGTCATGGCGATGCCGAACACCGCCATGCCTATCATGCTGCCCAGGGACACATAGCGGCTGATAAGCATCACCGCTGCGCCAATGGCAATGGCGCCCACGCCGAACATGGGAAAGGTGAACATGCCCACGCCCATGCAGGTGGCCACGCCTTTGCCGCCTTTAAAGTCGAAGAACACCGGCCAGGTATGGCCGATGACGGCCGCTGTGCCGCCGATGATGGCGCCCGTCTGACCGCCCAGCAGCTTGCCGATCACGGCGGCCAGGACGCCCTTGACAAAATCGCCCAGGAAGGTCAGCGCGCCGGATTTGAGGCCGTGCACCCGGGTCATGTTGGTGGCGCCGGAATTTTTGCTGCCCTGGGTGCGGATGTCGCGGCCCATGCTGCGGGAATACAGAATGCCGGTGGAAATGCTTCCCAGCAGGTAGCCGATCACCGCGGTCAGGGCCCAAGCAAGCCAATTATTCATCAGGCATTCTCCTTTGTCCGTTGCCGCAGAGCGAAATGGATGGGCGTACCCTCAAAGCCAAAGGCCTTGCGGAGCTGATTTTCCAGATAGCGCTGATAGGCAAAGTGCATCAGGTTTTCGTCGTTGACAAACAGGGCGAAGGTGGGCGGGCATACGCTGATCTGGGTGCCGTAATAGATCTTGAGCCGCCGGCCGCCGCTCATGGGCGGCTGCAAGGCGATCTGGGCGTCTCCCAGCACGTCGTTGAGCAGGCCCGTGGGCACGCGCTTGCTGGTCTGGGCGTAGGCCTGATCCACGGCGTCCAGCACCGTGTGCACCCGCTGGCCCGTCAGCGCGCTGATAAACAGCACCGGCGCGTAATCCATAAATTTCAGGTCCTCCAACACCTCTTTGCGGTATTTTTCCAGGGTGCCGGTATCCTTTTCGGGGATGTCCCATTTGTTCACCACCACGATGACGGCCTTGCCTTCATCGGCAATGATGCCCGCGATCTTGGTGTCCTGTTCGGTAACGCCATCCTCGGCGTCGATGAGCAGCAGCGCCACGTCACAGCGGCGGATGGCGGCGATGGCCCGCAGCACGCTGTAGCGCTCCAGGGATTCCTCTTCAATGGCGCGCTTGCGGCGAATGCCCGCGGTGTCGATGATGTTGTAGCGTCCGCCGGTGCTGCTTTCAAAATGGGTGTCGATGGCGTCCCGGGTGGTGCCGGGGATGTTGCTCACCATCACACGGTCCTGACCCAGCAGCTTATTGGTCAGGCTGCTTTTGCCCACGTTGGGCCGGCCTACCAGGGCCAATTGGATCTCGTGAAGGGCATCGGTCTCGTCCTCTTCCTCCTCCGCCTTGGGCGGCAGCTTTTTCACGATCTCCTCCAGCAAATCGCCCAATCCCAGCATGTTGGCGGCGGAAATGCCGATGGGATCGCCCAGCCCCAGACCGTAGAATTCATAGAGCACGTCGTTGAGCCCCGCGTGGTCCAGCTTGTTCACCGCCAGCAGCACGGGCTTGCGGGTGCGGCGGAGCAGGGTGGCCACTTCCTCGTCGTCTGGGGTCATACCCTCCCGGGCGTCGCAGAAAAAGCAGATCACGTCCGCGGTATCGATGGCGATCTCCGCCTGGTGGCGCATCTGGCTCAGCAGCGCGTCGTCGCTGCGGGGATCGATACCGCCGGTGTCGATCAGGGTAAACTCCCGGCCCATCCATTCCACGTCGGCGTAGATGCGATCCCGGGTAACGCCGGGAATATCCTCCACAATGGCCACGCGA
This sequence comes from uncultured Eubacteriales bacterium, assembly GCA_902764185.1. Classification (GTDB taxonomy): domain Bacteria; phylum Bacillota; class Clostridia; order Christensenellales; family Aristaeellaceae; genus SFMI01. The sequence goes on from CACWUV010000081.1 coordinate 3,655, forward strand.
TGACCGGCGATCTTGTTAAAAAAGGTGGATTTGCCCACGTTGGGGCGGCCAACGATGGCCACAAGCGGTTTGATGTTCATTTATTCTCCTTTATATCAGCCCAGCAGGGCGTTAAACAGCGCGTCGCCGCGGTTGGCGGTCACTGTCAGCGGAACGGGCAGCTGCGCCCTGAATTCCGTTAAGGGCAGATCGTCCAGAAACAGGTCGCCAGCTTCCCGCAGGGTCACGTCGCACATGAGGACTTCGTCCGCGTCGCCGGTGTCCAGCTGCGCCAGAATATCCCGTCCGGTCAGCAGGCCGGTGACGGTAACGGTTTCCCCGAAAAAGCGGTTTTTGATGGCCTGCACCCGCACCCGCACACCCTTGGGACCGTAGGTGTCGATCCATTTTTGCAGGTATGGCGTTATGCTCCAGCCGCTGGGAATCACCACGCGGCGAGGCCGCGCCTGGCAGGTATTGTTCTCGCTGGCGGCGATGAAGCCGTTCAGAAATTGCCGCATCAGGCCCACGCCGTTTTCAATCTGGGGGTAGTTTTCGTAATAGTCCTCCTCCGGCAGTTCGTGTCCGGCGATGCACAGCATTTCGTCGGAGGGGAATACGAACCGGCTGCCGCAGGCATCCAGAAAGCGCCGCTGCCACTTTTCGCAGATTTCCAGCACCTGCCCGGCCTGTTCCCGGGTATAGGGCTTCAAAGGGTAAAGCCCTTCTCGGTATTTGGTCAGTCCCACTGGCACCAGCGCGGCGCTTTGGGCGGCGGGCCGGAAGGAAAAGAGCGTCTCCAGCGTCTTTTCCAGGTGCTCCCCGTCATTGAGACCGGGACAGAGCACGATCTGGCAATGGAAGCGGATGCCGTTTTCCTTGAGGATCGTCAGCCGGTCCAGCAGCTTTGCCGCTTCGGGGTTGGCCATCAGGCGCACCCGCAGCTCGGGCTCCACCGCGTGCACCGAGATGAACAGCGGGCTCACCCTGCGGCGCACGATGCGGTCAAATTCCTGGTCGTTCATGTTGGTCATGGTGATGAAGTTGCCCATCATCAGGCTCATGCGCCAGTCGTCGTCCTTCACATAGAGGGTCTTCCGGCAGTTTGGAGGCATCTGGTCAATGAAGCAGAACACGCACTTGTTTTTGCACACCCGGGGCGTCAGCTCCATGCTTTCACCAAAGGAGAGGCCCAGGGGACGGCCGGTGGGCTTGACGATCTCCACGTGCCAGTCCCGTCCGTCGGCCTTGCGCACGTGCAGTACCACGTGGCGGCGTCCGGCCAAAGCCTGATAATCGATCTGATCGATCAGCTCTTCGCCGTTCAGGGATAAAAGGGTGTCGCCTTCCCGGATACCGTTGCGGTAGGCGGGGCTGCCGGGGACGACGCCGGTGATCAAGTGCTCCAAAGTACAGAATCCTCCATTTTTGTGTATTATCGTCTATTTGCATCCTTTTGTCAAGGATGAACGGCGGATGAATCCGTTGTAAAAATTCCTGGATGGGGCAGGCGGCGGCAATTTGCGCTGGATTTTTAGGCCGATACATGGTATCCTATATAATGTAAAATTTTGTGTGTGAGAGGTTTCTATGCAGATCAACTGGTATCCCGGCCATATGGCCAAGGCCAAGCGCCTTTTGCAGGAGCAGGTGGCGCGGGTGGACGCGGTGATCGAGCTGTGCGACGCCCGGCTTCCCTATTCCAGCCGCAACCCCGTATTGGGACAGATGCTGCGCAATAAGGCCCGGGTGCTGCTGCTCAATAAATCCGATCTGGCCGATCAGGTCATGACCCGCCAATGGCTGCAATACTTTCAGTCCCGCGGCATCCAGTGCGCCGCCATCTCCGCCGATAAGAACGCCCGGGAGGTCTTGAAGGCCATCGAACGGCTGACCCGCGACAAGGTGGAGCGCAGCGCGGCCCGGGGCATGCGGCGCACCGTGCGCGTCATGGTCATCGGCGTGCCCAACGTGGGCAAAAGCACCCTGATCAACCGTCTCCACGGCGGCAGCATCGCCAAGGTGGGGGATCGTCCTGGCGTCACTCGGGCCAATCAGTGGGTGCGGGTGGGCGAATATCTGGAGCTTCTGGATACCCCCGGCATGCTGTGGCCCCGGCTGGACGATCCGGTGGCGGCCAAGCATCTGGCCTATATTTCCGCCATCCGGGACGAGGTGGTGGATACCTTCGCTCTGTCCATAAATCTCCTGGAGGAGCTGATGGAAATCGCCCCGGACATGCTGGAAAAGCGCTTCCATGTGACGGACCGCACATTGCGCGGACAGGCGCTGCTGGAGGCGGTGTGCCGGGGCAGGGGCTTTCTGATGCGGGGCGGCGAGGTGGATCTGGAGCGGGGCTGCGCTGTGGTGCTGGATGAATTCCGGGATGGCAGGCTGGGGCATATCACCCTGGAAGCGCCGCCCCAGCAAAAGCAGGAGGAAGAGCCCCATGCGGAGTGATCGGATGGAGCGGGAGGCCGCCATGGCCGCCCATGACAGGACCTACTGGGACCATTGCGCCCGGGTGGCGGGCATGGACGAGGCGGGCCGGGGACCGCTGGCCGGGGATGTGGTGGCGGCCTGCGTCATCATGCCGCCCGATCCCATCCTGGATTGGGTGGACGACAGCAAAAAGCTCTCCGCCAAGCGCCGGGAACTGGTGTATGAGGAGATCATGCGAACCGCCCTTTATGTGGGCATAGGCCGGGCCAGCGCCCAGGAGATCGACGGGATCAACATCCTGCAGGCCACCATGAACGCCATGCGCCGGGCGGCGCGAAACGCCCAGGCCAATATCTATCTGATCGACGCGGTGAAAAACCTGGGCCTGGACGCGCCGGAGATCCCCATCATTCACGGGGATGCCGTGTCCTATTCCATCGCCGCCGCCAGCATCGTGGCCAAGGTGACCCGTGACCGGGAGATGGAAAAGCTGGCGGAGCAGTATCCGCAGTACGGCTTTGCCAAGCATAAGGGCTACGGCACGGCGGAGCACATCGCCGCCATCCGGCAGTATGGCCCCTGTCCCATCCACCGCAGGACCTTCATCGGTAAATTTTTATGATGACTTCTTATCAATCCGGTTTTATGCATGAGCTGCGCGCGGCAAACTATGTGCGCGCCCAGGGCTATAAGGTGCTGGAGCGCCGTTTCCGGGCGGCGGACGGGGAAATCGACCTGATCGCCCGGGACGGCGACGTGATCGTCTTTATCGAGGTCAAGGCCCGGCCGCAGCATCGCCTGGGCACGGGCGTGGAGGCTGTGGATCTTGACAAGATGCGCCGCGTCCATGACGCCGCCGCCGTATATTTGCGCCGGCACGCGCCGGATGCGCCCTGCCGGTTCGACATCCTGGAATTCACCCGGGCGGGCGTCCGGCATATGAAAAACGCGTTTTAGGAGTTTGTATGAAGCGGAAATCCAAATGGATCATCCCGACGGTGCTGTTGGCCGCCGCGCTGCTGGCGGTCCTTTTCTGGCCCAAGAGCGGCAAGGAGATACAGGAAGGCAACCTGCTGCGAAACGGCGGCTTTGAGGCGCTGGACGACCGGCAGATGCCTTCTGATTGGTACACCGATGATTATCTGCGCACGCCGGGCTACACGGATTATTCCGCCGAAGCCGGCGTGATCACCATCGTTAATCACGATTACAACGACGCCCGCTTCGCCCAGCAGGTGGAGGTGCGGCCCGACAGCCTGTATTGCTTCAGCGGCGAGATCCGCGCCGAGGCCACCGGCGGCTGGGGCGCCAACCTGTCCGTGGCGGATGTGTACGCCTTTTCCGAGTGCGTCTATGATTCCCAGGGCGAATGGCAGTCCGTGCGCATCTATGGCCGCACCGGAGAAAACCAAAGGCAGGTCACTGTGTTTGCCCGTCTGGGCGGTTACAGCGGCGAAGCCGTGGGCACGGCCTCCTTCCGCAATCTGCGCCTGGAGCAGGTCAAAAGCGTGCCTGCGGAATATGTGGAAAACCAGTGGTACCGGGAGGCTTCCTCCGCGCAGAAGAGCGACGACGGCGCAGCCTCCGCTGCCTGGCCCTGGCTGGTCCTCATCGCCTTGGCCTATGTGGCGGCCTGCTATCTGCTGCGGGATCAGGCGATGGACGGGCAGAATAAGGGGATCAAGGCTTGGCCTGTGATCCTCATGCTGGCGCTGGCCGCCGCGCTGCGGGCGCTGATCGCGCTCTTGATCCCGGGCTACGGGGTGGACATCGGCTGCTTCACCTATTGGGGCCAGTTCATGGCTCATACCGGCGCGGCGGACTTCTATAACACCGTGGGCTTCTGCGATTACCCGCCGGGGTACATCCTGGTGCTGGGAATGTTGGGCAAGGTGGGGGATTGGCTGGGTACCGGCATGACGGAGCTGCTGGTCAAATTGCCCTCCATCCTCTGCGACGTGGCCGCTGCCGCGGTGCTGTATCGCTTTGCTCAAAAGCGGGTTTCCGCAAAGAACGCCTTCGTGCTGGCGGCGCTCTACGCCTTCAATCCCCTGACCTTCGCGGCAGGCGCGGCCTGGGGCCAGGCGGACAGCGTTATGGCGCTGTGTCTGCTGCTGGTGGTGATCTTCGCCATCGAGGATCGCTGGGCCGTCGCGCTGCCCGTCTATATGCTTTCCGTCCTCTTAAAGCCCCAGGCGCTGATGTTCGGTCCGCTGGGCTTGATCGCTTTCCTTTATCAGCTGATCCGCAAAAAAGACAAAAAAATATATATCCAGTCCGCCGTCGGCCTGGCGCTGGCCGCCGTGGTGGCGCTGCTGGTCGTCCTGCCCTTCTCGCCCAAAATGGACAATAGCGAAGGCTGGTGGCTCTTCAATCTGTACAGCGGCACCATGGGCTATTACGCCAATGTGACCGTCAACGCCTGCAACCTCTATTTCCTGCTTGGACTCAACTGGGTGGGCGTGGCTGATCCAGCGGCCTGGCATATCCGTCTCATCGCCATATCGCTGCTGGTGGGCGGCGTATTGATAACGGCCGTCCGCTTCCGCTGGTATAAAGGAAATATCTATCGCAGGCTGGCGCTGCTGGCGGCTGTGGCCGCGGCGGTCATCGTTTCTCTGATTCCCATGGCCTACGGCAGCCTGGGTACCCTGGTCATCGTGCTGGGGGTCCTGCTGTGCGCCGGCCTCTATATGGCGGGCCGGGATATCCGCCATCTGCCGCTGCTGGGCGCGCTGCTGCTGATTTTGCTTTGCAACCTGGGCGTCATGATGCATGAGCGCTATCTGTTCCCGGCGATCCTGCTGCTGGCGCTGGCCTGCGTGCTGGAAAAGGACATCCGGGTCTATTGGCTTTTCGCCCTGGTCTCCGCGGCGCTGTTCCTCAACGTGGGCGTGGTGCTGGACCGCGGCATTCGCATCGGCGGCAGCGCGGGTCATCTCACCGCGCCTGCCTTCGGCATCCAAAGCGACAGCGCCGCCGTGGAATACGCTGTGTCCGCCATTCAGCTGCTCATCACCCTGCTGGCTGGCTATACCTCTGTCAGCATCTGCGCGGAAGGCCAGCGGATGACTTTCCAGGCAAAGGCGCGGCAGGAAAAAGATGAAACCGAAGCTGTACCGTCTCCCGCGCTGCGGGAGCTGACGGAGCCTCAGCCCATCGCCCCCATGAAGGCGCTCGATTGGCTGCTGATGCTGGGCGTCACCGCCATATACGCCGTGGTGTCCCTGACCAATCTGGGCTCCACCGCTTCGCCCCAGACCTGGTGGCGCTCCACCTCCTCCACCGATGAAATCGTATTGGATCTGGGGCAGATCCGGGCGGCCAACATGCTCTATCTGGGCGGCATTCATTCCCGGCCCCATGAGTTCATCGTGCGGGTCAGCGACGACGGCGAAACCTGGAGCGAGGCCAACTGGGCCCAGATTTTGGAAGGCCAATGCTTCCAGTGGCAATATCTGCGGGACAGCTATCAGGTGGATGGCAGCCGCAATTACACCAACACGCCCGTGATCCTGACGGGCCGCTATGTGCGCATCGAGGCCCGCAGCATCGCCACAACGATCTATGAAGTGATCCTGCGGAACCCCAACACCCAGGAGGTTTTCCCGGTATCGGTGGTCAGCGGCGACGGGGATAACCTGATCGACGAGCAGGATACCTTCACCGGCGAACCCGGCTGGTACAACAGCACCTATTTTGACGAGATCTATCATGCCCGCACCGGCTATGAGCACTATCTGGCCATGCGGGGCGACAACACCTATTATCCCTATGAAACCTCCCATCCGCCGCTGGGCAAGGTGCTGATCGCCTTTGCCATCAGCATCTTCGGCATGACGCCCTTTGGCTGGCGCTTTGCCGGAGCCATGGCGGGGGTGCTGATGCTGCCCGGCATGTATCTGCTGGGCAAGCTGGTCACCCGCCGCCGGATCACCGCTTTTGCGGCCATGTTCCTCATGGCGGTGGACTTCATGCACTTCACCCAGACCCGCATCGCCACCATCGACAGCTTTGTGGTGCTGTTCATCATCTGGTCCTTCGTGTTCATGGTCTACTATGTGCGCATGGATTACTGGGGGAAGGCGCTTTGGAAAACCCTGGTGCCGCTGTGCCTGTCCGGCGTGTTCATGGGTCTGGCG
>CACWUV010000082.1 GCA_902764185.1 uncultured Eubacteriales bacterium
GACGTGATCGTGTCGATAGACTCCTGCTGCTGCACATTGGTCTGCGCAACCAGTTTTTCCAGCGTGTGCATCTGGCGCAATGACACCGCGGAAAACGCGGCGGTCATCAAAATCACCGTCAGCAGGATCAGGTTGAACACCTTGCTCTGGATGCCGCCGATGACCAGGTTTTTGAAGCGCTTCATTTTGTTCCCCCCGTGAAGATCCGAAAATACAAAATTGATTATATCACATGTCGGTGGCTTTGTGTCAATTATGGATTATACGCAGAATTATTTTACCGAAAAGGTAACGACGGCGCCCATCTCCGGATCAAATTCTCCCATGTCATAGCCGGTGGATTTTTTCATCTTGTTCAGCACTCGCTGGGCGGCCTTTCCCGTCAGAAAATCCGGCGAATAGTTGTTATATGTATCGTCCGTCGTCACCGTGATGGGATAAAAGCGCAGGGTCATGCCCGTCAGCCGTCCCCCTTCAAAATCCAGCTCCGCCCGCAGAACCAGCGCGTCGGTATCCTTCACATACCGCGCGCCGCCAAAGGAGCAATTGCCCAGGCTGTAAACCACCGGCATGCCCTGCACAAAATCAAAGCCCTGCACCACATGGGGATGATGGCCCACGACCAGATCAGCTCCTTCTTTCGCCGCATAGCGCACGATCTGTTTCTGGTGCCGATCGATGGTCTGGGTGTACTCCTCACCGGCGTGCATCACCGTGATCAGCGCTGCGCAGCCCGCGTCCTTCAATGCCCGCATCTGCCGCTCATAGGCCGCTGCCTGCCGGTCGTACAGCGCATAATTGACGCCGGTAAAGCCGATGCGCAGCCCTTGTGCATTCTCCCAGATCACCGCGTCATCCGTGCCAAACCATGCCACGCCTGCCGCCTCCAGAGCTGCCTTGGTATCCGCATAGCCCTCATCGCCATAATCGTGGCTGTGGTTGTTGGCCAGTGTGACGCACTCGATCTCCGCCGCCGTCAGGATGCTTGTAAATTCTGTCGGCCCGCTGAAATTATAGGTTTTATCCACTTTTTTAAGATCTCTGTCCGTCAGCACACCCTCCAGATTCGCCACGGTGAGATCGTCCGTCTGGGTCAGGGCCTTCAAATTGCGCATGGGAAAATCATAGCCGTTTTTTGCGATACGCTGAATAAAGCCGGTGGGTTTTTCCCGGCTTTTCTCCTCGCCGCCCAGGGTGCAATCCCCCAGAAAGGTGATGGTCACCGTGCCGGTGTACTCGCAGGCATTGCCTGCCGTTGCCTCCCGGAGCGGAATCCATGCGCCCTCCGTCATTCCAAGTCTCGGCAAAGTCATCACAAGCAGCAGCAAAAGCGCCGTCCATTTTTTTATCGTCATTTTATCCCAGCACCATCGATAATACGCCAAAGAAGAGGATCAGCAAAAACAAAAGCAGAATCTCCTGTTTCCAGCGGTTGCACAAGAGGCCCAGGCATTCCCGCATGAAAGCGTTGGGCCAGAACCACCATTTGGTTTTGCAGCCGATGCCCTCCGCTGGAAAACCTGCCAGATTGGCCCACAGACCGCTGCGGAACACATGATAATTGGTGGTGGCAAAAAGCACCTTGCCCTGCGGGGCGATCCTCTCTGCAATCCGCTTGGAAAAGGCCATGTTCTGATAGGTGTTCTTCGATTGGGTTTCCGGACGGATCACGGTATCCGAAACGCCCTGCGTCAACAGATAGCGCCGCATGGCTTCCGCCTCCGGCATGGGTTCGTCCGCTCCCTGACCGCCCGACGGGATCAGAACGGCTTCCTTGCCGTTCGTTTCCCGCTGCTGCCGCCAGAAATCAAGCGCCCGATCTACCCGTCCTTTCAGCAGCGGCGGCAGCGTACCGTCACGTCGGAACCAGCAGCCCAGGATGACGATACAATCCTTATCCATTGGAGGCTGATGCCGGGCGGCCTTGAGAGCGCAAACGGCGGAGCCCACCAGCATGCATTCAAAATATACGAAAACGGTGGCGTAAACGTTCTCCAGCGTGCTCTGCACGCGACCTTCCCATTCCGAGCCGGAAAAATCGCGGAAGAAAAGGAAAAAGCCCGCAGCCTCCCCCACAAGCAGCAGCAGGCTCACCGCCAGTCCCAAGGCATTCTGCATCCGCGACCGTTCATGTCGCAGCAATACAACGTTGCTGATAGCCATGGCCACGGCGAAAATCACCATCGCGGGCATAGTCACCATCATAAACTGCTTGCTGGCGCCATTGATGGCCCCATACGCGGCAAACATGCTGAAATCCGCCGGATGCAGCACATGGGACAATGTGACGCGCAGCATCAAGAGCCCCGTCACCAGCGAGAACAGCGAAAAACCCGCAAAATAGATGGTTGAATAGGCATAATAGGCCGGGCCTTTGGCCTGGCTGTAATGCCACAGCATGATGGCGCTGACAGCCAGCCAGAAAAGCGTAACGGCAATCAGCACGCCGGTATCGCCGGTGAAGCCGCCTGTCTGGCTGTTATACACCGTGCCCATGGGGCCGAACCTGAGCACATAGAAGCCGATCTCCTGGCCGCTTGCATCCAAAATGCGCAGGTCGCTTTCCCCCGCCTTGTCCGGATGCACGGGGATACTCAAATAGTCATCATGCCGGGCCGCCTGACCCACATGCGCCACATCTGGTTTTTCCATTTCCAGCCTGGTGCCGCCCTTATCCAAGGCGTTGTTCAAAGCACCATACAGCGGGATGTGAACGGTATAGGTTCTAAATACCGTCAGGCGGCAAAGAACGCAAAAAATGATCAGCACCAGCGCGCAGAGTGCAATTTGCTTGGCCGCCTGTCTCATTTCATCCAACCTCCGGCAATTTGCTATATTTAACACGGGTCTGGTTATTATCAAAGATCCAAGCGCAAAAAAAGCCCCGGAAACCGTTTGGATTTCCAAGGCTTTGAAAAGGTTGCAGCAATCAGCGCTTGCTGAACTGGGGAGCACGACGGGCGGCCTTCAGACCGTACTTCTTGCGCTCCTTCATGCGAGGATCACGGGTGAGGAAACCAGCCTTTTTCAGGTCGCCCCGATATTCGGGATTGGCCTTGCACAGGGCGCGGCTGATGCCGTGACGGATGGCACCGGCCTGGCCGGTGAAACCGCCGCCATTGACGTTGACCATCACATCGAAGCCGGAAACCTTGGTCAGGTTGAGGGGCTGACGGACAGTCATCTTGAGGGTTTCATAACCGAAATAGTTGTCGATGTCGCGGCCATTGATGACGATCTTGCCATCACCGGCCACCAGACGAACACGGGCCACAGCGGACTTGCGGCGGCCAACAGCATTGAATTCATTAGCCATGAATGTTTAACTCCTTCCGCCTTACTTGTTCAGTTCCAGGGTCTCGGGCTTCTGCGCGGCATGGGGATGATCGGGGCCCGCATACACGAACAGCTTCTTGGCCATCTTACGGCCCAGAGGTCCCTTGGGCAGCATGCCCACGATGGCATGCTGAACGGCGAACTCAGGCTTTTCGGCCATCAGGTTGCGGTACTTGGTCTCCTTGAGGCCGCCGGCATAACCGCTGTGATGATAATATACCTTCTGATCCAGCTTCTTGCCGGTCAGGATCGCCTTATCGGCGTTAATGATGATCACATAATCACCAGTGTCCACATGGGGGGTGTAGATGGGCTTGGTTTTGCCGCGAAGAATATTAGCGACCTGGGTCGCAATGCGGCCAAGCACCATGCCGTCAGCATCAACGACATACCACTTGCGCTCAACGTTCTGCGCATTCGCCATAAAGGTATTCAAGTGCGTATCCTCCTTGAAAAGATCACAATTGTTTGGGTTGGCAGCACATGATGGTCAGCATGTTCCGCCGGTGTTCAATAGTTCCCGGGGCTAGCGGAGTCTATTGATGCACCGAATATGATACTAAAAACAGCAGGATTTGTCAATATGATTTTTAAACTTTTTGGGATTTTTTTGAAAGAAAGTGCTTGCAATGCCGTTTTGCCTATGCTATAATAGCTCGGATAACGCACGCGGGAGGATGTGCCGCTTGTGCCCGAATGGGTTGGCCGGCATAAAATTCAAACCCCCGCGGTGGAAAAACAAGGAGGAAAAACCATGGCTGTCATTTCTATGAAGCACCTTCTGGAAGCGGGCGTGCACTTCGGTCATCAGACCCGCCGCTGGAACCCCAAGATGGCTCAGTACATCTTCACTGAGCGCAACGGCATCTACATCATCGACCTGCAGAAGACCGTTAAGAAGATTGACGAAGCGTACATGTTCGTGCGCAACCTGGCGATGGAAGGCAAGACCATCCTGTTCGTAGGCACCAAGAAGCAGGCCCAGGAGAGTATCGAGAGCGAAGCCAAGCGCTGCAACATGTTCTATGTCAACAACCGCTGGCTGGGCGGCATGCTGACCAACTACAAGACCATCAAGACCCGTATCGATCGCCTGAACCAGATCGACCGCATGGAGCAGAACGGTCAGTTTGACGTGCTGCCCAAGAAGGAAGTTATCAAGCTCCAGCATGAGCGTGAAAAGCTGCTGGCCAACCTGGGCGGCATCCGCGAGATGAAGGGCCTGCCCGGCGCGCTGTTCGTTGTGGACCCCCGCAAAGAGCACATTGCCGTGGCCGAAGCCCGCGCCCTGGGCATTCCGATCGTGGCCATCGTGGACACCAACTGCGACCCCGATGAGATCGACTACGTGATCCCCGGCAACGACGACGCCATCCGTGCGGTCAAGCTGATCGCCGGCAAGCTGGCCGACGCCGTGCTGGAAGGCAAGCAGGGTTCTCAGGACGGCGAGGAAGCCGCCGCTGACGAAGCCACCGACGCTGAGTAATAAATTCAACATTATTGTTAGGAGGTAATCCCCCATGGCTGAAGTTACTGCTGCAATGGTCAAGGAGCTGCGCGAGCGCACCCAGGCCGGTATGATGGATTGCAAAAAGGCCCTGGTAGAGAGCAACGGCAACATGGACGCCGCCGTCGAATATCTGCGTGAAAAGGGACTGGCTGCCGCCAACAAGAAGAGCGGCCGCATCGCCGCGGAAGGCGCCGTGGATTCCTACATCCACATGGGCGGCAAGATCGGCGTGCTGGTTGAGATCAACTGCGAAACCGACTTCGTCGGCAAGACCGACACCTTCAAGAACCTGTGCCATGACGTGGCCATGCACATCGCCGCCGCCGCTCCCGAGTATGTGAGCAAGGATGAGATTCCCGCCGCCCGCATCGAGGAAGAGCGCCGCATCGCCCGCGAGCAGGTGATGAACGACGAGAAGAACAGCAAGAAGCCCGAAGCCATCATCGAAAAGATCGTGGAAGGCCGCATCGAGAAGTTCTGCAAGGAGATCTGCCTGCTGGATCAGCCCTTCGTCAAGAACCCCGACATCACCATTCAGCAGCTGCTGCAGGAAGCCACCCTGGCCACCGGCGAAAAGACCACCATCCGTCGTTTCGTCCGCTATCAGCTGGGCGAAGGCATCGAGAAGAAGCAGAGCGACCTGGCCGCCGAAATCGCCGAAATGACCGGCAAGAAGGCGTAAATCAATCCATGAAGGCGGACGCGCAAACGTCCGTCTTTTTTCATGCGATACAGAGGAGGACGAGCAATGAAGCCCTATAAACGCGTAATATTGAAGCTCAGCGGCGAAGCCCTGGGCGAAAATGGCCGTTTGTTCGATCAGGAGCTGATCGCCCACGTGGGCCGCATTCTGGCGGATATTTCCAAAAAAGGCATCGAACTGGGCGTGGTCATCGGCGCCGGCAACATCTGGCGCGGACGGCAGTCCCAGGAGATGGACGCTGTGACCGCCGACCACATGGGCATGCTGGGCACGGTGATCAACTGCCTGTGCATGCGGGACGCCGTGGAGCGCGCCGGAGCAAAGGCCGTGGTGTTCTCCGCCATTGATATGCCCCGGGTGTGCGAGCCCTACAACGTGCAGTCCGCCCGTCAGGCCATGGCCGAGGGTAAGGTGACTTTCTTTGCGGGTGGCAGCGGAAATCCCTTCTTCACCACCGATACAGCCGTGGTGCTCCGCGCAGCTGAAATGAAAGCCGAAGCGCTGCTGCTGGCCAAGAATATCAACGGCGTGTACACCGACGACCCGCGGAAGAACCCGGACGCCAAGCTGATCCGCGACATCAGCTATTCCGAAGCCCTGGACCGCCGTCTCAAGGTAATGGACACCGCCGCCTTCGCCATGCTGAGCGAGCAGGCCATCCCGGCCGTGCGGGTGTTCGGCCTGGCTCAGCCCGAGGATATTTTGAAGGTGCTGGACGGGGACGACTGCGGCACCGTGCTGCATCCCTGAGGTTGAAGCCTATGGAAACAAGCCGTATTCGCCGCGTAGTGGAAGCCATGGGGCGCATGGGCATCCGGCAAACGCTGATCAGCGCGCCCGCTTCCCTTTTCTATCTCACCGGCAAATGGATCTATCCCGGCGAGCGCATGGTGGCGCTGTATCTCAACGATCAGGGCGACGTGCGCCTGTACGCCAACCGGCTGTTCGCGCTCAATGGCGCTGTGGACATTCCTCTGGTGGAATATGACGACACCGAGGACTGCGTGCAGATCCTGGCCGCTGATCTGGCTGTCGGCAAAATTGGCATCGACAAGGATTGGCCCAGCCGCTTCACCATTCGCCTGCTGGACGCCAGGAATGACTTGAAGCCCGTCATTGGCTCTCCCTGCATCGATCAGACCCGGCTGTACAAGGACGAAAAAGAGCTGGAGCTCATGCGCGTCAGCTCCCTTAAAAACGATGAAACCATTCTGAAAACCATTGCTCAGCTCAAATTAGGCCTGACCGAAGGCCAGGTGGGCGATATTTATCTGAAGGAATCCGCCGCCCTGGGCTCCAGCGGTCCCAGCTTTGAACCGCTGATCTGCTTTGGCCCCAACTGTGCCGAGCCTCATCACGTCACCGATCAGACCGTTTTAAAAGCGGGCGATTCCGTCATTCTGGACGTGGGCCTCACCTGGCAGAGCTATTGCAGCGATATGACCCGCACGGTGTTCATGGGCAAGGCCACGGACGAGCAGAAGCGGGTATACGATCTGGTGCGCGCCGCCAATGCCGCCGGCCGTGCCGCCGTACATCCCGGCGCGCTGATGAAGGACATCGACCGTGCCGCCCGCAAGGTGATTGAGGACGCGGGCTATGGCAAATACTTCATCCATCGCACCGGACACGGCATTGGCCTGGAGGTGCACGAATTTCCGGATGTCAGCGCGTCCAGCGAAGCCGTGGCCAAGCCCGGCATGTGCTTCTCCGTGGAGCCCGGCATCTACCTGCCCGGCAGGTTTGGCGTGCGGGTGGAAGACCTGGTGGCCGTCACCGAGGACGGCTGCGAGACGCTGAACAAAGCGCCCCGCGATCTGGTGGAGATACCGGTATAAGCCCCTTTCCCTTTTGGGCGCAGTTTTTTGACGCTGCGCCTTTTTTATTTTTAGAAATTGCAAAAAATACCCCTGTGGCTGTGTCTGTATAGGTGAAGGAGGTGATCAGGCCATGGATTGTTGCATGGGCCCAAACAATCCACAGTCCAAGGAGGAAAGAATCACCGCACTGATCCAAACCTATCAGATTCCGCTCAAACGCATGTGCTGCGTATGGCTGAAGGATGCTGCGCTGGCGGAGGACGCCACCCAGGAAACCTTTCTGAAAGCCTATGCCGCCTTATCGGATTTTCGGGGTGAATGCAGCGAAAAAACCTGGCTGATACGCATTGCCGTCAACGTGTGCCGCAATCTGCGGCGGGGCTGGTGGTTAGCGCACGTGGATCGCTCGGTGGAGATCGAGCGCCTGCCCGAAGCTGTCGTTCCCTTTGAATACAAGGACGGCAGCCTCATCGACACCGTTGCGGCGCTGCCGCTGCGGCTGCGGGAAATCACACTGCTATACTACTTTCAGGACATGAACATGAGCGAAATCTCCCAAGCACTGGACATATCCGTTTCCACCGTCTCCCGGCGGCTGGAAAAGGCAAGGAAGCAGCTGCGCGCGCAGCTGGAAAAGGAGGAATTGGCATGACGGATCAGCAAATCAGGCAAGCCCTGCATGAAGCCTTGGATCGCAGATTATCCGGCATGCAGGAAGATCCCTTTCTGGCCCCGCGCGTGCTGGCTGGAACGAAAGGAGAAAAGCCCATGAAAAAGAAACTATCCCTATCGCTGGCCGTGGCGCTGGCGCTGATCTTGATGGCTTCGGTGGCCCTGGCCGCCGGACTGGGAGTCTTTGACAAGCTGGCCGAGCGCTTTGACTAAATGGGCGAAGCGCGGCTCCATGGTCTCAGCGACGTATCCGACGTGGTCGGCGCGTCTGTCACCACCGACGACGGCATCACCATCGACATCGATCAATGCTACTATGAAGGCAATCGCATCTTCATTTCCTATAGGGAAAGCGGTAACCTTTACAGCTGCACCCGTCATGAAGGGACCCCGGAAGGCGAAATCCAATGGAGCTGGACGGAAAAGAACTTTATTGCCGCGGAAAACATGATTTCCGATCTTCCGGTCCAACAGGAAGATATCCTGTGGCTGAACGGCGAAGGACAGCGTTGGGAAGAAGTATATCAAGCCTCCCTTCATGATGGCCTTTCTCTGGCAGACGGCACGTATCTTGACATCATCGGCGGGGATATTCTGGCGCAGGAGGACGGCAGCATCATCGGATGGAAGGAATGCGAAATTCCCGAGGAAAAGCTGGCGGATGAGCTGACCTTCAAGGTCGTGCTGTTCCGCACCAATTCCATCCATTTCCAGGATGGCAAGGATTATTACAGTGCCACCACCCGGGGCGAAACGACAGAAATCCCCTTTACCGTAAAGCAGAACAAGCAGTTCACCTATTGGGGCGGAGCCTTCGGCAACCAAACCTATACTGCCAACTGCGAGTTCATCCTGGGCCAGATCGATATGCGCGGCACAATCAACGTGATGTGTCCCGAAGAATGGGTCAAGGCTCACGGCGATTGGGATTACCACAGCGACGATGATTTGATCGAATGCTACGTACTGTATGGCGGAGATCAGGCTTTGAGTCGACTCGGCATGCAAGGTGAATGGTCAAAAGACAAGGAAACGCTGTGCTTTGAGATGATATTCTCCAAGCCGCAGGAAATGAAGGGCTTAAAACTGGTGCCTGTATATACGAAAAGCGGCGACCATATTGAGGAAGCCATTCCCCTGGTTCAGCTGGTCAACCGCTAAAAGGAAGAGCGTCCGCATCAACGGACGCTCTCTTTTTTTATTCGGTTTTCTCCACAAATTTTTCCATCACGTAGCCCTCAATGGCGTCGGTTTTCACCTTCAGCCATCCATCCGGCAATTGCTCCTCCACGATCAGCTCCTGGCCGTAATACAGCAGGCGCAGGACCTCCCCTTCCATGCTGGGCGCGCTGCGCAGGTTCAGCGAGGAATTGACGCCGATCTGGGTCACCTTAGCCTTCCATTCGCCTGCCTTTAACGGGGCTGTAACGGGCATCAGGGTAGGCCGGGGCGTGGGGGTGGCAGGCGGTCCGGGGGTGGTCAGATAGTCTGCCAGCACGGGAGAAGCCAGCGTCACCGCGGTATCCGCCTGTTTGAAGGTGAGGCCCGGATAATAGAAGCGCAGGATCTGCTCATAGGTCCAGGCGTATTTGTCCGCCATCCATTGCGCGCCGCGCTGGCTCATGCCCACGCCATGACCATAGCGCCGGGATTCGATGCGGAAGGCGGTCTCCGTCTCATGAACGGTCAGGATTTCATTGTTGGTGCCGTTGATGGTGAGATTCAGCAGCGGTTCCAAGGCGGTAAACACGGGAATATCCACCGTCAGCTCCTGCTCGATCTGAATGAATGGCGCATTGGGAGCCATGGTCGGCGATGGCGCAGGCGTGGCCGTCACCTGGAAGATGCTCATTTCCACATCGTCCTGGGCCGCCTGGCTGGGAACGCGCCGGGCCTCCGCCTGCACCGTCAGCCGCAGCCGCGACATCACCAGCGAATCGGCACCGTCCTTGGGGGTGTGCAATTCGGCGGAAGTAACCGCTGTGATGCGGGTGTCCTCCTTTTCTCCGGTGAAGCCCAGAGAAATCAATTGTTCGGACAGCAGCAGCTTCACCGCGTCCGTGAAGGCTTCATTCCCGATGAGCCCATCTTGGGGTTCTTTATTCAGAAGAGCTGTTTTAACCACGCTTTCTGGATTTTCCACATCATAGGGGTCGTCGTGCATGGTGATATAG
>CACWUV010000083.1 GCA_902764185.1 uncultured Eubacteriales bacterium
TACGATTCCGGCACGCCCCACGGCATGATCGCCGTGGGCGGGGAAAACTGCGAGTTCTACGCCGTCGTCCTCAATCCCACCGAGTATATCGCCCACAAGGGCGGCCTGGCTCCGGCGCTCAGCGGTCAGCGTCAGGCCGACGCCCAGCGCCGGGTGTATGAAAACTTCATCATCCCCACGGAGGACGAGCACGGCGCGCTGAAAGGCATCGAATACCAGAACGACGATACCTTCAATTTCGCCTTCGACGTGGTGGACGCCATCGCCAAGAAGGAGCCGAATAAGCTGGCCTTCCTGCATATCGCCCAGGACAAGACCGAACGCCGCTTCACCTTCGATCAGGTCAAGCGGGAGAGCGGCCGTGCCGCCAACTATTTCAAGTCCATCGGCATCAAAAAGGGCGACAAGGTGATGCTGATCCTCAAGCGCCATTATCAGTTCTGGTTCATCATCAACGCCCTGCACAAGCTGGGAGCTATCGTTATCCTGGCGCCCAACCAGCTGCTGGAAAAGGATATTGCCTATCGCTTAAAGGCTGCCGGCGTGGCCGCCATGGTGTGCACGACGGACGGAGCGGTGACAGACGAGGCCGACCGCGCCATCGCCCAGTATGGCGAGCCCGTCGTCAAGATCGTTGTCAACGGCGAAAAGGCGGGCTGGCGGTCCTTTGACTCCGAGTACAAGGTGTTCACCAGCCATTTTGACCGTCCCACGGACGCCGCCTGCGGCGATGATCCCATGCTGATGTTCTTTACCAGCGGCACCAGCGGCTATCCCAAGATCGCCGTTCATTCCTTCAAATATCCTTTGGGCCATTTCGTCACCGCCCGCTACTGGCACCAGGTGGATCCCAACGGCCTGCATTTCTCCATATCGGATACGGGCTGGGCCAAGTCCATGTGGGGCAAGCTCTACGGCCAATGGCTGTGCGAAGCGCCGCTGTTCATCTACGATTTCGACCGCTTCCATGCCGAGGACATTCTGCCCATGTTTGGCAAGTATGGCATCACCACCTTCTGCGCGCCGCCCACCATGCTGCGCATGATGATCCGGCAGGATATCATGAAGTACGATCTGTCCACCGTCAAGCACATGACCACGGCAGGCGAGGCTCTGAACCCTGAGGTCTTCCGCAAGTTCCAGGAGGCCACCGGCCTTTCCATCATGGAGGGCTTCGGCCAGAGCGAGGGTACGGTGCTGGTGGCAAACACCGTGGGCATGACGCCCAAGCTGGGCTCC
The DNA here is from genome assembly GCA_902764185.1 of uncultured Eubacteriales bacterium. Lineage (GTDB taxonomy): Bacteria > Bacillota > Clostridia > Christensenellales > Aristaeellaceae > SFMI01. The sequence continues at coordinate 1,240 of CACWUV010000083.1, forward strand.
ATGGGCAAGCCCGTGGCCAGCTACGATATTGATATTTTTGATCCCGACGGCAAGCCCGTGCCCGTGGGCGTGGCGGGGGAGATCTGCATCCGCGTGGGGTCCTGCCATCCCAACGGCCTGGTGATGGAGTATTACCGGGATGCCGAAAAGACCGCCGAAGCCTTCCGGGGCGGCCTGTATCACACCGGCGACGTGGCCTATAAGGACGAGGACGGCTATTACTGGTACGTCAGCCGCATCGATGACGTGATCAAGAGCAGCGGCTACCGCATCGGCCCTTTTGAGATCGAGAACGTCATCATGGAACTGCCCTACGTGCTGGAGTGCGGCGTATCGCCGGAGCCCGATCCCGTCCGCGGCCAGGTGGTCAAGGCCAGTATCGTGCTGACCCACGGCACCGAGCCCACGGAGGAGCTCAAAAAGGAAATCCAGGACTACGTCAAAACCCACACCGCGCCTTATAAATATCCCCGCATCGTGGTGTTCAAGGACAGCCTGCCCAAGACCACCAGCGGCAAGATCCAGCGCAACAAGCTGTGAGGGCGGCCATGGAAGCAAAACGCATCACCCTGTTTGCCGGGCATTACGGCAGCGGCAAAACCAACATCGCCGTCAATTTCGCCATGGGTCTGGCCCGAAAAGGCAAAAAGGTGGCTCTGGGGGATCTGGACATCGTCAATCCCTATTACCGGGCCAAGGACAGCCAGCGGGAGCTGGAGGCCGCGGGCGTGCGGGTCATCGCCTCCGCCTACGCCAACAGCAATGTGGACGTGCCCGCCATCCCGCAGGAGATGTACGCGCTGACGGAGGACCACGGGTCCTACGCCGTGGCGGACATCGGCGGCGACGATCGGGGAGCGCTGGCCTTGGGCCGCTATGTGCCCGCCATCGTGCAGGAAAACGACTACGACATGCTGTTCGTGTTCAATCGCTCCCGCCCCTTGACCCGGGACGCGCAATCGGCGCTGGGCATCCTGCGGGAGATCGAGGCAGCCTGTCAACTGCCCTTCACAGGCATCGTGCACAACACCAACCTGGGCCGGGAAACCACGGCGGAGACCATCTTGTCCGCCATACCCGTGGCGGAGGAACTGTCAAGCCTCACCGGCCTGCCTCTGCGCTTTACGGCGGCGCGGTGCGACATCGCGCTGCTGCTGCCTGCGGATATGGGGGAAATCTTCCCCATGGAGCTGCAAAAAACCATCTGGTGAAGGAGAAGTCAACTATGGCAAAGATAACGTTTGAAAAGGACCTGTGCAAGGGCTGCGGCCTGTGCATCGCGGCCTGCCCCAAGGGCATTTTGTCCTTGAGCAAGGACGAGATCAACCAGAAGGGCCATCATCCCGCCCAGATCGACGACCAGGAAAAGTGCATTGCCTGTGCGTTCTGCGCCACCATGTGCCCGGACTGCGTCATCACGGTAGAAAAGTGAGGAGATCGAAGCAATGGCAGAAAAAATCCTGATGAAGGGCAATGAAGCTCTGGCCGAGGCCGCCATCATGGCGGGCTGTCGGCACTATTTCGGATATCCCATCACCCCGCAGACCGAGGTGGCGGCCTATATGTCCCGCCGCATGCCCAAGATCGGCGGCTGCTTCCTGCAGGCGGAGAGCGAAATCGCGGCCATCAACATGGTCATCGGCGCCGCCGCCGCGGGCAAACGGGCCATGACCTCCTCCTCCAGTCCGGGCATCTCTCTTAAAAGTGAAGGCATCAGCTATATGGCGGGCTGCGACCTGCCTGCCCTGATCGTCAACGTGCAGCGCGGCGGCCCCGGCCTGGGGGGCATTCAGCCCAGCCAGAGCGACTACTTCCAGGCCACCCGGGGCGGCGGCCACGGGGATTATCACCTGCTGGTGCTGGCTCCCTCCTCCGTGCAGGAGATGGCCGATCTGGTGTTCCAGGGCTTTGATCTGGCGGAAAAATACCGCATGCCCTGCATGCTGCTGGCGGATGGCACCATGGGCCAGATGATGGAGCCCGTGGAGCTGCATGAGCGCGCCGGCGAAGCCGTGCAGAAGCCCTGGGCTCTGACCGGCACGGAGGGCAAGCGCAGGCCCAACATCATCAATTCGCTGGCTCTGGAGCCCGCCGAGCTGGAAAAATGGAACGAGGAGCGCTTCCAGCGCTACGACGTGGTGCGGCAAAAGGAGCAGATGAGCGAGAGCTACCGCATGGAGGACGCGGAGATCTGCGTGGTGGCCTTCGGCATCGCTGCCCGTGTCAGCCAGAACGCCGTGGACGCGGCCCGCGCCAAGGGGATCAAGGCGGGCATGATCCGCCCCATCACCCTGTGGCCCTTCCCGGAAAAGACGCTGAAAAGCGCGGCGGAGCGGTGCCGGTCCTTTATCTCCGTGGAGCTCAACATGGGCCAGATGATCGAGGACGTGAGGCTCTCCATTGAGTGTAAGCGCCCCGTCAGCCTGTGCTGCCGCACCGGCGGCATGATCCCGTCGCCCGACGAGGTGCTATCTGCCATTGAACGCGCCGCGGAAGGAGGAAAATGAGCATGAGCATGGTTTTTGAAAAGCCCAAGGCGCTGACCAGCGCGCCTTTGCACTATTGTCCCGGCTGCACCCATGGCATCATCCACCGCCTGGTGGCGGAAGCCATGGATTCCCTGGATATCACGGGTCGCACCATCGGCGTGGCCTCCGTGGGCTGCTCGGTGTTCGCCTACAATTATTTCAACTGCGATATGGTGCAGGCCGCCCATGGCCGCGCGCCTGCCGTGGCCACCGGCGTCAAGCGCGCCGATCCCAGCAAGATCGTGTTCACCTATCAGGGCGACGGCGATCTGGCCTCCATCGGCACCGCCGAAACCGTCCATTCCGCCGCCCGCGGTGAAAATATCACCATCATCTTTGTCAATAACGCCATTTACGGCATGACCGGCGGCCAGATGGCACCCACCTCCCTGCCCGGCCAGGTGACCCAGACCAGCCCCTATGGCCGCGATGTCAACACCGTGGGGTATCCCGTGCGCATCTGCGAGCTGCTGGCCACCCTGGACGGCACCGGCTATGTGGAGCGCGTGGCGGTGAACAACGTCAAGAACGTGCGCAGCGCCAAGCGCGCCATCGAAAAGGCCTTCCGGAACCAGGTGGAGGGAAAGGGCTTCTCCCTCGTCGAGGTCATTTCCACCTGCCCCACCAACTGGGGCAAAACGCCCCAGGACGCCCTCAAATGGGTGGAAACCGACATGATCCCCTATTATCCCCTGGGCGTGTACAAGGATAAATATGCAAAGGAGGCGGCAAAATGAGCACCACGCAGGTATTGATCGCGGGCTTCGGCGGGCAGGGCATTCTGTTTGCCGGCAAGTTCCTGGCCTATGCGGGTCTGCTGCAGGGACGCAACGTTTCCTGGCTGCCTTCCTATGGTCCCGAGATGCGCGGCGGCACCGCCAATTGCTCCGTCATCCTCAGCGACGCCCAGGTGGGCTCGCCCATCGTGGGCCGTCCCGATATCCTGATCGCCATGAATCTGCCTTCCCTGGACAAATACGAAAACGAAGCGCCCGCCGGGGCCAGCATCTTTGTGGATAGTTCCCTGGTCAGCCGCAGGGTGCGGCGGCAGGACGTGAACGCCTACTATATCCCCGCCACCCAAATCTCCAACGATCAGGGCTATCAGACCCTGGCCAACATGATCCTGATGGGTCACGTGATCGCCAAGACCGGCGTCATCCCGCAGGATATGATTGCCCCCGCCATGAAGAAGGTCGTCTCCGCCCGCCATGCAGAGCTCCTTGACAAGAACATCGAAGCCGTGCAGCTGGGCATCGATTATAAGGAGGAATGAGCCATGCTGAACATCCGTATCGAGCGCACCGCGAACCCCAAGCAAAAGCCCGCTCCCGGTCAGGCGCTGGGCTTTGGCAAGATCTTCACCGATCACATGTTCGTCATGAATTACACCGAGGGCCAGGGCTGGCATGACGCCCGCATCGTGCCCTATGGCAAGATTTCGCTGGATCCCAGCGCCATGGTGTTCCATTACGGCCAGACCATGTTCGAGGGCCTCAAGGCATACAAGGGCACCGACGGCCGGGCCTATCTGTTCCGCCCGGATATGAACGCCAAGCGTGCCAACGCCAGCAACGACCGCCTGTGCATCCCGCGCATCCCGGAGGAGGACTTCGTGCAGGCCGTCAAGGCCGTGGTTTCCGTGGATCAGGACTGGATTCCCTCCGATCCCGGCACCAGCCTCTATGTGCGTCCCTTTATCATCGCCACCGATGAATTCCTGGGGGTGGCGCCCAGCAAAACCTATCTCTTCATCGTCATCCTGTCGCCCTCCGGTGCGTATTACGCCAGCGGCCTCAATCCCGTGGGCATCTGGATCGAGGATGAATATGTGCGCGCCGTCCGCGGCGGCATCGGCTTTGCCAAGACCGGCGGCAACTACGCCGCGTCCCTGATCGCCCAGGTGAAGGCCCACGACGAGGGCTACAGCCAGGTGCTGTGGCTGGACGGCGTGGAGCGCAAATACATTGAAGAGGTGGGGGCCATGAACATCTTCTTCAAGATCAGCGGCAAGATCGTCACGCCCATGCTCTCCGGCTCCATCCTGCCCGGCATCACCCGCAACAGCGCCATTACCCTGTGCCGCGATTGGGGCTACGAGGTGGAGGAGCGCCGCATCAGCGTGGAAGAGCTCATCCAGGCCCAGCGGTCCGGGGCGCTGGAGGAGGTCTTTGGCACCGGCACCGCGGCGGTCATCAGTCCCGTGGGCAAGCTGCGCTACGAGAATGAAGTCATGGTCATCGGAGACGGCGGCATCGGTCCCGTCAGCCAACGGCTCTATGACACTGTCACCGGCATCCAGTCCGGCGCCGTCAAGGACCCCTACGGCAACTGGCATGTCTGCGTGGACGACTGACAAAATGAATTTTAAGGCCCTTTTTTGGGGCCTTTTTTTATTGGAATGGTTGTAATCAATGCAATTTTATAGTAATATAAAGCTGGATTTATATAAGGAGGAATTGCGGCATGAAAAAGCTCCTGTTCTTCTTGTGTATCAGCATATTTGTTTTGACCTGCGCGCTGGCGGAATCGCCGGAATGGACGTACAGCTGGAATTGCGACGGCGTCGGCTTGTATAATGGCGCCGGCGGCGATGTGACCGTGCCCGAAACGGCGGGGGATAAGCCGGTGCACGCCGTGGGCGATGCTGTGTTTGCCCGCAATCCGTCCATCGTCAGCCTGACCATCCCGGGGCATGTCCGCAGTCTGGGCGGCAGCGCCATCAACGGCTGCGATAACCTGGAGCGCGTCACCCTGGCCGAAGGCTTGCAGGCCATCGAATACAATAACTTTGCCTCCCTGCCCAAGCTGACGGAGCTGACCATCCCGTCCACCGTGGCGCTCATCGATTATTCCGTCAGCTGGTGCGATAACCTGCGGACGGTTACCTTCCTGGGCGCTTGCCCCATTTTCAGCCGTCCGGAGTTCTGCTTCGACGTGCTGCCGGAGGATCTGACGGTCTATGTGCCCGACGATCAGCTGGAAGCCTATCGGGCGGCGCTGGTCAATCTGAATCCGGATCAGATCCAGCCCAGCGGCCAGAATGCCATCGTTCATAATTATGTTCCCGCGGCTGAGGAATTGGGCTTTGCGGATGGCGTCATCACGGCCTATAACGGCGGTTCCCTGCGGGTGGATCTGCCCGCCGAGGTCAACGGCGTGCCCGTGACGGCCATCGGCGCGCACGCCTTTGAGGACAGCCCCATCGTGGCTGTGACCATCCCCGAAGGCGTCACCGAGATCGGCAGCAGCGCCTTTGACGGCGCGGACGAACTGCACTTCATCCAGCTGCCCGACAGCCTGCGGGCCATTGGCGATCACGCCTTCAACAGCGCCCAAGCCAATATGGTCATCTGGGGCAAAGGGCTGGAGGAGATCGGCGACGGCGCCTTCCGCTATGTGTCCTTCGGCGAAAACCTGGAGCTGCCGGAAAGCCTGACGCGCATTGGCAAGGAAGCCTTCAAGGGCGCCTCCCTGCGCAATGTGCACATCGGCGGCGGGATTCAGTCCATCGGCGCCAACGCCTTTGACCGCACCAACCTCAATTATCTGCAGCTGGATGTCTACGATATGATCGAGGTGGGCGAGAATGCCTTTGCGGGCACCCGGCTGGAGAATGTGGATCTGCCCTGGGATTCCACCCAGGAGAACCAGCTGGCCTGGCAGGCGCTGATCGACAGCCAGGTGGAGGGCTGCAAGGTCTGGATCAACAACCCCGAGGACTGCGAACTGCCCGCCATCGACAGCTGCGTTTATGCAGAGTATCCGGATGGCACTCTGTACCTGGAGGCCTATACCGGCGATCAGGAAGCCCTGGTGCTCTATCATACCATAGACGGCGTGCAGGTCACCGGCATCGGCGACGGCGCGTTCAAGGGCAATCAGACCCTGAAAAAATACCGCGTCACCCACAACGATACCTTCAAGACCATCGGAGCGGAAGCCTTCGCGGGCTCCGGCCTGGAAACCGTGGATCTCTATTACACCACGGAAACCCTGGGGGACGGGGCCTTCCGGGATTGCGTCAACCTGACCGCCGTCGTGCTGCCCGAGAGCCTCAAATCGGTGGGCAGCGGCGCTTTCGCTGGCTGCGTCAATTTGCTGGATGTCACCATCCTCTGCGACCCCGCCATTCTGCCTGCGGACGCCTTTGAGGGTACGGCCTACGCAAAGCCTGCCGTCACGGCGACGCCCGAACCCACGGCGACGCCGGAGCCTGTGCCGGCGGCTGCGCTGATCCAGATGCCCTTTGCCGCCAGCCCGGAGAGCGATTTTGAGTTCAATGCGGAAACGGGCGCCATCACCGGCTATTACGGCAGCGATGTGGACGTGGTGATCCCGCGGGAGATCGGCGGCGTACCGGTGAAGGTTCTTGATTACAATGCCTTTGACTGCGCCCGGGATTATACGGACTCCGACATCGTGTCCAATCGGAACACCTGGCTGCCCCTGCGCAGCGTGGTGATTCCGGAAACGGTGGAGGTGATCGAGGACAGCGTGTTCAGCTATTGCCAGCAGTTGGAGCTGGTGGTGTGCTATGCGCCCCTCAAATCCACCGGCCGCGGCACGTTCATGCTGTGCCGCAATTTGCGGGAAGTTATCTTTGTCAACGGCGTGGATGAAATCGACAACTATTGCTTCAATGACTGCGGCTGCCTGGAGCGGGTGTACTGGGGCGATCACCTGGAGCGTATCGGCGTCGGCGCTTTCCAGAAGGCGGGCATTGAAGAATTGACCGTGGACGCCAGGATCGTGGACGAGCAGGCTTTCTGGGCCAGCAAGCTCCAGCGCTTAACCCTCACCGACCGGGTGCGGGAGATCAAAGCCGGCGCGTTCTATATGTGCGAAAGCCTGAATTATGTCGCCGCCCAGTTCTCCGACGCCGGCGTCTTTGTGGATGGCGGACCCTTCGGCGGCGTGCCGCAGAGCGGCGTTACCACCGTGTTCCCGGCTGAGACCACGGAGGAGCAGCTCAAGGACATGAACCGCAAGCTGAACATTTGGAACGGCGGCCACCTGGGCAACGGCAATGAAATCACTCTGGCCGCTGTGGATGCGGTGGCGCCCGATCTGCCCGACGTGGAAACTCTGTATCAGCAGGTGACGTCCGCGCCGCTTCCGGAAAGCAGCCTGGCTCTGCTGACTCCCGCTGAAACTGAGCCGCCCGTCCTGACCGCCTTTAAGGGGGATACGGACGCGCTGGTGGGCGTGTGGAAGCTGCGCGCCATAAGCGAGAAAGGCCAGGAGGTGAACGTATCTCTGCTGGGCATTGATATGAGCCTGATCCTCAATGAGGACGGCACCGGCATGACGATCTCGGAGGACGCCCAGGAGATCGGCTGGAAGCTGGAGGACGGCGTGCTCTATATCGGCAGCGCGGACGAATGGCTGCCTGCGGCGCTGGAGGAGGGCAGGCTGATCCTGTCTGAGGACGGCGCGCAGATGATCTTTGTCAATATGGATGCTGAGGAAACGCCCGTGCCCGCCACCGCGGAGGATGTGGCACCCTATGTGGGCGAATGGCACTGCATCTGGGTGGATACCGTGGTCATGTCGTATAACCCGGAAAAGGGCGACATTGACGATCCCATGACCCTGGTGATCAATCCCGACGGCACGGCCTATTTTGACGAATATGATCGCACGGTGGCCCTGATCAAGCAAAACGGCGTGCTGTTCTTTGAGGACTTGGGCATCCTGCCCATCGAGGACGGCCATTTCCTGTGCGCCAACAATAGCATGTATTTCTCCCGGGACAGAAACGAGGAAGTGCCGGAAAAGTATCGCCACGCCGCGCGGGATGCCATCTATGGGACGGAACCCACGCCGCAGCCCACTGCGGAGCCCAATGCCGCGCCGGTGGCGCCGGGCGCACTGCGGATGGATGTCAAATATCTGGCCACCTCCTATGCCGCCGGCGGATACAGCTATGACGCGGGTATCCTGGGCGCGGAGTACAGCGCCATCTTCCATGAGGACGGCACCTGCCAGTTCGTGATGGGCGGCTTTGATGTGCCGGGGGTCACCTGGTCCATGGATGGGGATACCATCAATATCAATTATGCCCTGGGCTATCCCTGCACCCTGAACGGCGACGCGCTGGAATTGGATTTTTCAGGAGCCATGCTGCTGCATATGGAGCCGCAGCTCTAGAGCCTGTTTCTAAATTCAGAAAGATGCATTTTCGGCATATCAGCTGCGCTTCCTCGTTGCTTTTCCTCGATTAACCTTCAGTAAACCATCGTCAAAGCGCCTTGAATTGCAAGCTGATATGCTCGAAACTGTGCATTCCTCATTTTAGAAACAGACTCTAATATACAATGAACCAAGAAAAGGAGAGAGATTATGGGACTGATTAGTGCGGGACTCAATGCGCTGGGCGGAACGCTGGCCAGCCAGTGGAA
>CACWUV010000084.1 GCA_902764185.1 uncultured Eubacteriales bacterium
ACGGCGTGATCTGTTTTACCGACGAATACCATTACCGGGCCTGGAAGGCCATGGCGGACGGCATGGGCATTCCCTTTGACCGTACCATCAACAACCGGCTGCGGGGCGTGAGCCGCATGGACAGCCTGGAAATCATCCTGGAAAACTATCACGGTCCGGCCTTGAGCGACGAGAAAAAGGCCGCGCTGGCCCAGCAGAAAAACGATATTTACCGGGATTCCCTGAAGGAGATGAGCACCGCTGATCTGAGCGGCGAGGTGAAGGAAACCCTGGATGCGCTGCGGGCCATGGGCCTCAAGCTTGCCATCGGCTCCTCCTCCAAAAACACGCCCTTCATCCTGGGGCAGATCGGCTTGGGGGATTACTTTGACGCCGTCAGCGACGGCAACAACATCACCCGCTCCAAGCCCGATCCCGAAGTCTTTGTCAAGGCGGCGGAAATGCTGGGCATTGCGCCCGGCCGCTGCCTGGTGGTGGAGGACGCCGTATCCGGCGCGCAGGCTGGTCACGCGGGCGGAATGAAGGTGGCCTGCCTGGGCGACGCGGCCATGAACCGCGCCGGAGACTGGAACATGCAAAGCATCCGGGAGCTTACGGAAATCGTCAAGTAAGGAGAAAACCGTCATGGTGGATCTGAAGGCCAAGCCTTTTTATCTGACAGAGGAAGAAATCAAGTGGGTGGAGGATACCCTTGCCTCCATGACGCTGGAAGAAAAGCTGAGCCAGCTGTTTGTGCTGCTCAAGGCTGTGCCCGGCGTCCATGAGGATCAGATCAAAGCGCTGATGACTTCCGCCCGGCCCGGCGGCATGCGCTGGCAGGGCGGCGACAAGGAAAGCGTGTGGCTGCAAAATCGCCTGTTCCAGCAGCACAGCCGCGTGCCCGTGCTCATTGCGGGCAACTGCGACGACGGCGGCAACGGCGTATTGCCCAAAGAAGGCACCTTCGTGGCCACCGCGGCGGAAGCCGGAGCCAGCGAGGGGACCGATACCGCCTACCGTATGGGCTATGTGGCCGGCCGGGAAGCCGCGGCCATCGGCGTCAACTGGATGTTCAATCCCGTGGCGGACGTATATAAAAACTGGCGCAACACCATCGTCAACACGCGCTCCTTCGGCAGCGATCCCGATCGCGTGATCGAATGCGTGCGGGCATATATCCGGGGCATTAAGGACGCCGCACCCCATATGGCCTGCACCTGCAAGCACTTTCCTGGCGACGGCTGGGACGAGCTTGATCCCCATATCTCGCCTGCCCACAATGAAGCGGGGGTGGACGAATGGCTGCATAGCTACGGCAAGGTGTATCAAACCCTGATTGACGAAGGGCTGGAAACCATCATGACGGGCCAGATTTCCCTGCCCGCCATGAGCCGCCTGCTGCGGCCGGGCATCCGCAATGAGGAAATACTGCCCGCTTCTCTGGCGCCGGAGCTTTTGCAGGATCTTTTGCGGGAGCGGATGGGCTTCAACGGCCTGATTATTTCCGACGCCTCTCACATGATCGGCATGTCCGGCGTCATGGCGCGCAGCGAAGCCGTGCCCCGGTGCATTGCCGCGGGCTGCGATATGTTCCTGTTTGCCAATGACTTTGAAGAGGATTTGGGCTATCTGAAAGCGGGTTACGAACAGGGCATTGTCACCGAGGAAAGGCTCCGGGACGCGCTGCTGCGCGTACTGGGTCTCAAAGCTCATTTGAAGCTCTACGATGACGCCGTGCGGTATCCGGAAAAGTCCGGCCTGGATGTGATCGGCTGTGGGGAACACAAGGCGTTCACCGCGCAGGCTGCCGACGCGGGCGTCACCCTGGTTAAGGATACCCAAAAGCTTTTGCCTATCGATCCTGCGCAAAAGAAAAACGCGCTGCTGATCTATGTGCAAAGCACGCCCAACAGCAAAGCCTATCAGGGCGACGGCATGCGTGCGCTGATCACCGAGGAGCTGGAGCGGGCAGGCTTTGCCGTTACCCAGTGTCCCAGCTTCTACGATCTGGAGATCGAGAACGGCCCCCATCCCATGAACTTCGTCAAAATGATGCAGATGGGCCGCCGGGAGGATTTCAAAAAGAAATACGACGTGGTGTTCGTATTTATCTATGTGAAGGGCTACGCCCAGCGCAATGTGGAGCGCCTGGCCTGGAGCAGCGGACACAGCATGGAAATGCCCTGGTACACCCAGGAGGTACCCACCGTGGGGGTCAGCCTCAATTATACCAATCATCTGGTGGACTGCGCCAACATCCACACCTTTGTCAACGCCTACGGTCCAAACCGCGAAAACGTGCGGGCAGCCATCGAGAAGATCACCGGCAAAAGCCCCTTCCGTGGCGTGGCGGATGACACGGTGTTCTGCGGACGCTGGGATACCAGGCTGTAAAGGAGAGGCCTATGCAAAAGGAGTACATGGTTCTCAATGAGGAAAGGAATGTCAGTCTGACGGCCTATCTCCAACCGGTGGGCGGCGAATTCTCCGCCTTGTCCCATCGGCCCGCCGTGCTGATCATTCCCGGCGGCGGCTATCACTTCTGCTCGGAGCGGGAAGCCGATCCCGTGGCCTTTCCCTATCTGAAAGCGGGCTATCATGCCTTTATCCTGCGCTATTCCCTCAATGAGCAGGCGGTATGGCCCAATCCGTTGAACGATTATGAGCAGGCCATGACGCTGATCCGGCAGCGTGCGGAGGAATGGCATGTCGTATCCGACCGCATCGCAGTCATCGGCTTTTCCGCCGGCGGCCATCTGGCAGCCTGCGCCGCCACCATGTCCCGCAATCGCCCCAACGCCGCCATCCTGGGCTATCCGGTCATTGATGGCGACTGCGCCCGGGATTATCTGGCCACCGCGCCGGACGTGCCCTCTGCCGTGGACGCCCATACCTGTCCTTGCTTTGTGTTCGCCACCCGGACGGATAACCTGGTGCCGGTGCGCAATGCGCTGCATCTGGTGGACGCTCTGTGCGCCCACGATATTGCCTTTGAAAGCCACATCTACGCCAACGGCCCCCATGGCCTGACCACCGGCGATCTGAGCGTCAGCTATGCCCAGCGCTCCGACCGCTATCCCCATTGGGTGGAGGACAGCATCGCCTGGCTCCGGGATGTGCTGGGCGGCGTGGACGCCCAGGGGCTGACGCCGCCGCGTTTCGGCGGCAAAATCAACGGCAACCGGGAAAAGACACTGAACCTGGACTGCACCCTGCAGCACCTGATGCGCCATCCCCAGGGAAGAGCCTTGCTGGATGAAAGGGTGAAGGGCTGGGAGAAGGGCGCGCCTTCCGCCGCTACCGGGGTCATCACCCTGCGGGACAGCCTGCAGTACAGCGGCCTGGACGCCCAGGCGATCCGGGAGCTGGAAGCATGTTTGCTGACCATCGAAAACATTACGGAGGAATGAGCATGTCGGCTTTGGATGATTTCAAGCGGAGCAAGCGCTTTGCGGTGTGCGTGGATTCCGACGGCTGCGCCATGGATACCATGAACATCAAGCACATCCGGTGCTTTGGTCCCTGCATGGTGGATGAATGGAACCTGGCGCAATGGCGTGCGCCCATCCTGGAGCGCTGGAATGTGATCAACCTGTATTCCATCACCCGGGGCATCAATCGCTTCAAAGGCTTGGCTATGGCGCTGAAGGAGATCGACCGGCAATATACCCCCATCGACGGCATTGAACTGCTGGCCGACTGGGCCCAGCACGCGCCGGAGCTTTCCAACGACGCCGTGTCCAGAAAAATCCCGGAGCATCCGATCTTTGAAAAGGCGCTTCATTGGAGCCAGGCGGTCAATCGGGCCATCGAGGGGCTGCCGCGGGAAGAGGTGAAGCCCTTTGACCATGTGCGGGAAGCCTTGGCCGCCGCCCATCGGCAGGCCGACGTGGTGGTGGTGTCCAGCGCCAATCCCGAGGCCGTCCGGGACGAATGGCAGCGCTTTGGCCTGCTGGAGCATGTGGATCTGCTGTGCACCCAGGAGATGGGCAGCAAGGCTTACTGCATCGGGAAGCTGGAGGAAAAGGGATACGGCGCCATCCTCATGTGCGGCGACGCGCCGGGGGACGAGCAGGCCGCCCGTCAAAATGACGTGCTCTATTATCCTATCCTGGTGAACCGGGAGAATGAAAGCTGGCAGCGCTTTCTGGATGAGGCGCTGGACAAATTCCTGAACAACGAATACGCGGGGGGTTATCAGCAAGCCCGTCTGGACGAGTTTAAGGCCAATCTGGGCCAGTAAAGGAGAGCAACCATGGAATTTACCATTAACAGCGCGCTTCCCCGCATTCCCCATAAAAAGCATTGGCAGTTCTGCGTGGGCAGCGGCCATGCTCTGCTGGCGCTGCGCACGGATTATACCCAGCAGCTGAAATATATCCACGACGCGTTGGGCATCGAGCGCGTGCGCTTTCACGGCATCTTTTGCGACGATATGCGCACCTTCAATGATCTGTCCATGATGAACGACGTGCCCGGTGCGCCGGAATATGTGGAATACAACTTCAACGCCTGCGGCGTTGCCTATGACAATGTGCTGGCGGCAGGCATGAAGCCCTTTGTGGAGTTGTCCTTCATGCCCGGAAAGCTGGCGCTGCGGGAAGAAGGACGGCCTATGACGGGCGGGTTCTTCTACAAGCCTATCATCGTGCCGCCTGCGGACTATGCCGCCTGGCGGGAGTATTTGCAGGCCTTTATTCGCTTTCTGATCCATCGCTACGGCGTGGAGGAGATCCGCACCTGGTATTTTGAGGTGTGGAACGAGCCCGATCTGCCCTATATTTTCTGGAATGGCAGCCGGGATGAATATTTCCGTCTCTATGCGGAGACTGCCCGGGCCATCAAGGACGTGGACGAGCAGATCCCAGTGGGCGGTCCCGCCACCAGCGGCAGCAAATGGATCAGCAGCTTTGTGGATTTCTGCCGCAAAAACGATGTCCCCGTCGATTTCGTCACCACCCACCAATACGCCGGCGATCCTTTAGGCGGCGTGGAGGATCAGGGCGACGAAAACGGTCAGGCCGGCGGCTTCGAAGCCTGGCAGGAACATCTGCGCAAGGCGACGCTGGAGCTTGCGAAGGAAAAGGAAAAGACCTTCCTGGCAGGCTTTCGCGCCATGTCGCCGGATAAATCCGAAACCACCGACATCCCGGACGATCTGTTCCGCAAAAACGCCGTCCGCACCCATGAGCAGGCCCAGGGTTTGCCGCTGTTCTATACCGAATGGAATGAAAACGCCATCTTTTCGGCCTATACCAACGACACCCGCAAGGTGGCGGCCTACGACGTCAAGATGGCTTTGGTTGTGGCCGATCACGTGACGGGCTCCTCCATCTGGTGTTTCAGCGACGTGTTTGAGGAATTGCATCCCTTCCCGCAGGAATTCCATGGCGGCTTTGGCATGCTGAGTCAGAACGGCATTCCCAAGCCTGTGTTCTACGCCATGAAGCTGCTGGCTGACGCGCCGGAAACCCGCATTGACCTGGGCCAGGAGGCCTTTGACGGCGAAATCGGCGCGGCTGCCTTTGAGGGCAAGGGAGAAACCCATGTGATCCTCTTCCGGCAGAAGATGAAGCAGCTGGATCTGCCCAAGGAGGAAGCGGTTATTCGCTTGGCCTGCGCCCAGAAGCCCGGCAGCGTGACGGTGCGGCGCATTGATGAGGACCACGGCAATCCCTTGAAGCTGTGGGAGGAGATGGGCAAGCCCGTATCCCTGAACCGGGCCGAGGCGGAAGACCTGAAAGCCCGCAGCGCCGTCCATGCGGAGGATTGGCCTTATACCTGGGAAAACGGCGTGCTCACCATCCGGGCGGAGCTGGGCGTCAACGACGTGTACGGCTTCGTGATCCGCTGATACTTGGAGGCGTTTATGATCTGTACGCTATGTCCGCGGCATTGCGCGGCAGTGCGCGAGGCCGATGGCGGACAAGGCTATTGCCGCATGGGAACCCAAGCCGTGGTGGCGCGCGTGGCGCCGCATCTGTGGGAGGAGCCCTGCATCAGCGGTACCCGGGGCAGCGGCACGGTGTTTTTCAGCGGCTGTCCGCTGGGCTGCGCCTATTGCCAGAACCACAGCATCAGCCATGAGCGTCAGGGCAAGCGGGTGACGGACGAGGAGCTGGCGGCACTGATCGAAAATCTTGAGCAGGCCGGCGTTCACAATATCTCCTTTGTCACCGGCACCCATTTCGTGCCCGCCATCCTGCACGCTCTGGCTTTGCATCGCCCGGCGGTGCCCACGGTATGGAACACTGGGGGATATGAAAGCCTGGAAACGCTGGAACTGTTAAAGGGACATATCGACATCTACCTGCCTGATCTTAAGCATGTTTCGTCCCGTCTGGGCAAGGTGCTGTGCAATGCGCCGGATTACTTTGACGTGGCTTCTGCCGCCATTCTGGAGATGCTGCGGCAGACGGGAGCACCCGTCTACGCTGAAAACGGCCTGCTGCTGCGCGGCACCGTGATCCGCCATCTGGTACTGCCGGGCTGCACGGGAGATTCCATCCGGGTGCTGGATTGGATTGCGGAAAAAACGCCGCCGGAAACCCCGGTCAGCATCATGCGCCAATATACGCCCATTCCGGAATGCGCGGTGAAGGGCATGGAGCGGCGGATCACCGACGCCGAGTATGACCGTGTGGTGGAGCACGCGCTGGCCTTGGGGCTCAATGCCTTGACCCAGGAGAAAGAATCCGCCGAGACCAGCTTCATTCCGGATTTCAATATGCGTTAAAAAAGGGGTTGCCCGAAAACAGATTTTCCGTTATAATAAATAAGGTTAGCGACCGAATGAATTTACGGAGGGAAACTATGAGCAAGGTACATGTTTTCGATCATCCCCTGATTCAGCACAAACTGAGCATCATGCGTGACAAAAACACCGGCAACAAGCAGTTCCGCGAGCTGCTGGATGAGATCGCCATGCTGATGGTGTACGAGGTAGCGCGTGATCTGCCCACCCAGGACGTGGAGATCGAGACCCCCATCTGCAAGACCACCGTAAAGATGCTTGCCGGCAAGCCCATCGGCATCATTCCCATCCTGCGCGCCGGCCTGGGCATGGTGGACGGCATCACCAATCTGATCCCCAACGCTAAAATCGGTCATATCGGCCTGTATCGTGATCCCGAAACCCTGCAGCCCGTGGAATATTACTGCAAGCTGCCCGTGGACGCCGAGCAGCGCGAGCTGTTTGTGGTGGACCCCATGCTGGCCACCGGCGGCAGCGCTTCCGCGGCTATTCAGTTCATCAAGGACCGCGGCTGCCACAACATCCGCCTGGTCAACCTGATTGCCGCGCCCGAGGGTGTTGCCCGCATCCAGAAGGAGCATCCTGACGTCAACATCTACGTGGCCGCAATGGATGAGAAGCTGAACGATCATGGCTATATCATTCCCGGCCTGGGCGACGCTGGCGACCGCCTGTTTGGAACCAAGTAAAAATGTCTGTGCTGACCCATCAGACGATCAGCCATTTGGCCGCAGAGCATGGTTTCTCTGCGGCTTATTGCTTTATGCCGGAGACGGAGGACCACGCGCCGGAGGAGGTGCGCACCCTGGTGCTGCTGACGCGCGCCTATGCGCCCGGCGGCTGGCTGGTGGATCATTTTTATCCCTGCAGCAACGCGGCCTATCATCAGGCAAAGCGCATGGGGGAAAGGCTGGCGGCGGAATATGGCCTGCGCGTATGGTCTCTTGGCAACTTGCGGTTAAAGCCCATGTGCAGGCGGCTGTCCGCATTCGGAACGGGTCTGAACACCCTCAATTATCTGCCGGAGATCGGCTCCCGGTTCTGCATGGAATTGCTGGGGCTTTCCGAACCAATAGAACCCACGCCCATGATTCCCTATTCCCGGGAGCTTTTGCCTTGCGCCGAGTGCAAGCGCTGCATGACCGCCTGTCCCACCGGCGCCATCACGGAAGCAGGCTTTATCAAGGAGCGCTGCATCCGCTTCCATATGATGAACGGCAAACCCATGCCGGAGGACATGCGTCCCTTCATCGGCGCGTCGAATGGAGCCAAAGGAATCTTGGGCTGCGATCTGTGCCAGCGGGCCTGTCCCGCCAATGCCCGGAGCGAAAAGGAATATGATACGGCGGATGATTTCACGTTGGTGGAGCTATTGACCTGCGAGAAAGAAGCATTGTCCCGTGTTTCCGATCTGTACGGCAAAAACTACGCCATCCGCAATCGCATCCTGGCCCAGGCTATCCTGGCTGCCGCGCATGCGGAGGGAGAATTAGGCGATCAATTGGAAGCGCTGAAAGCAAGCCCATCACCGGCTGTGGCCGAGCATGCCGCTTGGGTGCTGGGAAAAATGAAAAAATAGAGAAAATTATTAAAATATTATTACAAAAATATCGTGCATTTATTTCAAAAGTGTGTTAGAATCACTTCGTAGCCTATACGAAGTGATTTTTTATTGGGGGAACGGTTATGCTGGAACGGGTTCAGGGACGAAGCGGTCTGCATATCTTCGGGGATACGGCCACCGGCGTCAAGCTGAGCGGCGCGCAAAAGGCGCTGGCCCAGTGGAGCGTGGTGGACGATTATAACACCGTGCTGGATATGAGCTGCAGGGACACCGGCCTGCTGCGCCATCTGACGCAGAAATTCAGCCTGCGGGCCTGCGGCATTGCTCAGGAGAGCGAGGACGCCCGTCTGCTGCGGGAAGCGCTGCCGGACGCTGAGATCTTTTGCGCCCGCAAGGAGGATATTCCCTGGCGGGACGAGAGCTTTGACGCCGTCTTTCTCCAGATCGACAAAAATGATACCGATTGCGGCACGGCTCTGCTAAAGGAAGCCATGCGTGTGCTCAAACCCTGCGGCCAGCTGCTGATTTCCGTGACGGGACTGCCGGAGCTCCTGCGCAGGACGGCGGAATTTGTGGGCGTACCCGGCGCGGAGGACCGTGTGCGCCCCCGGGATCTGCTTAAATCCATGGAGGAAGCAGGCTTTGGTGATATTTCTTATCGGCTTGCCCGGCCCTTTGTGGGCTTGGCCATGGGCTGGAAATGGCAATGACGGAGGTATATATGGAAACAGGAAAGCGTATTGATTTAACGTATGCGGGAAAAGCTATCACCGTGTTCAATCAGCGCAGTCGGCTTTGGACCCATCCTTATGATTATCAGACACCGCAGAAAGCGACCTTATCCAGCGCTGGCTGCGGTGTGTTTTCTATCTGCCACTGCGGGCAATGGCTGACGGGAAAGGTCTTTGAGCCGGATTTGCTGGCGGAGTTTTCCATGGCCAACGGCGGGCGTGGGGATGACGGCACCGACCGTCCAGCTCTGCTTTCCGCCATGATGCAAAAGGGACTGGCCGCGGAATATGGCTTCGGCTATGCATACGACGGCCTGCGCAACGACAGGGAAACGCTGTGGGCGCATCTGATGGAGAAGCGCGGCGTGGCCCTTTGCAATCTGCGGGTGGGGCATATCGTGGCCCTGGTGGGCGCGCGGATGGAGAATGATGAAAAGCAGGTGCTGGTCATTGATCCCTACAGCGAAACCCTGGATGATCGCATTCGGTCCATCGTGAGGGAAGTGATCAAGGACAGCGCCATCACCTCCCGGGTGGCGAGCGATACCGGCGTTTTCCTGGGCTATCAGACCCAGTATGCCATGTATTGGGCCGCCTGCGATACCATCCGGGATTTCAATTTGCTCCACGCTCTGTGAAAGGAGAAAGCCTTTGCGATATAGGATCAAAAAACCCCTGGCATTCATGGCGTCGCTGGTCGCTCTGGCGGCGGTGCTGCTTTTTTCGCTGCCGGCTCAGGCGGAAAAGAACGTTGTCCGGGTGCTGCTGACCAAGCTGGAATTGACCGATCAGATCACCGTTTCGCTGGACGGCAGCTATACCGTGGGCGATCTTTCCTTTCAGCGCGGCGCGCAATTGAAGCTTTCCTGCGCGTCCGGGCGTATTATCCTGTATTATGAGGGCATGTCCCTGGATTTGGGCCGGGAAGCGGTTCTGCTGCGCCATGCCATTGACGGCGACGGGGAAAACGGACTGCGGATCAACGGCGGATACCCGCTGTACTGCGGC
>CACWUV010000085.1 GCA_902764185.1 uncultured Eubacteriales bacterium
GCTTCATAGAGAGAAAGCCCAAACAGCTTGGCGGTAAAGTCGATTACATCCCCTGTTTCGTGGCAGCCGAAGCAATAATAGCGTTCATCGATTTTCATGGAGGGATGATGATCCTCGTGGAAGGGGCAGCGGGCCATGCCGTTTCGGTTGACGGGGATGCCATAGGCCTCCGCGGCCTGCCTTGCGGTTACGGCCTCTTTGACGGCCAGAAATATATTGTTCATGGTTTTACTCCTTATCGTTGAGATTTGATGCGCGCTCATCGATGCAGAGTATACAGGAGAAAACGTCTATACATTGAAAATCCCGCAAAACTGCAAGAAATCGGAGGACGGAGCCATTTTTCTTGCAGCTTTGCAAGTTGAAAAGGTTGCTTTCGTTTCTATGACCTTTTATAATGGAAACGAAACGGAGGGATACATATGCCCCATGAATACCTGCCCGGCAGCATGGCCGAGCGGTTGCAGGATCTGTTAAAGGAAAAGAAAATGACCCAGGCGCAATTGGCTGACGCGCTGGGTCTTTCGGAAAGCACGATCAATCGGTATATCAACGGCCAGACGGAGAAGATCTCCACGGAAACCATCATCGCCATGGCGAAGCTGTTCAACGTGTCCACGGATTTTCTGCTGGGACTGACCAATATCCCGTATAAAACGAATTTTGATATAGAGCGCTTGGGCTTGACGGAGAAAGCCGGCATGAAGCTGCTGAGCGGCGAGATCAATATGGATGCGCTCAACTATCTGCTGACGCAGCCGGATTTTGCCGTGCTGACCACGCAGATGGCGCAAATGAAAAGCGGCACTTATGCGGCAGGCTTCGCCAGCATGAATCAGATAATCCAGGATACCGCCAGGCTGATGCAAGCATACGTCAGAAAGCACCCGGGAGACAAGCGGGCAGCCAATCAGACGATAAGGGACATTCGCGCCCTTCGGCAGCCGGAATATGAAGCCGATATCGCCGCCCTGGAGGAAACCTTCCACCGCATTCTGGCGGATCTGAAAATGGGCTCACGAGCCCAGATTTCGGATGCAAAGATGCTCACCTCCGCTGTTATGGAGACGGCGGCGGCAAAAATACAGGGCAGCATCAACCAGCCGCAGAAGCTCCGCAGCGTGAACGCAGACATGATCATTGAGCCGATCATCGATGCAGTGGCCCAAACAGGCATGAGCGAAGCGGACAAGGAAACCTTCCGCGCAGGGCTGAGGGTGCTGTTCAAGAAGCGCGAAGGGAACGATTCCTCCGGCAAATAAGTTCGACCGAGGCTGTATATCCCTCTGCTCCGGGGCGACCCAGGCTGACGCCTGATGCTGAAGATGCAGCGCATCCTCAGCGCGTCCGACAGTTTTCCGCTCCGCCTCCTGGCAGAGCAGAAACCCGCCGCCCGTAGGCCGCCCCTTCGCAAAGGTATAACACACTAGACTTTCTGCGAAAGTCGTGTGCCACGAAACCGCCGGTTTCTTTGGATTCTTCCGGCAAAGTGAACGCTGTCCCCTTTGGAAACCACACCAAATGCAAAAACGGAATGTGCCAAATTGCAAGCACATTCCGTTTTGCTTTGTACTCGTTGTCAATTACAGCGACGCGGCCCGGATGGCCTGGATGGCGTCGTTCTGGGATTCCAGCCAGCCCTCTCCCACCATGCGGATGGTGAAGCCGTGGGTTCCCTCGGGATAGGCGTGGAAGGTGACCTTGACGCCCTGATCTACCATGCGCATGCCCAGCCGGTTGTTGATGGGGTAAAAGGGGCATTTCTGGGGCGCGATGAAGATGGTTTCGGGCATCTGGCGCAGCTGCTCGTCGGTGGCGTAGACAGGGGAGAGCATGGGCTCCTTGAGGCGTTCAATGTCTCCGTCCGCGTACAGGCGGGAGAAGGCCGCGCTGCGCTCCTGGGCGGGATCCTCGATGGACATATACAGGTCGTTGGCCGCGTATTCCTGCACCAGCAGGCAGATTTTGAGGGCCTTTTCGGTCTGGTTGCGCAGGGCTACGGTAAAGGAAAGGTTGCCGCCCGCGCTGGAGCCGCCGATGGAGAAGCGGTTTTCGTCGCAGCCCCATTCCTTGCAATGGGCGAAGGCCCATTTGGCCGCCTCCCAGCTCTGGTCCACGGCCATGGGATACACGGCGTCAGGGCACACCGCGTAGTCCACGTCCACCACCACGCCGCCGATGCCCGCGGCCAGGTGGGCGCAATACATGTCGTCATCCTCATTCTGACGGAAGATGAAGCCGCCGCCGTGATAGTTGACATGCAGGGGCATGCCGGGCCGGGTTTCCTTGGGGCGGGTGACGATGACCCGCAGAGGATCCAGGCCGGGGAAGCACAGGGTGTGCTCCTCCCGGACCACCTGCTGCTGATAAGCCTTATAGCTTTCGGGAATCACCCGGGCGTTGATATTGGCCTCCCGGTGCCCGCCGGTGCGGGCTACCACGGCCATCATTTCGTCCTTTTGCTGCTTCGTCAGTCCCATGCTCATTCTCCTTTCGGCAGCCGGCGTTTGAAGAATTCCACAATGATCTCCCGCACGGAGGTCTGGAAGAATTCCCGGGTGCCGTGGCCGCCGTTTTTGAGGATATAGAATTCCGTGCGATCCTCCAGGCCGGCCTTGACGAGCAGATCGTAGAAATGCTCGCTGATTTCCAGCGGCACCAGGGGATCCTGGTCGCCGTGGAGGATCATCAGGGGGCTCATGCCGTCGTTGATGAAGCGATCCGGGCTGGCGGCCTTGGAGCGCTCCACCATGGTTTCCATATCGCCGCCGATCAACTTGCCGCCATGTCCCTCCGCGATGTTTTTCCAGCGGTAATTGGGCACGGTATCGATGACGTGCTGATCATGGGCAAAGGCCATGGGCAGGTCGGTGGGACCGAACATATCCACAGCCGCGGATACATGGCTGGAAAAGCCGGCCCATTCCTCGCTGTCAAAGCCGTCGGTGTTCATCGCCATCCAGGATGCCAGGTGTCCTCCCGCGGAGCGGCCGATCACGCCCACGCGCCTGGCATCCAGCCCGTACAGATCGGCATGGGCCCGGAGAAAGCGGACAGCGGTTTTGCAGTCGATGAGCTGGGCGGGCCAGCCCGCCAGCTCCGTACCGCGATAATGGATGAAGGCCACGGCGAAGCCGGCCTCCGCCAGAAACTGCATTTCGGCAGCCATCATGTTCTTGGGCACGTCGTGCCAGCCCGCGCCGTTGATCCACACCAGCAGCGGCTGACGGCCCGTGGAAACCTCATCGTCCCGGCCGGAGGCCAGGCGCATTTCACTGTTGCCGTTCTGCACCATCAGGGACAGCTCCAGATCCACCGGGTTTCCGTCCCTGTCCTGGACGTGGGAATAGACGATGTGATCGATAAAATTGATGCTCCGGCGCTCCTTGCCGGGATCGATGATCTTTTTCATGGTTCCTCCGTTCAGACCGCTTTGCGGGCCTTGGCTTTCTGGATTCCCTTCTTGATCAGCGGGCTGAACAGGCTGTACAGGCCGATGAGCAGGAAGATGCAGGAGATGGGACGGGTGAAGAAGGAGAAGTAGTTGCCCTCAGAATAGGAGCAGCCCAGGCGGAAGTAATACTCCAGCTTCTGGCCCAGGATATAGGACAGCATCAGGGGGCTCATGGGGATATCCAGAACCATCATCAGGATGCCGAACACGCAGAAGACCAGGGCCTGATACACGCCGAACATGGTGTTGCCGGAGGCGAAAGCGCCCATGAAGCAGATCATCACGATGGCGCCGTACAGATAGTGATAGGGAGCGTGCAGGAGCTTGGGGAACCAGCGCTTGGTCAGCAGCTCCACCACGAACACCAGCACGGCGGCCAGCAGCAGGGCGGCGAAGATCATGTTGGCCAGGTCGGGATGGCTGCCGATGAACAGCGGGCCCGCCTGAAGGCCGTGGATGGTCAGGGCGGACAGCAGCATCACCGTGGTGCCGTCGCCGGGGATGCCCAGGGCCAGCATGGGGATGATGGCACCGCCGATGGAGGCGTTGTTGGAAACCTCGCTGATCCATACGCCGCCCTCATGGCCCTTGCCCCACGCTTCGGGGTTCTTGCTGCTCTTTTTGGCCTGGCTGTAGGCGATCATGTTGGCCACGCCGCCGCCCAGGCCGGGCAGGAAGCCGATGCCCAGGCCGATCACAAAGCCCCGGATGATGGTGCCCAGGTTGTCCTTAAAGTCCTTGCCCGTCAGTCCGAAGCCGCCCAGCTTGGAGCCGTCCACCTTGGGCATCTCCTTGTTGCCCTGGCCGTGGCTCATGGCCACCTGCTGCAGGGCGAAGGTGCCCATCAGCAGGGCGATGACGCTGATGCCGCCGATCAGGTTATAGTTGCGGAAGGTGAAGCGCATCTGGTTGGATACCTGGTCGGTGCCGATGGTGGCCAGAAACAGGCCCATAAAGGCGGCTATAAGACTCTTGTACACGGATTTGCCGCCCAGGCCGATGACCAGGGACACGGCCATGAAGCACAGGCTGAAATATTCCCAGGGACCCAGCTTCATGGCGACGTTGGCCAGGAACTTGGAGGCGAATACAGCCACCAGGACGGAGAAGAAGGTACCGATAAAGGAGCCGGTGATGCCGATGGACAGGGCCTTGGCGGCCTTGCCGTTCTTGGTCATGGGATAACCGTCATAGCAGGTGGCGATGGCGGAGGCGGAACCGGGGATACCCACCAGCACGGAGGCGATGAACGCGCCGGACACGCCGCCCACGTACATGCCCAGCAGCATGGAGAAGCTCAGCTCCGTGGTCATGGCGAAAGTCAGGGGCAGAATCAGGGTGATACCCATGCCGCCCGCCAGACCGGGGATGGCGCCCAGGATGACGCCGATGACAGCGCAGGCGAACAGCGCCAGCAGATTCAGCGGCTGGAGAACCACCAGCAGCGAGGAAATGAACGATGCCATTGTATGATCCTCCTTTCAGTTAAGGCATATTGATGCCCCAGGCCTTCCACAAGGTGCCCTTGGGCATGGGGATATTGAACAGCTTGGTCATGCCGAAATAGCACAGGGAACCCAGCGCCACAGCGATCAGCAGGGCCACCCAGAAATTGATCTTTTTTTCTCCCTTGAGGGTATAGAAGAATGCGAGCATGCCCACCATGGAGGTGATCCAGAAGCCGATGGCGTTCATGCCGACGGCAAACAGCACAAACTCTCCCACCAGCAGGCCTACGCGCAGCCAGCCTTTCTTGTCCATGAGGGGCTTTTTGTTTTCCTTGGCTTCCTTGGGCGCATCAAAGATCATGGACAGCACGGCGCATACCGCCATGCCGATGGCCGAAATATAGGGAAACAGCTTGGGGCCGGGCTCGTTGGTGACAAAGCGGGTGGGCATTTTGGAGGTCTGCCACCCGATCCATGCGGCGAGCGCCATGACCAGCACGCCCATGATATAGGTGCGATTGATCCTTTTCATGCGGTTGCTTCCTTTCCAAATGTCCCGGCCGAAGGAATCGGCCGGGACTTGATTTTGTTGTGTCTCTTATGCGGAGGATTACTCGACCACCATCATGTCCAGGTCGCGCATGAGGCCGACAAATTCGTCCACTTCAGCCGCCCACGCCGCCTGGGTTTCCTCCAGGTTGGTGACGTTGGTGAACTGGCCCATGGTCTTCATGCCGTTTTCAAAGGTTTCGTTGCCGTTCAGCTCAAGCAGCTTGGCGTTCACATATTCCACGATGGCGGGATCAGTGCCGGCGGGCAAGGTCATGTAGGTACCGACATCCAGGCTGTAATCATAGCCCTGTTCCTTCAGGCTGGCATACTGTTCGCCCAGCTCGGCGCCCACCAGCGCGCCAGTGGATTCGCGGGTCGCGGCTTCGGGGCCGATGATGCCCAGCACCACCAGCTTGCCGTCGGCTTCATAGGCGATGGCGTTATTCATGGAGCAGTTGGCCAGATCGATGGAACCGGAGGCGATGTTGGTCAGCTTGTCGGCTTCGCCGCCGGACTGCACATAGTTGACCATGTTGTTCAGCTCGGGATCGATGGTGTTGAAGGCGCTCAGCCAGGACAGGTGAGAGAGCGCGCCCATGTTGACGCCGATCTTAACCTTTTTGTCGCTGGTGCGGATATACTCCACCAGCTCGCTGAAGTTGCTGTAAGGAGCGCCGGCGGTGGCCACATAGGCCTGAGGGCCGCCCGCAGTCAGTCTGGAGACAATGGTGAACACTTCTTCGGGATTGAAGTTGGAGGAACCGAAGTGGTAGTTGGTCACATTGCCGACGGAAACAACGGAAAGGTTCAGGCCGTTGGGTTCGGCAAAAGCGGCCTTGCCCAGGCCCACGTCAGCCACGTCATAGTTGTTGACCACGAAGTTGACGCCGGGGTTCAATTCGCCCAGAGCCTGGGTGATGTAGCGGATGATCAGGTCGGTGCCGCCGCCGGCGCGAGCGCCAACGTCGATGAACACGGTTTTGCCGGGAGCCCAGATCTCGTCCGCCAGAGCGGCGCAGCAGCTCAGGGTCAGCACAACGGTAAGCAGGAGAGCGATGATCTTCTTCATGGGATTCCTTCCTTTCAGTTCGTTTGTGAGGACAATGTATCCATATTGCAGCTTGTTGTCTCCTCATGCCGCAACATGTTCTTTATGGTCACATTATAGGATATTGAATGGGGATTGACAATTTCCAAACAATTGTATATTATGTAACAAAAAGTTGTGATTTGGAGGGTGGCATGAACATCGATCAGCTTCCCTATCTGCTGGCCGTCGCCGCCGAGGGCAATCCCTCCGCCGCGGCGCGGCAGCTGGGCGTATCCCAGCAGGCCATCAGCAAATATCTGAACGAGCTGGAGCGTGAGGTGGGCCTGGAGCTCTTTTTCCGCAGCAAGCGCCAGTATCTGCCCACCCCGGCGGGGCGGCTGTACTTGCAGACTGCTCAGCGTGTCCTGGATCTCAAGCGGCACACCTTTGAAGCCTTGGCGTCCTTGGACAGGCAGGCGCCCGCGGCGCTGCGGCTGGGTGTTTCTCCCAACCGCGGCATCGAAACCATGGCTCATATCTACCCGTTTTTTGACCGTCGGTACCCGTATGTTCATCTGGATCTGTCAGAGGGCTACGCCAACCAATTGATGGAACTGCTGCAGCATGGGCAGCTGGACGCCGTGATGTCCACCTATACGGGCACGGCCCCTGCCGGGTGCCAGGCGCTGCCCATTCATAACGAGGAGTTGGTTCTGGCAGTGCCTTCTTTTCATCCGCTGGTGAAGCACACGGCTGCCCGCCTGGAGGAATTGCCCTACGCGGAGCTGCGGGATTTTGAGGATACCATCTTTATTCAGCCCCGGCCTTCCTCCAACCTGCACGGCTTGGTGCAGGCGTTGTTTGAACGGGAGGGCTTTCATCCCCAGATCGTATACTCCCTGCCCAATATGCAGTTGCAATTGGCTATGATACGCGGAGGAACCCGGGTGGCCATCCTGCCTTCCTATTACGTCCGGCCCGATCCGGAGATCGCTTTTTTCCGGCTATACAATTCTCCCTTGCTCACCATGGTCTATATGACCCGGAGCGGGCATCAGTATCCTGAGGCTGAGCGCTATCTGGTCTGGCTGATGCTGCGCATGAAATATGAAGAAGCGCCCCTGGGGATCCAGTGGAGCGAGACTTTGCGAGCCATTGATCGGGAATTTGGCCCGGTGGAGGGAGGGGGACTGGTGTGAACACAAAGATATTGGAATACATCGTGGCCATCGCCGAGGAGCGCTCCGTCACCCGGGCGGCGGAACGATTTTATCTGTCCCATCCCGCCCTGTCCCGCCATCTGCGAAATGTTGAGGCAGAGCTGGGCACTCCGCTTTTCCGCCGCACCGCGGGCGGCATGGAGCCCACCCCCGCCGGGCTATACTTTATCAGCGACGCCCGCGCCATCCTGCACCTGGAGCAGCAAATGAACCAGCGGCTGGCCGCCATGCGGCGGGAACGCCATCATTCCATTCGCGCCATGGTGGACACACCCTTTTACAATCGCTTTGTTCAGCGCGTTTTGCCAAGCTTTGCCGAGCTGCATCCCGAATACACCGTGGACATCACGCAATGCAACGCGGCGGGGGCCCGGGAGGCCCTGCGCCGGGGCGACGCCGTTCTGGCTGTCCTCATCTCCGGGAATCAGCCGGCGCCGGGCCTCACCTATCTGCCTTTCCTGCCCTCCCGGCTCATGATGATATTTCCTCGGGATTATACCGGGAAAACAGACATGGAGGGCCTGCGCCAGGCGCTGGAGGACGGCATGTTCCTGAGCCAGTACCCCACCGGATCCACCTTGCATGCGCTGATCGAGCAGCGGCTTTCCGCCTCCCAGATCTATCCCCAGCGGGTGATGGAGGGCGAAACAAGAACCATCCTGGAGCATGTGATCCGCGGCAATGCCTGCTGCATGCTGCCAGAGTTTTTCGTATCTTTGGCCAGTCAGGCCGGGCTGGTGATCGGCAGCGAATTTTGTTCCATTAATCACGTGCTGGCCTATTCCTCCCAATTGATCCTTTCTCCCGCCGTACAGGAGCTGATGCAGCTGGTCATCAAAACGTTCTCTGATTTTTAAAAAGATATGGTTAAAAAATCAGCGGCTGGCAAAGCGCATTGCCAGCCGCAGCATATATCCATTATTTGATCAATTGAAAGACCTGTTCAGGATAGCATCATAGATTTCCAAATCCAAATCCTTGAATACGTTGAACACCGTCTTGATCCGGCTGCCGGTTTCTGCATAATACCTCCGCACGGTGTCCACGGCGATCTCAGCCGCCCGCTGGTTGGGGAACATAAAAACGCCTGTGGAGATGCAGCAGAAGGCGATACTCTGGCAGCCATTTTCTTCTGCGATTTTCAAACAGGAGCGATAGCAGGAGGCCAGCAGCGCTTCATGTCTCTTGGTCAGCGGGCCATCTACAATGGGACCGACGGTGTGGATGATATATTTACAAGGTAGGTTATAGCCTGGCGTGATCTTAGCCTGACCGGTAGGTTCCTCGTGACCCTGGGCGGTCATGATGTGATTGCAGCGCAAGCGCAGCTGGATGCCACTTTTGGTGTGAATGATGTTATCAGCGCAGGAATGAAGGGGACGGAAGCAGCCCAGCAGCGCGCTGTTGGCAGGATTCACGATGGCGTCCACCCGCAGGGTGGTCATGTCGCCTTGCCAAAGGATGATGCGATCATCCAGCTTACAGGGCTGCAAAGTATCAATATCGGTAATGCCAGCCCGGGCGTTTTCTTCCGCCAAGTATGAATCCTGGATATCCAGAAATTCCTGGCTGATGGGGCGGGGCGGACGCACGTTCATCAGCGCGCGCAGTAAATTTTTTTGTTCCTGCTCGTCATCGGGAATGGCATATCCTTTATATTCCGGCTCCTCGTTCAGTAATTGCTGGATCATCCATATGCGTTGTTTCTCATGTGTCATTGATTTTGACTCCTTTTTCTTCCGCCAGGCGAAGGAGACGGCGGTATGCTTCTTTATTCGGGTGATGGCCGCCGATTTCCTTCTCCCATATGCTGATCGTGGCGCGATTCCAGCCCGTCATTTTTGCAAACTGAACCTGAGACAAGCCATACAGTTTTCGGATTGTCCGAATCCTGTTTCCATATCCGGGCATACAGAACCGGGAGTAGTCATCCAACAGTTTTTCCGGCGCCACATTCAGGATTTCTCCCAGTTTTACAGCTTCTTCATAATAAATGGGATTCAAGCCCTTTTCATAGTTGAGGATGCCATGACTGGTCATGCCGATCCGGGTGCCCAGCTGCTTCTGCGAGAGCATACGAAGCTCCCGGAAATAACGCAGTTTTTCTCCTGGGGTGGCGTCCTCGAGAATCGTCGGGATACGGCATTTTATGGCAATCAGCAGCTTGCCGTAGCGTGCTGCAACGCTGGTGTGATTGTTATTGGTGTCGTATTGTCTATGCAGGCGTGCCCCGGTGCAAAG
>CACWUV010000086.1 GCA_902764185.1 uncultured Eubacteriales bacterium
GCGGTAGGAGGACAATACCAATCCACAGCATCCCCAGCAGTGTAGCACAGCTCTTGGTGAGGAGCTATAAACTACGACACTATAATACGAGGAGGAAACATGAAAAACATCCTTGCGCTGATCCTCACCGCGATAACCGTTTTATCCCTGTGCGCGCCCGCCCTGGGCGAAGAGCTCTATGCTTCCCGGCAGCAAACGGTGGATTCTCCCGAATGGGTGGCAAGTTTGCCCGCCGCGCAGGAGGCCGACCAGCTGTTTGTGGTGGCGGCTCTGGGCATGGAGAAGACCACAGCCTATATATCCATGCACCAGAAGGACGAAAACGGCCAGTGGAAGCAGCTGCTGTCCACCCCCGGCTATGTGGGCAAAAATGGCCTGTGCCTGGATGCCGACCATGTGGAAGGCTGCGGCCAGACGCCCATCGGCGTGTACCGCTTCAACAAGGCCTTCGGCATCGCCGCCGATCCCGGCTGCATCCTGCCTTATTTCCAGGTGACGGAGGACACCTACTGGTCCGGCGACCAGCGGGAAGGCATGCGCTATAACGAGATGGTGGACATCAAGGACTGCCCCGATCTCATGATGGACGACAGCGAGCACATCGTGGATTACGATTTCCAGTATCAGTATTGCCTGAACATCAGCTTCAATGAGGCGGGCACCCCCGGCCGGGGTTCCGCTATTTTCCTGCATTGTCTGGGCCCCGTCAAGCCCTATACCGGCGGCTGCGTGGCTGTGCCCGAGAACATCATGAAGCTTATCATGCAGCAGGCCAAGCCTGACTGCGTGGTGGTCATCGACCTGCTGGAGAACCTGGGCATCACCCTGTAAAAAAGGAGGATTTGCCATGCTCCAAGCCGAAGCGCGTATTCCCCGGGCGGATATGATCCGCTGCGCTCTGTGCGCCGACGCCCCCTGCAGCGCCGCCTGCGGCAAGCTGAATCCCGCGGATTTTCTGCGCAGCGTGTGGTTCCGCAATGAGCAGGACGCGGCGCTGCGGCTGCCCCGGGAGAATCCCTGCCTGACCTGCTCCGCGCCCTGCGAGCGGGCCTGCGTGCGTCCCGGCGAAGTGCCCATCCATGATCTGATCAACCGCCTGTACTATCAGGTGAAGCCGGAGTGCGAAACGCCCCGGCCAGAGAACGAGGATCGGCTGCGGTGCGATCTGTGCGGCATCCCGCTGGAAAATCCCTTCCTGCTGTCCTCCTCCGTGGTGGCCAGCACCTACGACATGTGCGCCCGGACCTTTGAGGCCGGCTGGGCGGGCGCGTGCTTCAAGACCATCTGCACCCTGGACATCCACGAGGCCTCGCCCCGCTTCTCCGCCATCGCGGGGGATAACGGCGGCATCATGGGCTTCAAAAATATCGAGCAGCTGTCCGACCACAGCGTGGCGGAAAACATGGAGATCTTCCGCCGCCTCAAGGAAAAATACCCCACCAAGTTCATCCTGGCCTCCATCATGGGCCAGAACGAGGAGGAGTGGGGCCAGCTGGCCCGCATGTGCCAGGAGAACGGCGCGGACGCGGTGGAGCTCAATTTCTCCTGCCCCAATATGGCCGAGGGCGGCCTGGGCAGCGACATCGGCCAGGTGCCGGAGCTGGTGGAGCGGTTCACCGCCGCCGCCAAGCGCGCCTGTACCATTCCCGTGCTGACCAAGCTGACCCCCAACGTGGCGGCCATGAGCCCGGCGGCGGAGGCTGCCCGGCGCGGTGGCGCGGATGGCATTGCCGCCATCAACACCATCAAATCCGTGGTGGGCGTCAATCCCCACACCTATGTTTCCGAGCCCGCCGTGCACGGCCACAGCGCCGTGGGCGGCTACAGCGGCAACGCCGTCAAGCCCATCGCCCTGCGCTTCATCGCGGAGCTGGGCCAGAACCCAGAGCTTTCGGGCATGCACATTTCCGCCATGGGCGGCATTGAAAACTGGCTGGACGCTCTGGAATTCATCCTGCTGGGCGGCGGCTCCATCCAGGTGACCACCGCCGTGATGCAGTATGGCTACCGCATCATCGACGACCTCAAGGCAGGCCTTAACCTCTATCTGACGGAAAAGGGCTTTGCCAACGTTCGGGAGGCCGTGGGCCTGGGCCTGGACGCCCTGAGCAGCACCACCGACACCCTGGAGCGGGACACCGTGATCTTCCCCAGATTCGACCGGGACCGCTGCATGGGCTGCGGGCGCTGCATGATCTCCTGTGCCGACGGCGGCCATCAGGCCATCACCCTGGACCAGAACCGCCATCCCGTGCTCAACGGCAAAAAGTGCGTGGGCTGCCACCTGTGCCTGCTGGTTTGCCCCCAGCGGGCCATCACCCGCGGTAGCAAGCGCATTTCGCATACCAAATAATAGGAGGAAAAACAAAATGACGATCACCAAAAAACAAAACGGAAACGCCCTGGAAATCACCCTGGAGGGCCGTCTGGACACCATGACCTCTCCCGAGCTGGAAGCGGAGCTGAAGGGGTCCCTGGACGCCGCCGACAGCCTGTGCCTGGATTTTTCCAAGCTGGATTACATTTCATCCGCCGGCCTGCGCGTGCTGCTGTCTGCCCATAAGGCCATGAGCGGCAAGGGCGGCATGAAGGTCAAGAACGTCAACGAAGTGGTGCGCGAGGTGTTCGACGTCACCGGCTTTGCCGACATCCTGACCATCGAGTGAGGGACCGAGCATGAGAACAGATGTGATTGAGGTTTCCAGCCGTGGAAGCCAGATGGAAACGGCTCTGAGCCAGGTGGACAAGGTGGCGGCCTATAAGGGCCTGACCGGCAAAAACGCCCTGCACCTGCGCCTGCTGGCCGAAGAAATGCTGGGCATGATGCGCTCCATCACCGGCGAGACCAAGGGCGAATTTTGGATCGAGGACGACGAGAAGGGCACCTATCAGCTGCATTTGCAGGTGAGGACCCGCATGGACAGCGAAAAGCGGGATTCTCTGCTGGCCGCCTCCTCCACCGGCAAGAATGAATCCGCCCGGGGGCTCATGGGCCGCCTGCGGGATTTCTTTGACCGCGGCGCGGACGAGGATATCGCCGCCGCCCATTCCTCCCTGCTGCTGCCCGGGGTCATGGAGCAGTCCTCTTTGCCCACCCTGGACTGGGAGTGGTCCATGACGCGGTATCAGAACGCCCTGAGCAGCCAGATGCAAACCAGCGCCGCCGCCCGGGATGCCTGGGATGAGCTGGAAAAATCCGTGGTGGCCCACGTGGCCGACGACGTGCGGGTGTCCATCCGCGGCCGTCAGGTGGAAATGATCATCGTCAAAAAGATGGCGTGAGCACGCATTGCAAAAGGCCTTTTCGGAGGCCTTTTTTATTGCATGGCAGGTGTGCTGAAAGCAGAAATTTGACGGGGAGAACGAGATCCTGCTGGCCTTCGGCCAGCGCAAAGCGAGCGACTGCGCTTACGCTCCGCTCAGGATGACATTGTAAGATAAGTTTCTTTTTGTTTAGTGACTCGAATTGCTGCAAAAAAGCTAACAAACAAGAAAAAAAGAACCTATCGATGTCATCCTGAGCGAAGCCGAAGGATCTATTTATGACACTATCAAATTTCTGTATTCCAATTACCGTCCGCCCCATAAACGCATAGAAAAAAACGACCAGTCAACCCTGAATGAACATGTACAAAAATGTCCAATTGTTTATTGACAGGCAGGCATTTTTCGTGATAGAGTATATAATAGGAAAGGATGGGATTCGGTGAAGGTTCAGTCCGCTGTTAAAAAGGAAACCGCAAAGATTGCCGTGGGCGTGGGGCTTATGTCCGTGCTGATGCTGGCGGTGTATCTGATCATCGGGCAATTTCGTCTTTCCGTGCTGCTGGGGACGCTGCTGGGCGCGGCGTTTGCCATTGGCAATTTCTTTTTGATTGCGTATTCCGTGCAGCAAGCCGCCGAAAAGATGAACGGCGTGCAGCTGCCGCCGGAGGAAGAGCCGGAAGAGGGGCAGGAGCCGGAAAAGCAGGAGCTCAGTCCCCAGGCCAAGGCGGGCCGCAGGCTGATGCAGCTTTCCTACACGGGACGGCTGTTTTTGCTGGTGGCCATGGCCGGGGCGGCCTATCTGATCCCGGGCGTTGATCCCGTGCCCGCTCTGCTGTGCCAGCTGTTCCCGCGGATCACCATTTTTATTGAAGGTATTTTGCTTAAGAAGGAGAACCAAGCGCAATGAATGAAAAAACCAAGGCAAGGCTGCTTGATATCCTGTATCTGGCCATGATCATTGTGCCCTTCGTGGCGGCCATTGCGCTCAAGGTGTGCTTGAAGCCTGTGGAGGAGGGCATCTCCATTACCGGCGCCATGGTGTTTTTGACCATCCCCATGCCGCTGCAAAACCTGTATATCACCGAAGCCCAGGTCAATTCTCTGGCGGTGATGATCGCGCTGCTGGGACTATGCCTGTATCTGACCCATGGCATCAAGGTGGTGCCTGATTCCAAGCGCCAGATCGTGGCGGAATGGATCGTGGAAAAGGTGAACGACCTGGTGGCGGACAACATGGGCAAGCGCTTCATGGGCTTCGCCCCCTTTGTATGCGCCATCCTGGGGCTCTCCGCCTTCTCCAGCCTGTCCAGCCTGCTGGGGCTTTTCCCGCCCACCAGTGATATGAACATCGTGGCGGGCTGGGCCATCCTGGTCTTCATCCTCATCACCCATTATAAACTCAAAGGCGGCCTCTGGCCTTATATCAAGGGCTTCTTTGAGCCCATTCCCGTGTTCATGCCCTTCAACGTTATCGGCGAGTTTGCCACCCCCGTTTCCATGAGCTTCCGTCATTACGGCAACGTGCTCTCCGGCGTGGTCATCGCCACATTGGTGCATTACGCCCTGGGCAACCTCAGCCACATGATCCTGGGCTGGCTGCCGGGCTTCCTGGGCAATATCCCCTGGCTGCGGGTGGGCATTCCCGCGGTGCTCAGCCTCTACTTTGACATTTTCAGCGGCTGCATGCAGGCCTTTATCTTCGCCATGCTGACCATGCTGTACATCGCCACCGGCGCGCCGGAGGAAGAATAAACAGGCTTTACGCGGGCATGCCCGCATAACGCAATATACACACGCTATAAATTAAGGAGGTTCCCTTGTCATGATCGAACTTGCTATTGGTATCATCCTCGCCGGCTGCGCCATCGGCGCCGGTCTCGCCCTGATCGCCGGTATCGGCCCTGGTATCGGTGAAGGCAACGCCGTTGCCCGTGCCTGCGAAGCCATCGGCCGCCAGCCCGAATCCAAGGGCGCTGTGACCAGCACCATGATCATGGGCTGCGCCATCGCTGAAACCACCGGTCTGTACGGCCTGGTCATCGGCATCCTGCTGATCTTCGTGGCCCCCAACCTGTTCATCAACGCCTTCAAGACTGCTCTGGAATCCATGGGCAAGCTGTAAGAGAACCCCATCCTTGCTTGCAGAAAGGGCAACATCAATGCAGTTTTTGGATATCATATCTGTCAATATCTGGGATATCCTCATCTCCTTCGCCAACCTGCTGGTCATGTTCCTGATCCTCAAGCGCGTTCTGTTCAAGCCCGTGCAAAAGATGTTTGACACCCGCAAACAGCAGGTGGAGGGGATATATGCCGAGGCGAATGAGAACCGCAGCGCGGCGGCCAGCATGAAAAAGGAATATGAGACCAAGATGGCCTCCGCCCGGGAAGAGGCGGACGGCCTGGTTCGCTCTGCCGTTCAGACTGCCCAGAAGCGCGGCGACGCCATCGTGGCGGA
This sequence comes from uncultured Eubacteriales bacterium, assembly GCA_902764185.1. Taxonomy (GTDB): domain Bacteria; phylum Bacillota; class Clostridia; order Christensenellales; family Aristaeellaceae; genus SFMI01. Next base: position 5,726 of record CACWUV010000086.1, read on the forward strand.
GGCTTCCAGCCAGGCCAGCCATCTGAAGCAGAAGGCCGAGCAGGAGATCGCCCAGGAAAAGCGCCAGATGCTGCTGGACGTGCGGGAGGAGATCTCCGACATCGCCGTCAGCATCGCCTCCAAGGTGGTGGAGCGGGAAATCAACCCCCAGGACCATCAGGATTTCGTGGACGAATTTATCCGGAACGTGGGTGAGCAGCAGTGACAGACCTGGCCAGAGAATACGGCGAGGGTCTGTACGCCCTGTGCGCCGAGGAAAAGCTGACGGAGGACATGCTTGCGGAATTGCAGGCCCTCAAAAGCCTGTTCCGTCAGGAGCCGGATTTTTGCCGGCTGCTGTCCAATATGTCCCTGCCCAAGCAGGAGCGGGTCCAGATCCTGGATAACGCCCTGCGTGGTCAGGTGCATCCCTACATGCTCAATTTTCTCAAGCTCCTGTGCGAGCGGGGGATTCTGCATGAGTTTGAGGGCTGCGAGGCCGCCTTCCGGGAGAGCTTCAACCGCGACCATGCGGTGGTGGAGGCCACCGTCACCACGGTGACGGCCCTCAGCGACGCCCAGCGGCTCAAGCTCAAGAGCCGTCTGCGCGACATGACGGGCAAAACCGTCCACCTGACCGAAAAGACCGATCCCGCCGTCATGGGCGGCGTGCTGCTGGAGATGAACGGCCAGCGCTATGACAACACCGTTCGCCATCGCCTGGAGGAGATCCACCGGGCCATGATCGACAATGAGTAGGTGATACGATGCAGTTAAAACCTGAGGAGATCAGTAAGCTCATTAAAGAGCAGATAAAGAACTACGAAAACAAAATTTCCGAGAGCGATACCGGCACCATCATCATGATCGGCGACGGCATCGCCCGCGTCAGCGGCCTGGACAATTGCATGGCCAACGAGCTGGTGCGCTTCCCCAACGGCGAGTACGGCATGGCGCTGAACCTGGAGGAGAACAGTGTGGCCATCGTTATGCTGGGCTCCGACGAGGGCATCAAGGAAGGCGACACCGTCTCCCGCACCGGCCAGGTGGTGTCCGTGCCCGTGGGCGAAGGGCTCATCGGCCGCGTGGTCAACGCCCTGGGCCAGCCCGTGGACGGCAAGGGCGCGGTGGAGGCCAAGGAGCATCGGCCCATCGAGCGCCCGGCCCCCGGCATCATCCAGCGCAAGAGCGTGTCCGTGCCTCTGCAGACCGGCATCAAGGCCATCGACAGCATGATCCCCATCGGCCGCGGCCAGCGCGAGCTCATCATCGGCGACCGCCAGACCGGCAAGACCGTCATCGCCCTGGATACCATCATCAACCAGAAGGGCAAGGATGTCATCTGCATTTATGTGGCCATCGGCCAGAAGCGCTCCACCGTGGCGCAGCTGGTGGACACCCTGTCCGCCGCGGGCGCCATGGATTACACCATCGTGGTGGCCGCCACGGCTTCCGAGCTGGCGCCCCTGCAGTATATCGCGCCCTATTCCGGCTGTGCCATGGGTGAATACTTCATGGATCAGGGCAAGGACGTGCTGATCATCTACGACGATCTGAGCAAGCACGCGGTGGCCTACCGCGCCCTGTCTCTGCTGATCCGCCGTCCTCCGGGACGCGAGGCCTATCCCGGCGACGTGTTCTATCTGCATTCCCGATTGCTTGAGCGCGCGGCGCGGGTGGCTCCCGAATACGGCGGCGGCTCCATCACCGCGCTGCCCATCATCGAGACCCAGGCTGGCGACGTATCCGCCTACATCCCCACCAACGTCATCTCCATCACCGACGGACAGATCTTCCTGGAGACCGAGCTTTTCCACAGCGGCATCATGCCCGCCGTGAACCCCGGCATCTCCGTCAGCCGCGTGGGCGGCAACGCTCAGATCAAGGCCATGAAGAAGGTGGCCGGCAGCCTCAAACTCCTCTACTCCCAGTACCGCGAGCTCCAGTCCTTCGCCCAGTTCGGCTCCGATCTGGACGCGGACACCAAGGCCCGTCTGGCCCAGGGCGAGCGCATCGTGGAGGTGCTCAAGCAGAACCGCAGCCACCCCATCGCCGTGGAGGATCAGGTGTGCATCTTCTATGCCGTCACCCACGACTTCCTCAAGGAGGTGGAGGTGCGCCACGTGGCCGAATACGAGGAAGGCCTCTATGAGCGCATGGCGGCCCAGCATGGCGACGTGCTGGAGGAGATCCGCACCACCGGCCAGCTGTCCAAGGAGACCGAGGAGAAGCTCAAGGCTGCGCTCGAAGCCTATACCCGCGATTTTCTCAAAACCAAGTAAGTAAGGAGGCGGCACCATGGCAGGAGCGTCCATGAAGGACATCAAGCTGCGTATCAAGAGCGTGGAAAGCACCATGCAGATCACCAAAGCCATGCAGCTGGTGGCCACCTCCAAGCTTCGCCGCGCCAAGGAGCGCATGGAAAACAGCAAGCCCTACGCGCAGATCAGCAGCCAGGCCCTGCGGGCCGCGGTGCAGCGCTGCGCGGGGGAAAACGTGCCCTTCGTGGCCCAGCGGCCCGTCCGCAACCGGCTGTATATCGTCATCGCGGGCGAGCGCGGCCTGGCGGGCGGCTATAATTCCAACGTGTTCAAGGCCCTGGCCGCCCATTGCGGCGATACGCCCTACTGCGTGCTGCCCCTGGGCCGCAAGGCCATCGAAAAATATCACCACGCGGGGGTCGAATTGCTGGACGACCAGCACGGCCGGGTGGAAAGCCTGGGCGTCAAGGCCTGCTATCGCCTGTCCAAGATGATCGCCGCGGGCTATTTGCAGGAGCGCTACGACGAGGTGTGGCTGGTGTACACCAGCTTCCGCTCCATGATGAGCCAGGAGGTGCAGGTAGAAAAGCTGCTGCCCGTGCCTCCCGCCGAGGCGGAGAGCGAGCGCCACGTGGATACCGTGTACGAAATGGAACCTGAGGAGACGCTGGAGCGGTTCGTGCCGGATTTCCTGGCCGGACGGCTGTACAGCGCCCTGTGCGATTCCTTTGTCAGCGAGGTGGCGTCCCGCCGCATGGCCATGGACAGCGCCACCAAGAACGCGGGGGCCATGATCAGCGATCTGACGCTGCGCTACAACCGCGCGCGCCAGGGCGCCATTACCCAGGAGATCACCGAGATCGTGGCCGGAGCGGAGGAATGACCCATGGGAAAGGAGACTACAAACGTGACCAAGCAAAACGTTGGCAAGGTGGTGCAGGTTATCGGCCCTGTGCTGGACATCCGCTTTGAGGACGGCCACCTGCCGGAATTGCTGAACGCCATCGAGATCCAGAACGGCGATAAAAAGGTGGTGGCCGAGGTGGCGCAGCATGTGGGCGACAACGTGGCCCGCTGCGTCAGCATGAACGCCACCGACGGCATGGTGCGCGGCCTGGACGCGCTGGATACCGGCGGTCCCATCACCGTGCCCGTGGGCGAAAAGTGCCTGGGCCGCATCTTTAACCTCTTGGGCCAGGCCGTGGACGATCAGCCCGATCCCACCGACGTGGAGCGCTGGCCCATCCATCGCCCCGCGCCCTCCTTTGAGGAGCAGGAGACCAGCACCGAGATCCTGGAGACGGGCATCAAGGTGGTGGACCTCATCGCCCCCTACGCCAAGGGCGGCAAGATCGGCCTGTTTGGCGGCGCCGGCGTGGGCAAAACCGTGCTGATCATGGAGCTGATCAACAACGTGGCCAAGCAGCACGGCGGCCTGTCCGTGTTTGCCGGCGTGGGCGAGCGTACCCGCGAAGGCAACGACCTGTACAACGAAATGAAGGAGAGCGGCGTCATCAGCAAGACCGCCTTGGTCTACGGCCAGATGAACGAGCCCCCGGGAGCCCGTATGCGCGTGGGCCTGTCCGGCCTGACCATGGCGGAATACTTCCGCGATCGGGAAAACCAGGACGTGCTGCTCTTTATCGACAACATCTTCCGCTTCACCCAGGCGGGCTCCGAGGTGTCCGCATTGCTGGGCCGCATGCCCAGCGCCGTGGGCTATCAGCCCACCCTGGCCACCGAGATGGGCGCTTTGCAGGAGCGCATCACCTCCACCAAGAAGGGTTCCATCACCTCCGTGCAGGCTGTTTATGTGCCCGCGGACGACCTGACGGATCC
>CACWUV010000087.1 GCA_902764185.1 uncultured Eubacteriales bacterium
ATGCCGAATTAGTATCTATCCTGTCTTGCCGCTGTCTCTATTCTACAGCAGCAAGGAGCACTCCGCATCACCTGCTATTTCTTTTTATCATGCCTCCTTTATCGGTAACGGTCAGTAATGTACAACTATCGCAAAGCGCCTGCTGCGCATCCTCCGGATGATGCGCGGAAGAACGCCTCGTTTCCTTTGGCGTCAGCCCTTTACGCTGCCGATCATAATGCCGTCGGTCAGATAGCGCTGGGTCAGCAGGTAAAGCAGCAAAAGCGGTACGATGGATACGGAGGACGCTGCCATCAGATAATTCCAGTCCGTGTTGTACGCGCCGCGGAAATGGTTGATATACAGCGGAAGCGTCATGCGGTCAATATCGGTAATATACATCAGGGGGGACATAAAGGCGTTCCAGTTGCCCATGAACTGCATCAGCGTGATGGTGGCCAGGGAGGGCAGGGCCATGGGCAGCACCAGGCGGCTCCAAATGACGGGCTGGCTGGCGCCGTCCAGCTTGGCCGATTCGATGACGGAATCGGGGATGCTGTTCATATGCTGGCGCAGCAGGAACACGCCGTAAGGGTACAGCAGAATGTGCGGAATGATCAGCGGGTAGAAGGTGTTGACCCAGCCGATCCTTTTGATGATGACGTACAGCGGGATCATCGTCGCCTGCCCGGGGATCATCATGGTGCCCAGGATGACGCCAAACAGCAGGCCCTTTCCCTTAAAGCGCAGTTTTGCGAAGGCGTACGCGGCCAGGGAGGCCGTTGTGACGCAGCCGACGGTGGCGGTGACGCTGATGAACAGGCTGTTGCGGAAGGCAAGGCGGATGCTGGGCTTTTCCAGGGCCCAGATATCTTTGTAAACATCCAGCGTCATCGTGCTGATTTTCAGGCTCGGTGGCATGATCCACAGCTGCGATTTATCCTTGAAGGACATGATAAGCATCCACGCGAAGGGCAGGATACACAGTATGGCCACCACAAGCATCGCGCAGACCAGCAGCGTTCGCCGAACGGCCTTTGCCGTATAACGCACAACCGTATTTTGCTTAAACATCGTAATTCACCCAGTATTTCTGCATCCTGAACTGCAGGAAGGTCACGGCGAGGATCACCACAAACAACAGCAGCGCCCACGTCGCGGAGCGGCCGAACTGAAGGTCCTGGAACGCGATGGTGTAAACCTTGTACACCATGGTCTGCGTGGCGCGGCTCGGCCCGCCTTGCGTCAGCATGTAAACGGAGTTGAATTCCTGTAAGGAGTTGATGAGGGAGGTGCAGAGCGTAAAGAAGATGGTGGGCGTCAGCATGGGCAGCGTTACATGCCCGAACAGCTGCCACGAATTGGCCCCGTCGATGCGGGCGGCCTCGTAATAGGTGGGATTGATGCCCTTGAGGCCCGCCAGGTACAGCAGCATATGGTGTCCCATGTTCAGCCATACGTTCACGATGACGACGGCCGGCATGGCCCACTTGGTGGTTGTCAGCCATTTGGGGCCGATGATGCCGAATACGCCGAGCACGGAGTTGATGAGGCCGTCGCTCTGATAGAGCATGGCCCATACCATACAGGCGGCGACGGAGCAGGTCAAATGCGGCAGGTAGGTGATGGTGCGCACGGCCACCACGCCGGGGAAGGCCTTGTTCAGCAGAATGGCCAGGGACAGGGAGACCACCGCGACGCTGGGGATGTAGAGCAGCGCGAAGTATCCCGTGTTCCGCAGCACCTGCCAGAAGATTTTGTTGTTCAGTACCTTCCTGAAGTTATCCAGCCCGATGAACTGCGGCGCGGAGACAAGGTTCCAGTTGCAAAGGCTCAGATAGAACGCGAAACAAACGGGAATGAGAACGAACACGGCTACGCCGAGCATTTGCGGGGCCACGAACACATACGCCCACGCGGAATCCGATGAGAGCGGGCTTTTTTTGCGCCTCCTCAGCGCCTGCTCAGCCACAGGCTTACGCCTCCTTTCAAAAAACGGTCATATCACTTCAAGATAATCCTTGTCCGGCAGGGGGGGGAAGGGCGCGGCGGGCAGCGTTTGATACCAGTAGGCGACGGACGCGATATCGTCCTGCAAGGGCAGATACCGCCGCCCCTCCCGCCAGCCCAGCGCCTGAACGGTCACCTTCAGCTCCCGCTCAAAGCAGATGGGGTCGGTCAAGTGCCAGCGATACATGCCGAAGCGCTTCTGGCTGCGGTACAGCTGGTCGCACCCGATCACCTGGAAGCCCGTATAGGGAGAGGAAAAGGGGATGTACCGGTTATGGGTGGAAGGGTCTTCAAAGTCATAGGAGCCGCAGAAATAGTCCTCCGTGCCCGTGCCGCAGATGGTGGGCAGGTCCCGGTCGCCGTCCAGGAAGAATTTGAACTCCCCTTCGCCCCACCAGCAGCTGTTGTTGGAGCCCCAGGCCAGGTAGGTGCCCACGTAGTGGCCCCGGCCCCGAACGCCGTCCAGGATCACATAGTCCGTCTTGTAAGGCAGTGGATTGACGCGGCGGAACTGGGCGTGGAAGTACACCGCGTCCTCCGGCACGTCCATCAGGGCGTAATCGATCTGGTAATAAATGCTCATGGCCTCCTCGGCGCGGTTTTCCAGCGTGATGCGGGCGCGCTTACGAAAGGGCATGTCCCAACAGCAGTTCAGGCCGCTGCCGGGGTTCACGCACACGGTCAGGGAATTGATCTGCATGAATTCCTGCCAGCCCATGCAGAAAAAGTCGCCGATCGGGCATTCCACACTGGGCTGCTCCTGGCCGTCCCAATACATGCGCAGGATGGTATTGCGCCATTTTTTTGTAACGGTGCACCAGATGTGGTTGATGACGCCCATACCGTGAATATCCGCCAGCACGATGGTTTCGCCCGGCTGCACGATGACGTAGGGGTTCACCTTCCAGCCGTAGCCCAGGTCGCGGGCGGCGGCGGCGGCGCTTCCCTGCTCAAGCGTTGTACCGGCGCCCTTTCCGGGCTCTCCGGTGATGTTTTCGGGGGATATGGAACGGGTTTTACGCATCAGCGGCCGTGTGAGATCTAACAGCATAATACTTCTCCCTTGTAATCAAAATAGATTTGAACAGACGTTGTTCTGTATCAATTTCGTTTCTCTGTTTTCGGTATTATACTAACATACTGCCACCCCTTTGTCGTTAGCATGAATTATTATATATTTAACATATCGTGGACAAATCAGCGGTTTTTTGAGAAGAATTCTCTTTGTCTTCGCCTGGTGAAAAGGGAAAAGACATTGTTTTTTCTTTATAAAATGTGATATTTGGGAAAAGAGATCCTGCTTTTATAAATGGTTGAATTCGCTTCAGGCCTGTGATACAATATGGAAAACAAAAATTGTTAAATTTGAAAGGAGAAGGATTCTGTGAAGGTCACGCCCAATCTGTATACCGATCCGTTCCTGTATGGAATAAATCCCTACGTGCGCCTTGCATTGTATGACGTGATGCCGGCGCACTATTATCTGCGCAAGCGTATCATATACGATTATGAGATCGTGCTGATAAAATCTGGCATGGCTGACATCACTGTGGACGAGGTGGTATACCAGGTCCAAAGAGGAGACGTTTTCCTCTTTAAGCCCGGGCACGTGCATTCCTTCCTCGTGCACGATAAGCCGCTGGTGCAGCCCCACGTGCACTTTGACCTTGTGTACTCGCCCGAGGATTCCTCGCAAATCCCTATCTCCTTCAAGATGAAGCAGGAAATGACCGAGGAGGAGCGCGGCTGGATCCGTCCCGACTTGACCACGCGCTTTTTTGACAGCTTTCCCAACCATATTAGGCTGCAAAATCCGCTATACATTGAACAGCTGCTTTTTGATATCATCAACGTGTATAATTCGCCGTCGGGCAATTTTCCCGAAATCCAGCTGAAGTGGCGCTTTCTGCGTCTGCTGGACCAGCTGCTCAGCGAGATATGCTGGCTGCAGTCCGACCATGTACAGCACAAAAACGATCGGGCCAAGCTGATTCAGCTTTATCTGGAAAGCAATATTGACCGGCATGTGACGCTGGAGGAACTGTCGAACGTTTATCATCTGGACAAATCCTATATTTCCCGTATATTTTGCGAATGCTTCGGTATTTCGCCCGTGCGGTATCATCAGATGCTGCGCATCCAGAAGGCGGAAACCATGGTGCGCTACACCAACATCTCCCTGAGCAGTATCGCAGAACAGACGGGCTTTACCAGCTTGCAGGATTTCAGCCGCGCCTTTCGCCGGACGGAGGGCGTGTCGCCCTCTGAGCTGCGTAAGAGCATGGAAAAAGAAGGCATATAATGCGGGATTGGATGGGGGCGTCCTTTCCCTGGGTCAGAGAAAGGGCCGCGAAGGCCTAACGTTTCTCCCTGCCAAATCCCAATTTGGCAAAGGCAAGAAGTCTGAAAAAAGCGTAAAGCAAACAAGCATAACGAAAAAAGGCAACAAATCACAGATAGAAACAGTATAGCCAAATCACAAACCAGCAGGAAAATCCTCGGGAATTATCAAACCTTTTCCCAAGCGTCCATTTTGAATTTTATGATGGAGCTTGAGAATGTTCAGCGCCAAGGATAAAAGCAGCCATTCGGCTTTGACTTTTTCTCTGCCCCGAAGGAGAAACCGGCGGAAGTTCATATCTTCCTTGATGTAAGCAAAGGTGCCTTCGGCCAGGATGGAACGATTGACTCGGAGCAGTTTGCCTTCGAGAGAAGAAATCTTTTCTTCCATGGCTTCCCGCTGCCGAATGAAGCGCTTGGAAACGTTCAGTATTCTACCGCATTTGCCGGGCTCTTTTTGCACATAAAAAGGACTGCCTCGTAATGAGACAGCCCCCGTTTTGGTGGAAAGGGCGGAGCACTTCAGTATGAAATGGGGGCGCGAACGCGGCAAATGCCACGGACTGCGAAGGAAACGATGGCCGCCCTCTGCCAGGCCGCTCTCCATGGGGATAGGTCAGATCAAAATCAAACTCCACAGGAAAATAGCCGGGACAGAGCACAGCGTTGTAAACACGACCAGCTTTGTGGCAAATTCGGGATCCCGCCCGTATTTTGCTGACAGCATGGTGGTGGTGGCGCCTGCGGGCATGGCGGCCAGGAGCACGCTGACGCCCGTGACGGTTTTGCTGACGGGCAGCGCCAGGCATGCCAGGTAAACGACCAGCGGCATAAGCACCAGCCGGTGCAGGGTGAAGCGCAGGATGGTTCGATCCACCAGGTGCTTCGGGTCGATCTCGCTGAGGATCATGCCGATCATCATCATGGTGAGCGGCGTATTGCAGCGGCCGATGCTCTGAATGGGCGTCTGGAGGAGCGCGGGGATCGGGATATTCAGCGCCATCACCAACAGGCCCAGCAGGCAGGCCACCACGCAGGGATGGGTGGCCACCTTTTTCAGGGTAGCGCGCTTATCCGATACGCCGGAATAGATGGCCAGCCCCTCCGACCACATCATGATGCGCTGCGGGATCAGGTAGATGCTGGTCAGCATCAGCCCCGCCGCGCCGAACACGCCCTCGGTAACGGCGTTTCCCAGAAAACCCGCGTTGGAGCAGATCATGGCGTAGGATAAATTGCATCGATGGTCGGCGCTCTCCCTGGGAAAGGCAAATTTGCCATACACCAGCGAAAGCAGCTGGATACCGACGGAAATCAGGAGCACAGCCAAATAATCGCTCGCCGCCATGCCGCTTTCCTTGCCCAGAAAGGAATTGAAAATGCTGCAGGGCAGCACAATGTATAGCACCAGGTCGGTGATAACGCGTTCGGCTTCCTTGCCCAGCACCTTGGTCTTTCGGATCAGGAAGCCCACCGCCATCATGATGAAAATATTGAATTCCAAAGGCCACAGCTTGTCCATATTTACCCCCAGCGCAGCTCCTCCAGCCGCTTGGCGATGGCCTCCGCCGTGGGCGGGCAGCCCATGACGCATTCCTTCGCGCCCCGGCAGCACTTGCCGATGCCCAGGCCCTCCAGCGTCTGCCCCTGCCAGCCCTGGCCAATATAGATATTCTCTCCCTGGCCGCAGCGGGTAGCGTGCAGCACCCGCACCAGGGCGGCAAAGCAGGCGGAGCAGGCCTGGTTCTGGTGCACGTTTTTCGTCAGCCCCGCCACGATGCCGCTGGGGCGGGGATAAGCCGCCGCGTCGCGGGGGGCGTTCAGCTCGATCACATCCTCCGGCGACCAGGCCGTGCTGCCGCCACCGTAGCGCTCCGCCAGCTCGATATAGGGCACCTCCTCGGCGGTGAGCCCCATCAGGGCGCGGCCGTAGGCGTCCAGCTGCACAGCGTCCTCGCCCAGGTACATGCGGTTGGTCTGCACGGGCGTGCCGCCCTCCTCAAAATCCAGATCGCCGCAAATGCTGTCCACCACGGTGAGCCGCGGCTTGAGCGCGGCCCCCAGGGCGGCGATGGGCTTTTGCAGGCCGAGGGTGTGAAAGCGGCGCTTTTCGCGGTCGGGTAGGCAGCCCTTCAGGTTTTTGAGCGCGCAGGTCATCACCGTTTGGCAGTGGCCCTTGAGCACCGGCAGGTTGACCAGCAGCCCTGCGTCCAGCGCGCGCCGGCAGATATCAATGCTGCCGATGGCCGTTTTGACGGGTTGCACGGCGTCCTTTTTGAGGTCGAAGAAGGGCACGTTGTATTGCTCGCACACCTTGTCATAGCCTGCCCGCCGCATGGCGCGCAGAGTGTCGTCGCCCACCCAGCTGCCTTCGATCACGCTGATATCCGTCACGCCGTGATCGCGGAAATAGGCAATGCAGCCGCTCAGCACGCCCGCGTGGGTGGTGGCGCCGCTTTCGGGCGTGCCGGCGATGACCAGGTTGGGCTTGAGCGCCACGCTGCCGCCGGCGGGCACCAGGCGGATGGCGTGGGCCGCTTCCAGCAGGCGAAGCGTCATATCATGGGCGTCCTGCCCGTAAATTTGAAAAATCTTACTCATTTTCCTCCATATAGCGCATCATGGCGCGGGCGGCGTTTTTGGCGTTCTCCACCGCGTGCACCACGGTGAGCGAGCCGTGCACCACGTCGCCGCCGGCAAACACGCCCGCGCGCGTGGTCATGTTGTTTTCGTCCACGATCAGCAGGCCCCGCTCGGAGGCTTGCAGGCCGTGGGTGGTATTGACCAGCTTATCCTTGGGCCCCTGGTTGATGGCGATGATGGTGGTATCGGCGGGCACCAATTCGTCCTCGCCCGCAACGCTCACGGGACGGCCGTTTTCGTTGAGGACGGAGGCCTTGAACACCGGCCCTTTGGGCGTGATGCGCTGGATGGATTTGCCAAAGAAGAACTCGGCACCGTCCAGGCGCGCGTACTCCATTTCGTGGTCGCTGGCGGGCGATTTGCTGCCCCGCTGGAACAGCATCACCCGCTGCGCGCCGTGGCGGAAGGCGGTGCGCGCCACGTCCATGGCCACGTTGCCCATGCCGATCACGGCCACGGTTTGGCCGATGGTATAGCTGACGGGCCGCGCCAGGTAGCTGATGCCAAAGTGCACGTTGGGCAGCGTTTCGCCCTGGATGCCCAGGGTGCTGGGCCGCCACACGCCCGTGCCGATGAACACCGCCCGATAGCCGTCCCGAAACAGTTGATCGATCATTAAATCGCCGCCCATCACCACATGGGGGCGGATTTTGACGCCCAGCTCGAGCAGGCGCGCCTTATAGCGATCGAGGATGGTTTTGGGCAGGCGGAAATCGGGAATGCCGTATTGCAGCATGCCGCCGATTTTGTCCTTTTCCTCAAAGATGGTCATAAAGGAAGACACTCAAAAGACACCCTAACCACACTGCAGGGACACTCTAAAGACACCTTGAGGACACCCGGCATCAGTGGTAAAATGTATCATGTAGAAGTGGATTGAGAGCATCAGCAATGCTGGTGCTTTTCTTTTTCCCTTTGACAAAATTCCAACGGCATTCCTCGCTTCCAAGCATGACCGTGCAGCCGCTTGGCAGGCTGACAGAAAGAAGAAAGGACTGAACGATATGAATGACCTGTCCATCATTGAAACAAATGATGCTGATGAGCGTTGGGTTTCCGGTCGTCGGCTTCATAAGCTGCTGCGGGTAGCTACTCCATATACCATGTGGTTTCCGCGCATGTGTGATTACGGATTCGTTGAAAACACTGACTTTTGGACGGATCACAAAAATGTGATCCGTGCCGACGGAACACAGATGCCGCAGCAAGTTGCGGACTACATGCTTTCGATTGATATGGCAAAATGAAGTGCTTTCTTTATCCTCTTTGACAGAACACTCCATCTGCATTCCTTGTTTTCACATGCTATATCTGCCCGCATCAAATATAGGGACAATCGATCATGACGCGGCCAATCATGCCCACGAGTACTTTACCACCTGCTCCGAAAAATCCGACCAATCCAGCACGCCGTCCTTTTGCAGCCGTCCCAGTGCGATGCAAGGGAGAACATTTGCACTCTTTGCCAATCGTTCCACGTCCGGCCAGTCAATCTTTCTGCGCGTGGATTGGAGAAAATCCCGGTATCGATTGGTTGAGATCAGCATTTCTCTGGCGAATTCATCTGCTGTGGAATCGTTATTCCCTTGCGAGAAATCAAAATCCACATAAAATAGATGGCCCAAATGAAGATGTATCATGTGGTACAGTTCATGGAAAAGCGTATGCCAGAACGTATCGGCTCGCTGGTGCGGTACGGTCATACAGAAAACTAATTTTTGATCGTTTGTTTCTTTTATAAACGCGCGAACCGGAGCACCATGAAAAGCTGGCACCATCCGAAACGCAATACCGCATTCCGCGAACAGTTTTTTCAGTTCGGAGTAGATATCGTTTGGATCAGAGAACATGATCGCCCGGATCTCATGTCTTTTCATATAGGGCAGGCTGTTGTCAAATTGGGCGGTGATTTCGTCAAGCGGTGTTTCTATTTCACACATACGCTGCCAGGCAAATAAAACATAAGGATCAGCCCGCTCGTTGGAAGCAAGCCGTGCGCGGTAATCGGCATAAAAACTGATCTCCGGGATGGCCGTCAAATTGCTGACGCGAAGCAGCCTGCGCAGCTGCATAACCATAGCGGCATCGCTGCATCCGCTTTTCAGTTCGCCTTGCTCGACAAAATGCGCGATCATTTCCTGCAACGGTTCCAAGATAGCAAGCTCCCGGGCCTCGATGCTGCTTTCTTCTTTGATGCGCAGCTGTTCTTCATCATATTCCGCCTGCAGCTTCAGCCAGAAGGAAGCGTCCTCAAAAACATAGCCCAGCTTCTGTGCAAATGCGACCGTGATGCCTTTCTGTCCATTGACAACAGTACAGATATGCTTTTCGGTTACGCCGGTTCTCTTCGCCAGCTCGCTGCGATGCATGCGCGCTTCTTTCAATTTTTGATTCAAGATGCTGCCGGGATGCGTCATATACATCAGCTCCTTCTATTCAATCATAGAGCACAGGGAAGCAGTTGTCAATCAATTCTTTACCGAAATGGTAAATTTGATTTATAAATGTAGTTACCGTATAACATGAAAAATTGTCAGCAAATGTCACCTTACTGTCACCCCCTTGACATGATATAATGTAAACTGTAAAAGACTGGGCACTGGCAATTATGCCGGTGCTTTTCTTTTACCCATCGCCCATCAGAAAAGGAGGAAGAGCATGAACGAAAAACAGAAACGCACCATCCACTATAGT
>CACWUV010000088.1 GCA_902764185.1 uncultured Eubacteriales bacterium
CCGTCCGCATGCTGGGTGAGGCGCATATCGTACACGTTGGTTTCCTCGGGATAGAGATCGGGCAAAAGCACCGGCTCATCCCAGAAGCGGAAGCCGTCCACACCATTATCGGACTGGGCCACGGCGAAGATGCTCTTGCGGTCCATCCCCTCCACCCGGGCCACCAGGGTGTATTTGCCGTCCAGCAGCAGCGCGCCGCTGTTGAACACCGCATTGATACCCAGCCGCTGCATCATGTAGGGATTGGTTGCTGGATTGGGATCATACATCCAGAAAGGCGGAATATGATCCCGGGTGAGCACGGGTTGCTCCCAGCGCTCGTAGATGCCGTTATACCGCGTGGCGTCCACCTTGTTTTTCCGGGCCAGCAGCGTTTCATATCGGGCGTTCAGTTCCTCATAGGTCATGGCGCGCTCCTCCATTTCTCTTCGATTTCCGCGGCGATCTGCTCTGCCGCCCGCCGATGGGCAGCGCGGCTGGGATGCTGGCGGGCTCCCAGATCGCCGTTGCAGTCATCCAATGCCAAATAGGATACTTTGCCATCCCCCATATCCTGTGCTTTTTTCACCGCAGCCTGCAAGGCGCACGCAACGGCGTTGCCGCACAGCCCATAGGCCCAGACGATCTCCGCCTGGGGCTGATGGCCGCGCACCAACCGGATCAGCTCTGCGGCCTTTTCAGCGATGGCCTGGGCCGCGGCTTCCTGATCCGCCGCGCGTCCAAAGGGGCCGCTGTCGTTGGTGCCCAGGTTGATCACCACAGCGTCCGCGGGCTTTTCGTCAAAACCATAGGCATGGTTGCCGGCGGGATTGAGCGGGCACAGCCGCTCATAGGCATAGCCCAAGGTATGGGCTTCCTGATCGTCATAGCTGCGCCACACGCCCCAGCCGCCGATGGCGACAACCCGGCTGTCGGCTTTCAGCTTTTCCGATACCAAAGATGGAAAGGCGCACATGTGGCTCATCCACACGCCGCGCCACTCCATGGCGGAAACGGGACCCGCGGTACCCTCGCCCACCGTCAGGCTGTCGCCGATGAACTCGATCAGGCGGGAACGCGCCGGAGCGGGCTGCAGTTGCCCATCCGTAATCAGCGCCGTGACGACCGGCGGCGCGGTCTCATCCTCCGTGGGCTGGCTGTCCCGCAGGATGGTGATCTCATGGGAAACGGACCGCTCCATGCCTGCCAGCACGGGATAGGCGCGCTTGCCCGGCAGCAGCGGAAAGCGGGCGACGGGCGCGCCGTCCGCCAGCACGCCGATCCAGGGCGCCTGGTCGCTTTTTTCCGTTTCGATTTCAACTTCCAGCTGGGTACAGGCTGCCATAAAGCGCACACCGGAGGCCGACCACCACAGGCGGCACTGTTCATCACCGCTGTCCCGGCGGCCTAACATCGCAAACTGCGCGGGCGCATAGCGCATATCAATCCACCGCCTTCAAAGTGTAGAGCAGGGAAGCCGCGTCGCCCTGGGGCAGCGGGCAAAGCAGGCCGCTGTGCATCAGCTCGTCCCCGCCATAGATTTCCCCGGTCTGCTCCACCAGGTACCTGGCCTCCGGGCAAAGGCCTTGCAGCTTGACCAGCATGGGGACGGTGTTGGGCAGAGCGTGCCCCCGCACCAGGGTGAACAGGGCTTCCCTTTGATCCGGAGAAACCGTCATCCAGGCGGTGTCGTTGCCCGCAAACGGGGACAGCAGGCGATAGAACGCGCCTGTCAGGCGCAGGCGGTCCGTCTGATGGGCAAACGCCACCTGCCCGCGCAGGGCTTGCTGTTCCTCCGCCGTCAGCCTGCGGGGATCAAGCTCATAGCCAAAGCAGCCGCTCACCGCCACCGCAAAGCGGCTTTCCAGGGGCGTGACGCGGCCCGTCTGGTGGTTGGGCACGGCGCTGACATGGCTGCCCATGGCAGAGGTGGGCAGGAAGAGGGAGGTGCCGTACTGGATGCGGCAGCGGCTGAGGGCGTCGGTATTGTCGGAGCACCAGAACTGGGGCACATAATAGAGCATGCCGGGATCAAAGCGTCCGCCGCCGGAGGCGCAGCCTTCAAAGAGCACATCCGGGAAATCCCGGGTGAGCCGCTCCATGACGGCATAGAGGCCCAGGATATAGCGGTGGGGCAGCTCCTTCTGGCGATCCTTGGGCAGTGCCGCCGTGCCGATATTGCTGAAATTGCGGTTCATATCCCATTTGAGATACACTGCGCCGCTTTCCCGCAGGGTGGTGGACACCACGTTATAGATGAAATCCTGCACCTGGGGATTGCCCACGTCCAATATCAGCTGATTGCGGGCGGTGATGGGCTCCCTGCCCGGGATGCGGATGCACCAATCGGGATGGGCGTGGTATAGATCGCTTTCCGGCGACACCATTTCCGGCTCCATCCAGATGCCAAACTGCACGCCGGTCTGGCGCACGCGCTCGCCCAGCCGCCGGACGCCGCCGGGCAGCTTGCGCAGATCGCTGTACCAATCCCCCAAAGAGGTGGTATCGTCATCCCGATGGCCGAACCAGCCGTCGTCGCACACGAACAGCTCCACCCCCGCCTGGGCGGCGGAGCGGGCGATGTCCACCAGCTTGTCCTCGTCAAAATCGAAATAGGCGGCCTCCCAGCTGTTGAGCAGCACAGGGCGGGGCGTATGGACCCAGCGCGGCGGGAGCAGATGCCGCTGCCACAGGCTGTGGAAGACGCGGCTCATGCCGCCCAGACCCTCCCGGGAATAGACCAACACCGCCTCGGGGGTCTGGAAGCTTTCTCCCGGCAGCAGCTGCCAGGCAAAGTCCCGATCATGGATGCCCAGCAGCAGCCGGGTTGTTCCATATTGGCCCACGTTGGCCTGGGCCAGAAAATTGCCGCTGTAAATCAGGGCCGCGCCCAGGACTTCGCCCAGATTTTCATCGGCATTGGGCCGGGCCAGCGCCAGGAAGGGCGAGGTTTGCAGGCTGCTGGCGCCGTTGCGGCTGGCCGTACCCTGCTCGCCGGGCATCAGATGGCGGCGGATGACTTCCCGTTCCCCGGCCCACGCGCCGCTCAGGGTGATCAGATCCCAGTCCGCGTCCGGCAGATCCAGGCACAGACTCAGCGCCTTGGTGACGGTCATCTTGTCCGCGCTGCCGTTATGAATGCTGGCGCTGCGGGCAATGACATCGCAATCGTCAAAAATGGTATAGAGGAGCCGCACCTCCAGCCCGGTGCAGGCATCCGTCAGGCGGATGCGCAGGGTTTTGCAGCCTTCGCCAAAGGTGGCGGGCAGGCCGGGCAAAGCGGGCTTGCCATCCAGCGTTTCAGCCTCCGCAAAGCGCAGGTCCACGGCGTTGGCGCCGTCCGCGCCCTCCACCGCCAGTGCGCCCTCCCGCATGTCCCCCAGGCCAAAGGAAGGATACTCCTGGGCCAGATGATCCAAAGAACAGCCCTGCAGGGAAAAGCTGTCGTCCGCCGCCACGCCCATATGGCGAAGCAGCGCCGTTTCATTCACCTGGCGGAGAGCCGCCCCGAAATACAGATGGGCCAGGGTGCCGCCCGGCATAACGCGCAGGATATAGCTGATCCGCCCATTGCGCAGATGCAGCAGATTGCCTTCCCGGATGATTTCGCTCATAAACATTTTGCTCCTTTGTCAGATTTGCGAGCTCCGGCGCATGACCTCCAGCGCCATCCGCCCATTGTGATAGGGACATTTCCAGGGCTCCACGATGGGCAGCTCCCCGGGTGTGCCGTCCTCATGGATATACCAATACCATTCGCTGCCGTTCCGGCGGTCCACCAGCACATCCCGGATATAGCGCCACTGGGTCAGCGCGGCCTGGCGATAGCGCGCCTCGCCCGTGCGCTGCCAGGCGTTGAGGAAACCCAGCAATGCCTCCGCCTGCACCCACCACACGCGCTTGGTATCCACCCGGCCGCATTCGCTCTCATTGGCAAAGCCATGATCGGTGAAGGCCGCCTGCAAGGTGTGCTCTGCCATGGCCTGCAGCATGGGTCTAATCTCCGCCGTCAGCTGATCATCCCCCAGCACGTCCAGGGTATGATCGGCCAGCCAAGAGGTTTCGATATCGTGGCCGAAGCTGTGCAGATCGATCAATGTATGATATTCGTGATCGAAAAACACCTCCTGACGGCGCTTTTCGGGATTATACACATGGTTCCTGAAAATATCGAAGATGAAATACAGGCGATCCCGCACCCTGGCGCTGCGGCTGGCTTCATAGAGGCCCGTGTATCCCTCCAGCACATGCAGCAGGGTGTTCATGGTGCGGCCCGCCATGACGCCGTTCTCGCTGAGCTTTTCATTGCTTTCAGGCTGCCAATCCGCCGTAAAGGCTTCCAGATAGCCGCCCGCGTCGCAGCAATGGGTTTCAATGACATCAAACAGCGCTTCCGCCCGGCGCAGGGCTTCCTGCTTACCGGTGGCCCGATAATAGGCGGACAGCGCATAGATGGCAAAGGCCTGATTGTAGGTGTGTTTGGTGCCGTCCGCCACGGTGCCATCGGCATTCAGCGCCCAATAGACGCCCCCGTTCCCCTCGTCTGTCATGCGCAGCAGCATGGCGTAGGCGTGATCGGCATCCGAAAGCAGCATGGGGTCTTTCAATTCCATATAGCTCTCGGAAAAGAACCAGAGGATGCGGCTGTTGAGGATGCAGCCCTTCACCGCTTCGGGATGCCGGGTGAGATCCACATCCACCTGGCCGATGAATCCGCCGTTTTTGTCATCCCGCAGGCCATGCCAGAAGGGAATGATGTGATCGGTCAGCTCGGCGCGAATCTCCTGTACAAATTGCGATTCCATTTTCTTCTCCTTTCAGCCCTGCAGGGCTTGCTGCCAATCATTTTCCTTAAAACCCACCAGCACCCTGTCCTCCGTGATCAGCAGCGGCCGCTTGACCAGCATGCCGTCGGAGGCCAGCAGGCTGAGCTTTTCTTCATCAGTCATCTGCGGCAGGCGCTTGGTCAGCTCCATCTGCCGATAAAGCAGGCCGCTGGTATTGAAAAAGCTTTTGAGGGGCAGGCCGCTTTTTCCCTGCCAGGAACGCAATTCCTCCAGGGTGGGACGCTGCTCCTTGATGGGCCGCACGGCATAGGAAATCCCGTGGACATCCAGCCATTTACGGGCTTTTTGGCAGGTGGAGCATTTTTCATAGCAGATAAAAGTGGGATTCATGGCTTTCTCCTCCGGGTCAAAAAGATTTTGCTTGCGTTCTATACCGTGTTCCTGTATAATCAACCTAAATCTAAAGAAGGAGGGCTCTTCTTATGAAGAAGTACGAGTGCCCCTGTGGTTATGTGTATGACCCCGCCGAAGGCGATCCCGAAAACGGCATCGCGCCCGGCACTGCCTGGGAAGATGTTCCGGAAGATTGGGTTTGCCCCATCTGCGGCCTGGGCAAGGACGCCTTTACCGAAGTGGACGAATAAGCACAACCGACGCCGGCCTGATGGCCGGTCTTTTTATTTGCTCAGCAAATCGCCTGCCTCGTCCATGCGCCAGGTTTCATCGGCCTCCCGGCTGTGCTCCAGGCAAAGAGACACGTTGGGTCCGTCGCATTCTCCATAGAAGCTTTCCGCCTGCTCCCGTGTCAGGCCGCCGCGCATCTTCCGGGCGATGAGCCGCTGGCGCAGGAGATCCGTCGGCGCTGTGACAAAGACGGAATAATCGCAGCGCAGATCCCGCCAGACCGGCGCGTCCAGCAAAAGATAATTGCCCTCCACCAGCAGGATGGGCGCATCCGCCTGAACGGCATCCGGCGACACGTCATGAAGCCTGCGGTCATAAACAGGCCAGGGCGCATCCGCGTGCCGGAGCCGCTCCAGCCTGTCGGCCAGCGCCCGGACGTCGAAGCTCTCCGGTGCTCCCTTGAGGCGCTTCATGGGGATCTGGCGGTCATTCCGCATAACGGCATGCGTTTCTATATAGGACTGGGGATAATGGAAGCCATCCATGCCCAGGGCTTGCACCCGAGGCAGCTCCGGCATATCCGCCGCCAGCCTTTCCAGAAACGCCGCCAACGTGCTCTTTCCCACCGCCGGCGGACCGGCCAGGAAAACGATCAGCCGCCGATCCCGTGCCATGGCCGCAAGCCTTTTCAGCAGCGGTCTGAACGCCTGTTCCACCGTCTCCCGGCTGTACCGGGCGGAAACGGGAAAGCCCGTGACCATCAATTCATAGCGCATGCTGTGATCCTTCATTATTTTCAATCAGTTTATTATAGCATCGTTGCCCGCCCGCTGTCGATGGCCCCCGGAAAAAAAGAATACTAAAATTTTTTAAAAAAAGCGGTTGACAAAATTCGCTTGCTCTGCTATAATCTTTCTTGCGCTTGAGAGAGCGCCTGGTGACTGGGTGTAGCGCAGCTTGGTAGCGTGCTTGAATGGGGTTCAAGAGGTCGAGAGTTCAAATCTCTCCACCCAGACCAGAAAAGCCCGAGAAATCGGGCTTTTTTCTTTTTCATGCCACAGTTATGCCACAACCAGTTATAAAGTCTGAATGAAAGACTCCATTTTTTCTGCGCTGGTTATTTGCATAGTTTCTGAAACATGTCCATATTTATCCATTGTGAAAGCTACGGTAGCATGGCCAAGATTGTGGGACAATGTTTTATAATCAATGCCGTTTTCCAGCGCGAGCGTTGCGTAGGTGTGACGCAAGTCATGAAAGCGTACTTGAGGGAGGTTCATCATTCGCATGATTCTTTTGAATCGCTCATAAACTGTGCGGGTGGCAAGATGGCTACCCAATTCATCCGTGAATACCAACCCGTTGTTGTTACAATACGCTTCGCCAAATTTGAGCTTCCACTCTGCTTGTTTGGCTTTTTGTTTTTTTAACATGCGTATGACACTCGGCGGCAGAATGAAATCCCTGGTTTGCTTGTTTTTCAGCGTTGTGAAGGTCCATGTACTGCTCTTTCCCTTCACCGCTTTTAACTGCCGATATAGGTGTATGTTCCCGGTATCAAAATTGATGCAGTCCCAAGTCAGACCAATCAATTCGCTCTCTCGCATTCCAGTGAAAAGCGCTGTATAGTACAGCGTTTCAAATGGATGCCCCAAGATATGCGAAAGAAAGATTTGAACCTCTTTATTGGTAAGCGGCCGCATTTCTTTGGGCGGCTCCTCATACGAAGGAACCTCTGCTTGGGCACAGGGATTGGCACGGACGAGCCCTTGGGTTTGGGCCAATGCCATCGCCTTGTTCAGTACCAAGTAAATGTTCTTTAGGGACTTTTGAGATAATCCCTTTTCGTTTTTGCAGGCATTTAGAAACCGTTGTACAGTTGGCATTTTTAACTCCTGCAGCTTGATGTGGCCCAAAGTTGGATTGATATGATTTTGTATATCTTGACGATACCTGGAACGTGAGGATTCTTTCACCTTGGCGGTGTAGCACTCGCACCACTCGTCCATCCAGTCACCGACTGTTTTATCAATATCAATCACATCACCATCGTCCAGCTTGGCTTGTAACTGTTCCAGTTGTTCTTTCACATCCGCTCTGGACGAGCCATACAGATAGTACCTTTTGTCTGCAACCGCAACGCTTGCTTCCCAGGAATGTTCCGATCTTTTTCGGATATTCCCTTCCCCATTAAATCTTCTTTTCATCAGCTTACCTCCGTCTGATCGTCCAGCCATCGGCTCAGTGCCTGTTTGGAGATGATCAGCCTGTGCCCGATCCGGAACGCAGGGTAGAAGTCCTTTCTCCTTGCCAGGTTGTAGGCCGTGGCCCTTGACACATTCAGTTGCTGTGCCAATTCGTCAACGGTTATGGTAAGCTTGGTTTCTGCTGGAATGATTTCGTTGTCAAGGTTCCCGATGGGAGTGATCCCATCAACTTTATTATAAAGTTTGCACATGGCTTGTCAACTCCTTCTTTTATTTTTATTCATTTTTACCCATGCAAAAAAGGAAGCCGCACAAAATGGCTGCTTCCCTTCCTGCAATACAGGCTCAGGCGAGTTTATCTCGTGATTTTGCCGTACGTGCGTACAGCGTACGCAGTACGCACGTACACGAATTCACATGGAAAAACTCTCCTGGTGTGTTTTCTCCTCAAAGGGATTATCCTTCGGCCAAACCTGGGTGAAGCCTTTCAGCTCATCCCCCGACGGATGGATCAGGGCTTCGATGCCGCGAAAGCCCCTCACTCGCCGATGGGCGTAGTTCAGATGATTGTTGCTGTATTCAATGTTGTACATGGCCTGCTTATCAATCAGATAGTCGCTGACGCTGCGCTGCTTTAGCGGCGTCAATCCGTTCTCCTTGCACCAGACGCAGTAGATCTTGTATAGCTCTTCTGAACTGACGGACACTTCCGGATCGAAGCGAATGTAGTCCTTGGATTCCAGGAAGGCGATCAGGTTGTTGGCGTCCTGCTTTACTGCTTTCCGGTTATCTTTGGCGCGAGCGCTTTCTGTGAAGCAGAAATTGTTCGCTGCCAGCCGCTGCAATCCGGCGAAGGCCCACAGGAAGATCGCTTCCAATTCGGTGCACAGCTTGTCCGCGATGTGCGGGTCATCCATTCGGTTTGCGCTTTTCTCCCGGGTGGTCAGGATCAGCTGCCGCCGGAAGAAGCCGTCGCTCCGGTCATATAACGATTGCAGATCACCGTTGGAGAATGCCAGCAGCCGGGAATACAGATAACCCTGATAGCTTTGTTTTCCTTTCCGCTCCAAATCCATTTTGCCCTGGGCTGTTACCAGCGACTTGATGTAATTGGTCTGCTTCAGCGCCTCCATCCGCATATCGCCGTCGATCATCAGCAGCACGTGCTCCAGGTCTGCCCGGGCGAATCGGTTCTCGGATACTTTCCCGATGCTGCCGTCTTTTGCGTTGCAGCCAAACAATCTGCTCAGCACCGCACCGATCTGACTTTTTCCTTCGCCTCCGTTGCCCTTGATCACCATCATCTTCTGGGCCGCTGTACTGGGAATCAGACAGTAACCGACGTACTCCTGCAAGGTGGGAATGTCTTCCGGATGCAGCAGCTGATTCAGGAAGTGAAGCCACTTTGTCGGCTCCCCGGCATCCGGATTATAGCGGATGGGAAACCGGCAGCGGACGATCTGATCCATAGACGTGGAAAAGCTTCCGTCCAGCATCAATGTGCCGTTGGCCACATGAATCCGATCCATTTCCGGCGGCAGATTATCCACATGTGCTGAAATTTTCATCAGCCCGACAATGTTGCTGATCTTTTTTGTGACGCTGGTGGACGCAAAGGGTTCGATGGTCTCATAAATCTCTGCCTGCAGCGGCGACTCATCGATCATTTTTCCCTGCGGCGTGAAGAATGCGTTTTCGGTATAAACCAATTTGTGATCTGCCAGAAACTCCTGACAGAAGATGGCTTCATTGATGGTTCCGGCGAAGAACCATGCGGGCCAGTTTTCTGGCCGCTTGCGTCTTTTGCTACTCATATTTTCCTCCTGTTATTCTTCTGTTGGTTTTTGTTACCGGTTGGGATACTGTTTACGCAGGGGACGACCCATTCATCGGCACCCGTTTGTAACGGCTTCGGAAAGCCTTGATTTGCAAGGCTTTTTGATCTGCTAACCGGTAACAATCAGGTGTTGTTTGCTTGTTTTCTTTGATTGTAGCTGCGCTGTTTATCCCGGTTGCGAAGCTGCTCGTGGAGAGGTTTGCAATG